>CALAGR010000150.1 GCA_937891735.1 uncultured Pseudomonadota bacterium | reverse complement strand
TCTCGATGGTCCCGCCGGACTTCGAGATGACGGCCACCGCCGTGCGCGCAGGATCGAGGCCCTGCAGCGTCTGCACCACGGTGAACGGGTCGATGGTGTCGAGCACGACGAGGCGATGCGGATCGGCGCACGTCGGCCCGAGGGCGCCGTCCAGGGCCATCGCACCGAGGCTGGAGCCGCCGATCCCGAGCACGAGCAACGTGTCCGTCACGGCCCGCAGTCGATCCGCCACGGCGACGGCCTGGTCCAGCCCCCAGCCCTGCCGGTCGATGCGCAGGAAGCCGGCGCGCCCCTGCTCCTGCAGCCCGTCGAGGACCTGTGCAGCGCGGGAGAGGGCCTCGGCGCGCGCAAGGACGTGCGAACGGGAGACAGGAACGGAGCCCCGAACATCCGCGGGCATGCCTTCGGCGACGGCCCGGCGGATGGAGAGCGTGATCAGATTGGAGTTGCTGGGCATGGTCGCGGATTCTAGCCCTCGAGCGCGGCCATGTTCGCGCACCACGGCTGCGCTATTGTGCCGAGGATGTCTCTACGCGCCCTCGCTGTCCTCACGTTGCTGCTGCTCCTCGCTCCCACCCTCGCGATCGCGCAGGACAGCGACTACCGCATGCTCAAGCTCGCCGACGGCCGCTCGCTCATCGGCCAGGTCGTCGAATCGACCGCCGAGGGCATGATCATCGGCGTTCCCCAGGGAACCACGCTGGTGCGGTACGAGCACCTGCTGGAGATCGGCGTGGTCGAGGGGCCCTCGCCCGCGATCGCGCCGCTGGGGATCCTGCTCGCCCCCAGCGTGGGACCGGACAGCCTCATCAAGGAGGCGGCGCGCCTGGACTCGTGGCTGCACGAGGCGGTGTCGGCGATCCCGAACACGGTCGTGACGTCCCCGGACGCGTGGGCGACCGCCCTGGGGGACCAGGGGTTCCAGCTCCTGGGGTGCCGCGCGGACCTGGCGTGCCTGCAGCCGAAGGCCAAGGCGACGGGGGCCACGCTCTTGATCGTGCCGCGGCTCTCCGACGGACCGGCGGTGACCCTCGAGGGCTTCGTGATCAGCTCGGGCGGCAAGCTCGGAAAGGGCTCCGCGCCCCTCGCGGGACGGCGGCTGGAGCTCGCGCCCCACCTGATCCGCGCAGCGTTCTCCGCGATCGCCATCACCCCGACCACGGACGTCGCCGAGCTCGCCAAGGCCGTGGCGGACGGGCCCGCGTTCGCGGCGGTGGCCGACGCAGAGCCGGATGCAGCGAAGGAGCCGGAGGCCGTCGAGCCCGTGGTGGTCGAGCCCGCGGTGGTCGCCGAGCCCGCGGTGGTCGCCGAGCCCGTGGTCGAGCCGGAGGCCGTCGAGCCCGAGGTCGCCGCCGGACCGGTGCCGGCAGGAGGCCGGATGACCGTCGTACGCACCATCCCGCCCCGCCCCACAGGCACCAGCCCGGACCTCGGCATCGCCATCGCGCTGGGGTTCGCCCCGGTGCCCGGCCTCAACTCGGCCTACCTGCACGACGTTCCCGGCTTCATCGTGTCCCTCGTGGGCTCGGTGGCCCTCGGCGCAGGGGCGGTGTACGGGCTCGGCGCCAACGTGCGCTGGAAGGAGCCCTTCGCCGTGACCTCGATCCTCGTGCCGTACGCCATCGGCGTCACGGTCAACCAGGTCTCGGGGATCGTCGGCTGGAACCGCCTGTACGGCAAACGCGCGCAGGCCGCGGCGCGGCTGCGGATCTACCCGGCCGGCGCCTCGGTCAGCCCCGTGCTGACGGCGCGGGCGGGAGCGCCAGCGACGGCCACGGGCGCGGCCTTCAGCCTGAGCGGCCGCTTCTAGCCAACGACGCTGACGCGGCGTAACGAAGCAGCCCCCGGCGCGTCTGCACACCGAGCCCACCGCTCGGGAGCACCGATGAGCCAGCCCGCGACGCTGCTGTCCTCCACCCTCGTGACCCTGCTGCTGGGTGGCTGCATGGCCATCCCGAAGAATTTCATCAACACCGACCAGAGCCACCGGGCTGGCGACCTCGTCGAGGGGGATCCCATGTACCGGATCACCCCCCCGGGCGCGATCCCGTCCATCGACGACCCGAAGTGGGTCGATGTCGAGCAGGCCGGCCCGGAGATGCAGCCCCACGAGGCCGTCATCGTCTACCAGCAGGACGGCCAGACCCGCATCTACTCCACCTGGTCGCTCAACGCCCACGAGATCGTCAACGACTGGGTGGGGGAGACGCCCATCGCAGTCACCTGGTGACCGCTTGTCGATGCGGGCGTGGTCTACGCCCGGGACACGGTGGACGCCGACGGAAACAAGCGGGTCCTGGAGCTGACGGTGTCAGGGAAGCTCTGGCGTGACGCGCTGGTGATGCGCGACCGGGAGACCCACTCGCTGTGGACCCAGCACGACGGACGCGCGGTGGTCGGGCCGCGCAGCGAGCAGGGCCTGCAGATGAAGGCGCTGCCCAGCCAGAAGATGAGCTGGGCCGAAGCGGAGGCTCTGTACCCCGACGCAACTGTGCTGAAGAAGCGGCACTCCTTGTTGGGTCGCGGCATGCAGGACATCTACGTCGACTACCGGGCGCGCAAGGACGACGCCAGCGTGTTCGGCACCGGTGGGGGCGGCGTGCTCCCACCCAAGGAGGAGATCCTGGGGGTCGCCGCCAATGGGCACGCGCTCGCGGTGCGCTTCGAGGCGCTGCCGGCCGACGGCACCGTGGAGTTGGAGTTCGCAGGCCAGCGGCTCCTCTTCAGTCGGTCGGGGGTCACCGACCTGCAGGGCCAGCGAATCGATGCGCGCCGCATGTACTGGTTCGCCTGGAAGCGGGCGCATCCGGAGGCCGTGCTGTGGGAGCTGTAGGCCGTTCCCCTGGGTGGCCGCGCGGCGGACGCCGGCGCCGTGGGTGCTGGAACCCAGTGGCAAGTTCAATGAGCGCTGAGCCCTCGATCGAGGCCTTGCGCTCCGGCAACGGGGCGGCCTGGAAGTCCGTCTTCTCCGAGTACGGCGAACCGACACCTGCGCGGTCCGCGACCCGCATGCTCAAGAACCGCAGCATCGCCGAAGACGTCGTCCAGGACTCACTTGTCTCGGCCTACAACTCGGTCGCGAAGCTCGACGGCCGCTCGAGCCTGAAGACCTGGCTGGTTCGCATCGGGCACTACCGCACCATCGACGAGCTGCGCCGTGGCAAGCGGTACGTTCACCTGCCGGACGACGACCCGGAGGCGAGCTACTTCAACGCCCGCGGCGGCTGGGCCGACGGGTCTGCGAGCAGGTCCGAGGATCAGCTGGACGCCGGTCGGATGGCTGAATGCGTTCGCGCTCGATGGGCGAGCTCCCCCACGCCTACCGCGAGGTCCTGCTCCTCAAGGAAGCGTGCGCCTGGCCTGCACTCGGGCGTGACCGGCTTCTGGTTCGCCTGGAGCGTTCACCACCCCGGCGCGCGGGTCTGGAACAGCGGGATCAACAACCAGGGCATCGTCATCGACTCGACCGAGGGGTGCGCGGTTCCCTGCGACGAGATCCGCGGCGCGTGAACGGCGGCGCAGACTGCATCCCCGGCATCGACGCGCGGATTTGGACCGATCCAATGGACGCGGCCGCCCTGGGCTACCTCGACGACGACGACCGGGTGCTCGGCCTGATCGGCTCGAGCCCCAGCGCCCTACTGACAGGTGTTGAGGTCGTAGAAGCTCGGGCGGGTCTGGGCCAATGAATACAGCCAGTTAGGCGGCGGAAGATCGGCCAGGATCGGCCAGATCGGCCCATTTGCGCGCACAGTGCGCACAACTCGTGGGGAGGGTCTCCCGACAACCTCTCGCGCTTACCGCGGCTCTGCTGTGCGTGGGTGACAGCATCAGCCACCCGCCCGTCCAGCGCCGCGCGTTGACGTAGAGTCGATGTGTGCGACCCACCGGCCCACGGCCTCGGGTCGAGGGACTGCTCAGGGGGAGTGATGCGAACGAACGCGGCGCGAATCGGGACGACCACCGTCGGGCTGGTGGCGATGCTGCTCAGCGGCTGCGCTGAGGCACCTGGCCCCCGGCCGGCCCAGGGCGCGGACGAGCCTGCGAAGAGCGGGGTCGATGTGATCGCCGGCAAAGTCGAAGGCACAGGCGAGGCGCCCTCCGACAACTGGACGGCCTCGACCCAGGAGCGCATCGCCGCCAGCGAGTACCAGGTTCAGGAGCAGGCCGGCGCTCTGTCCTTCGGCAACCGCGGCCAGGCCTTGAGAGCACGCTTCGTGGACGGTGGGCTTCGCGTCGAAGATCGCGATGCTGGGGGCGTGCTGAACGAACGCCTGGGATCGTTCGCGGTCACGCTGACGACGACGGCCTGGGGGCGCCCCGGAGTGATGCAGCCGGCGGACCTCGGAGAGGCGACGGCAGGCGAGTGCGACCGGACGGAGCGCCTCGATGTGCGGGGCGAGTGCCTGCGCCGCGTCGAGCGTGCCGGCGACGGACTGGTCGAGTGGTGGGCGAATCGGCCCGACGGGCTGGAGCAGGGCTGGACGCTGGCTGAGCGGCCGCGGGGTGATGGGCTGCTGACCATCGAGATCGGCGTGCAGGGAGCGACCGTCGAGGACGACAGCGACGTCGTCGTGCTGGTCTCCGGCGCCGCACGCATGCGCTATGGCGGCGTGACGGCCTGGGATGCCGACGGGCGGGTGCTCGCGGCGAGGATCGACGGGCTCCGCGTCGAGGTCGATGATGAGGGCGCGAGCTACCCGGTGACCGTGGATCCGTTGCTGAGCACGGCGGGGTGGACCGCCGAGGCGGACCAG
>CALAGR010000149.1 GCA_937891735.1 uncultured Pseudomonadota bacterium | reverse complement strand
GCCGGGGTCGGCGGCGGGCGGGGGGAGCGGCGTCGGCGGCCACCTCCGGCACCACCTCGGGCTCCACCGCGGGACCCCGGATCCGGGCCAGCAGGACCCTCCAGGCGGGCTCCCCGGGAGTCGTCGGGCCCACCGCCAGGTCCTGACCGACCTGGATCAGGTCGCCGTCCAGGGCGTTCCAGCGACGCAGGTCGTCCACCGAGACCCCCGCGCGCTGCGCGAGTCGCCCCAGCGTGTCGCCCCGGGCCACCGTGACGGAGGGCGCCGGGCCGTCCCCTCCGACGGGCACGAAGAGCAGCGCGGCCCCTGCGAGGAGGGCGACGAGGGCCACGGTCCACTTCAACACGCAGCCTCCCGGGGGACTTCCGGGCGCCCCGAGGCCCGGAAGGGTCGTGTATCTTCCGGCGTTCCGAGCGGGACCGGCGACTGCCCAACGCGTTCTGATCGCCCCGAGGAGACCATGCAACGACCGCTCAAGATCTTCCTGATCATCTCGATCCCGCTGCTCATTCTGGACATCATCAGCAAGACCTGGATTCGGGCGAACCTCGCCGTGAACGACCACATCATGGTGATTCCGGGGCTGTTCCGCATCTGGCACCGCACGAACAAGGGCGCCGCCTGGTCCCTGTTCGGTGACCAGGCCTGGGGCATGACGTTCCTGATCCTGATGGGTTTCCTGGCCCTGGGCGTGATGGTCTGGATGACGATCAAGCTGCCGAAGGCGGACATCTGGTCCGCCATCGCCCTGGGCTCACTGGGGGGCGGGGCCATCGGCAACCTGATCGACCGGATCCGCTTTCGGGAGGTCACTGACTTCCTGGACGTGTACGCAGACTCGGGGTTCCTCGCCACGTTCTTCACCAAGATCGCCGGCGGCAAGCACTACCCGACGTTCAACGTGGCGGACATGGCCATCGTGACGGGCGCGATCCTGCTCGCGATCCTTGTGGTTCGAGGCGAGCCGAAGCCCGAAGCGGCCGAGGTCATCGATGCCCCGGAGACGGACCCCCCGGACGCTCCCGCAGACGCCCCCGCGTGACCGACGAGGCGCCCGCCGCCCTCAGAGCGGGTCGAGCGCCTCCCAGGTGCAGGGCGCTTCGGACGAGAAGAGCGACCTGAGGCGGTCCCGCAGCGGGGTCTGCAGGCCCGCCGCGTCCACGTCCTCGAGCAGGATCACCCCGTCCGCGCCCGCCGACCACAGCGGCAACATCGAGCCGTCTTCAGGATCCGGGAACAGCCGCTCGCCCGCCGCCGTCAACACGCTCGCGCCGAAGGAGCCGCCCTCGATCTCCAGGGACGGGCCCGCGCAGCGGAGCAGCCCCTCGTCATCCACGAGCAGCCAGCGGAAGGCACGGGCCTCCTGCACTCCACCAGAGACGCAGGTCAGGGTTCCCTCGACCAGGGCCGTCGCGCCGGCCGCGATCATCGCGTCCCGCTGGGCTTCGGTCGCGTTGCCGAGCACGGGGTTGAGGTCGGACGCCGCGTTGTCGGTGCCGACGAGCTTGCCGCGGCCCACGAACGTGTTGGGGCCGGGCTCCTCGGCGGGACCCAGGAAGAACACGGTCTCGGGGTAGGGGCCCTTGCGCACGTCGATGCTGGCCATGCTCTGCGGACCCGGCGGCACCAGATCGAAGAGCTGCCCGCCGTGCAGGACCGCGGACGCGGTGCCCTCCGGGGTGAGCAGCGCGCCCTGCAGGACCGACACGACGAACGCATCGACGGTGGCGGTGCAGCCGTCCTCGGACTGCACGGTGCCGGCCTCCAGCACGGCGCCGCCCCAGATCGTGGGGATCCAGTTGCCTTGGAGGAGGCAGCCGGACAAGGGCAGGCAGAGCAGCAGGGCGAAGAGGCGAGGCACGCGCTGGAATCTAGCAACTCGGGGCCCCTGGCCCGCGTCACATGACACGACGGTGTCAGGATGGATCCGGCCGACCGGCCGCCGGAGGAGAGAATGCGTCGCGCAGATCGCCTGTTTCAACTGGTCCAGCTGCTGCGCAACAAGCGCATGACCACGGCCGATCTGATCGCCGCGGAGCTGCGGATCAGCAAGCGGACCGTGTACCGCGACATCGCGGATCTGCAGCGCTCGGGGATCCCGGTGCGGGGCGAGGCGGGGGTGGGCTATCGGCTGGAGCGAGGGTTCGAGTTGCCGCCACTGACGTTCAACAGCGACGAGATCGAGGCGCTGGTCATCGGCGCCCGCATGGCCGAGGCGTTCGGCGATCCGGAGATGGCCCGGGCCGCGCGGTCGGCCATGACGAAGGTCGAGGCGGTGCTCCCGGGGCCCCTGCGCCGGGTCCTGCAGGACACCGCCCTGTTCGCGCCCGCGATGCCCTGGCACGCGGAGCGGGCCCGGGGTCTGCAGCTGCTCCGGCAGGCGACCGCGGAGCGACGGCGGCTGTCGTTCGCCTACGTCCGGGCGGACGGCGAGTCGAGCGAGCGGGTGGTGCGCCCCCTGGGCCTGTACTTCTGGGGCAACGCCTGGTCGCTGGCGGCGTGGTGCGAGCTGCGCGAGGCGTACCGCAACTTCCGCCCCGACCGGATGACCGGGGTGCAGGTCCTGCACGAGCCGTTCGACGGCGCCGACGGCATCGACCTGGCGGGCTACGTCGCGGACCTGCGGCTCCGGCGCGACGCCGAGGACCACCCGGCGGTGCGCGTCGGCGTCTAAGCTCGTGCCCTTCAGCGGGTGGAGGTGGCGATGCGACTGGTGCTTTGTGGGTTCCTTGCGGTGCTGCTCATGGCGGGCGCCGCGCGCGCCGGCGAGCTCCAGGACGAGGCCCGGCGACAGGTGGAGTTGGCCAAGGAGGACTTTGCCAACGGCATCTTCGACCGGTCGGTCAGCGCCTGCGACTCGGCGCTCCGACTCGACCCGGCGCAGCGGGAGGCGTTCAAGGTCAAGGGCTTCGCCCTGGAGCAGCTCGGCCGCGAGAAGGAGGCCCTGGCGATGCTTCGCGCCTACCAGAGCCTGAGCACCGGCATCGCCCCGGAGCCCGCCGTCGGGGAGGCCATCGCCCGTCTCGAACAGAAGCTGGAGGTCCGGGTCTCCCCGGTGCCCACGATCCTGCTGGTGGGAGGAGGTGTGCTCGCCGCCGGCGGGGCCGCGACCGCTGTCTCCGCCTGGGCGCGGATCGAGCGCGAGAAGGCCCACGGCTACTACTGGGGCAGCTTCAGCCAGTACGACAACCAACGCGCGACCCACATCACGGGGCTGGTCATCACCGGCGCCGGGGCGGGGCTGGCCGTCACCGGCCTCGTCACGGGCCTGCTCCAGGCCGCCAGGATCAAGAAGACGACCCAGGTCGACACCCCCGCGCGCGCCGCCCAGGTGCTGCCGTGGATGGGCGCCGGGCCCGACGGGGCTGCCGTCGGCGTCGTGGGGAGGTGGTGATGAACACCCTGCGACCCCTGCTCTTCGGCGCGCTGCTGCTCGGCGCGACCTCCTGCATCCCCGAATGGGACGACTCCTTCACCCGCCGCGGGCCCGAGGACTTCGAGGTCACGGGCACGCTGACCCGGACCGCCGCGGACTGCTCCACGACCTAGGAGCTGTCCAACGTCGGGGACGCGGCCCCCAGCTGCTACAAGTGCGAGAAGTTCGAGACAGGCAGCAACACCACCGCCGCCCTCGCGTTCGTGCTGTCGCCCCAGGTCATCGAGAGCAGCTGGCAGCCGACCGTGGTGCTGGGCAGCACGCCCATCGGCCTGTCGGAGTCGGACTCCGGCGCCAACGTGCATCTGTTCGACTGGAGGGAGCCCAAGAGCTTCGCGGCCTGGAAGGACATCGGCACGGGCTCCTGGGACGGGGACCCGTACATCGGGCGCGTCGTCGCGGACGGGCTGAGCGATCCGGTCACGGGAGCGGACCGCCTCGAGCTCGACATGTCCTGGACCGTGGACGAGAAGCTGAGCCGCGCCCTCCCTGTCTGCCCCGGCTACGACGGCGAGGACACCGAGGTGCCCTACAGCTGGCTCGGGGACGGCGACTGCGACCCTGCGCTGATGTGCCCCCTGTACTCCTGGGATGCCGGGGACTGCGAGCCGCCGGCCCCCGGCGACGACGACGACTCTGTCGACCCGCCCGCCTGCCAGGACGACGCGTCCGAAGACAACGACGACTCCGACAACCCCACGGCCCTGCCCGGCGGGGGCGCGCTCGAGGGCTTGCAGGCTTGCGCCGCAGACCACGACTGGTTCGTGCTGCCGGTGAACGCGGGGCAGCAGGTGCAGGTCGATCTGACCTTCATCCACGCCGGGGGCGACATCGACATGCGTCTGCTCGACCGTGATCTGGTCGAGGTGGCCCCGGGCGCGGGCACGAGCGGCGACGACAACGAGAGCGTGGTGTGGACCGCCAGCCAGACCGGGCCGGTCTTCATCGACGTGTATCTGTACAAGGGCGATCCGAGCCCCGGAAACCGCTACGACCTGCGGGCCTGGGCCAACTGATCGTCCCGTCGCGTGTACCACCAGGCCCACGCGATGAAGAGCGCCTGGAACGGCAGCCGCGCCCATCCCGCCCACTCGGGCATCGGGTTGGCGGGATCGAGCTGGATCCCGTTGATCGCCATGTAGATGTTCGCCGGGAACACCGCCAGGTACAGCGCGATGAGCCCCCACGCGGCGGCGCGACGGGTGACAGGGATCAGCACGCCGAGGCCTCCAAGGACCTCGAACACGCCCGACAGGTAGACCGTGGCCCGCGGTGGAAGAGGCGGCGGCACGATCACCATGAACGGCTCGGGATGCGCGAAGTGCAGCGCTCCGACCGCCATCATCGACAGCCCCAGGAGCCACAGCAGCACGCGCTTGGGTCGGCTCATGGCGCTACGGGCCGTCCGCGCCGTAGCGCACCACGAGGATCTCGTACTCGGTGGCGCCCGCGGGCGTCTTCACCTCGATGACGTCCCCGACGCGCTTGTTGCACAGCGCGCTGCCCACGGGGGACTGGATCGAAATCCGGCCGCGCTTCGGCTCGCTCTCGTCCCTGTCCACCAGCCGCCACGTGAAACGCTCCCCGTCCTCCCGCTCCACCTCGACGATGCCGCCGAACCGCAGGTGGGGGGTGGTGGCGATGGTCGTTTCGTCCACCGGCTGCACGGCGTCCACCTGGCGCCGCAGGAAGCGCATGCGGCTGTCGAGCTTGCGCAGCCGCTGCTTGCCGTAGATGTAGGCGGCGTTCTCGGAGCGGTCGCCCAGGTCGGCCGCCGAGCTCACCTCGCGCACGACCTCGGGGCGCTCCACATGCCAGATCCGATCCAGCTCCGCGAGGATCGCGTCGTAGCCCTTCTTCGTCATGTAGCGCGCCATCGCCCCACACTACCGACGCGGAGCCGGCGGCGCCGCCGAAGCCGAGGCGGGTGCCGGGAGAGCACACCTCCACTTGAAGGTCACGCGCCTGCTGGTCGAGCGCGGGTTGCGGGCCTCGATCGCGCTGCGGGTGGCGACCGGTCCGCGCACCGGCCGGCCGGTCCGTCGGGTGGGCGCGCCGTCTCGCCCTTTGGAGGCGGTACCGGAGGGGCGCCGCAAGCGAATGCACGCGCGGAGCGGGCTGCGGCTTCGGGAAGACGGCGCTGTTGTTCGACCCTCACGAGTTCATGGGCGTGCTGGCGCCGGCGGCGAAGTGGCGCGCGTACGTCATCCCGAAGGACCGCACGCCCTGGTCGCAGTTCCTCCGCCAGGCGTTCCGGGTCCAGGTCCTGCGGTGCGCAAGGTGCGGCAACGCCAGGAGGATCCTCGCGGAGGTCACCGGGGCCGACGCGGTGAAGGGGATCCTGGAGCACCTGGGCCTGCCACTGGACACCGAAGGCCCGGTGCCGACCCGTGGCCCGCCGCTCGCCGACCTCCCCTGGGCCTCGTAGCCACGAAGAGCATCGTCACTCGCCACCGCGTCCAGCGGTCGGTCGAGGACGCCGAGCTGCGCCCACCGGGGGGCAATCGGCCTCCCGAGGCGGCCTTGGCGGTCGAAGGATGGAGTTCATGACCTCCCTGGCGACGCCAATCACGCCACCAATCACGCTCCCCCCAGGCCGTGAGTTGACACCATTTCCGCTATCAGACCGAGCCTCCGCCGTGGTCTCGTGGAGCGCCGCATCGAGCGCCAGGAGCAGGGGCGCAGCGCTCCGGTCCGCCCCCAGCTCGCGCAGCAGCCCCAGCAGCCGCGCCACCCGCGAGCGCACTCGCCGCGCGTGAAGCAGACCTGGGTGGCCTTCTCGGCGAGGTCCAGGTGCCCGGCCCGACGGAGGGCGCGCACCGCCGCCGCCCACTCTTTTCGATGGTGCCGGGGGCGAGGTCGGCGTCCTCGTCGGTCGCGGCGGTGCTGGAGGCGAAGGTGCTCGCCAACTGCGCCATGTCCAGGACGCCGTCATCCTCCGAGTCGGAGGGCTCGCAGCCGGCGAGGAGGACCAGGGTGGTCAGGGCAATCGCGGTCAGGGTCGTGAAGCGGCGCATGTCGTCTCCTTCAGGAAAAGCCGCGGCGGTTCAAAGGGTTTCGCGGCTGCCGGGTGGTCATCCCGGCTCGTGAAGTGAGACCCGCGACTACGCAGGCATGCAAAGGGAACGTGAGACCCGAGCAACCAGGGAGTGGTTGGGACAAGGGCGATCAGGCCGCGGTAGGCTCCTGACGTGCCCGCGAACAACCAGATCCTGCTCTTCGACTCGAACCCGCCCGAGAGCGACGAGGCGGCTCAGGCGCTCTTCCACAATCGAAAGGGAGAGCTGAGCTGGGCCGCGCGACAGCTTCGCGCTCACCTGGCGGCGACGAAGATCCTCGCCATCCACGGCGACACCCGCACGGGCAAATCACACTTCGCCAGGAGGATGCTGTTCGACGCGACGGATGCGCTCCTGGGCCTGAGCGTCATCATCAACGCGAACCAGCGGGAGACTGCCCAGAACCTGCTCGTCGACCTGTTCGGGGAGCTGTCGGTGCAGCTCCGGGGGTTGGACGAGTGGGACCGGAGCCACCCGATCCTGAAGGGGATCTTCGACGACTTCGTCGAGTTCTCCTCTCTGGTGATTCCCCTCATCTTCGGTGAGGTGGACCAGATAGAGCTGGGCGTCGGTAGGAGGCTGTTCAGCAAGGCGTCCGCGACGATGGCGCTGACACCTACGTTCACCGAGCTTGGGTTCACCGCCGAGTACGGCGAAGAGACGACGGCCAGCGAGAAGCGGATCCTGCGCGCTCCGAGAGGCTCCCAGCTCGCCGTCTTCTGCAAGTGGATGGGGGAGGCCATCTCCGAGCTGCTCGGAGGTCCGCTGCTGATCCTCGTTGACGACCAGGATCTGCTCTCGACTCAGTCGGACGGCTGGGCCGCCACCTCGGAGCTGGTGAGCGCCCTGAAGTTCGTCGCTGCGTCGCCGTCGATCGTCGTGATGGCGACGGTCCGGAGCGCCTACTGGAACGGCCGGGAGAAGGACCTCATCGACTTCGTCGAGGTCCGACCCTTCGGTGATGCAGACATGAAGGCCGTCTACCAGCTGCGAATGGACGCGTACAACGACGGCGAGGCGGTCTTTTCGCCGACGGCGCTGCGGTGGCTCCTGGATGGCGCGGACGGACGCGTGGGCATGTTCCTACAGCGCTGCCACCAGCTGAACCGCCGCTTCTACCTCCGTGACGGGAAGGTCGGAGTGCGAGAGATCCGCACCTGGATCGACGAGGAACTGGACACCCTGTGGCGGCACCCGGGCGAGCAGCAGGTGCTCGGCAAGGTCTACGACGAGGTGCGGCGCGGACACATCGAGCTCCAGCTGAGCGGGGACGACCTTGCGCTGCTCCGGCGGAGCAAGCTCTGGCTGCACGTGCTCAAGCCGCTTCCGAACGCCCCGGATCGGTGCTCCATCGATCCGCTGTACCTCGAGGCGATCCGCGACAAGGTCAGCGCGTCATCGTGAATCGCTCAAACCTGCATTCCCAGCTGCGAGACCTCCAGCGGGTCGCCCGGCGGCACGTCTCGATCCGCGCCGGGCTGGAGGAGCTCGCGTCGAGCACGGAGGCTGAGCGTTCGGACCGCACGATCCGGCTGGCCGGCGAGCGCCCCGAGCTGCGGGCGTTGGGCGCGGTCCTGGCGATTCCCGCTGAGAGCCGGATCAGCGCGCTCCAGGGCACGCCGCTGAAGAACGCACAGATCGAGCACATCGTCTCGCTCGCCGCCTTGCTGGAGGCGCGGCCGACCGCTCGGCAGGCGCTCTCCAAGGCGATGCCGTTCAGCATGCCGCCCGCCGCCTCGACCGAGTGGGACACGTACAAGGCCACGGTCGCGGAGCTGGGCCGGCAGCCGGTGTTCGGCGACGAGTCCGCAGTGGCGCTGGGGGACATCTACGTGCCGGCGCGGTTCGAGCTTCGGAAGTGCGCGTACGAGACCGCGCGGCACCGCCTGCTGGAGTCGGCCCGAGTGGAGCCGGACGAGACCGGCGTCGACGCGATCGCGCGGGTCCTGCGGCTCCTGGAGGATGGGCCGGAGCCTGTCTTCGTCGTCGGCCTGCCTGGCATCGGGAAGTCGTCGTTCGCACGAATGCTGGCTGCTCGCCTCGCGCAATCGGAGCGGTGGCACCCGGTGTTCCTCCCGCTGCGAAAGATCGTCACTGAGCGGCCGCTCGACGAGCAGATCCGCGAACACCTGCGCGCTGCCGGCGCCGAGGCGACCCTCGATGATCTCGCGCAGCGCTTCGAGCAGGCGCCGGACGTCGTGCTGGTGCTAGACGGCTTCGACGAGCTGAGCAGCGTGGGGCGAGAGGGCCACCAGGGCTTCTTCTTGCAAGCGAGGGAGCTCGCTCGGGAGCTGGGCCTGCGGCTCGTGCTGACCGGGCGGGACACGCTGCTGACGAGCGAGACGTCGTTCCCGCGGGGCTCATCGGTCCTGCGTCTGCTCGACTTCGACGAGGGGCAGGTCCGCGCGTGGTGCGCACGCTGGGAGGCGGCGACGGGAGCGGTCTTCGACGCGACGGCGCACCTGTCGGAGGAGGCCTCGGGAATCGATCCGCTGGTGCGGCAGCCGCTGCTTCTCTACCTGCTCGCGCACCTGCAGCGCGAGGGGGTGGAGCTGCCCGCGGCGAGCGACGCGACCCCGGCGCGGCTCTTCCAGCAGATCGTGTCGGAGCTCTGCGCTCGCTACGTCGCGGACCGACCGGGCGCGGGCCTGACGGCGGGCCGGTTGCGGCGGCTGCTGGGCGTCGCGGGGTGGGTGGCGATGGTCCGCGGGGCGTCGCAGGTCGGACGGGACGATCTGGATCGCGCGATCGACGCCAACCTGTCCGGAGTCGACGCGGAACAGGTCGTGGAGCTCGCCCGGGGCACGCTGCTGGCGTCCTACTTCCGCCGGGTGAGCGAGGACGAGTGGGAGTTCACCCACAAGTCCTTCGGCGAGTACCTGGCCGCTGAGCACCTGGCCGGCGTCGTCCACAGCCTGACGACGATGACGACGGACCCCTTCGGGGAGCAGCACCGGGTCCTCAGCGAGGCCGCGGCGGCGGAGGCGTTCATCGAGGCGTTCGGCCCGTCGATGGTCCCGATGGAGGTCGAGCGATGGCTGCCCGACATGCTGGCCGACTGGCCCGGGTTCCTGTCTGGTCGCACGGCGGCCGGGGATGGGCTCATCGAGACACAGGAGCGGCTTCTGGAGCTGGTTCCGCGGCTGCTCGACGAGGTCGACGCGGAGACGAGCCTGCGGGTGGCGCGGGAGTGGGACGACCGCCTGACAAGCGTGACGGCGAACGCGCTGTTCAACGCGACAGCGACCGCCGGCCGAGCGGCGGAGGAGCGGGGCGAGCGACTGGATCTCATGGCGACCTGTGACGGTCGATGGGAGGAGTTGCAGGACATGCTCCGCCTTGTCGCGGGGGGCGATCTGTTCGAAGAGCGGCTCACGGGACGGATGGTCCTCGTCGATCCTCAGCCGGAGGAGCTCGAAGAGGTCCTCCACCGGACCCAGGCTCCGGGACTGCGTGTCGAGGGCGGAACGTTCGACAGCGACCGCACCCTGGTACTCGCTGACATGAGGAACGGCGTGTTTTCAGGCGTACGCATCTCGGCCCTGATCGGCAACTCGAACCTCTGTGGGCTCGACGGACGAGAGAGCGACTGGACGGGCGCCCAGTTCTTGACGGCCTTCCTCTTCAAGAGCGACTTCCGTGGTGCAGTGCTGCGGAATGCGGTATTCACCAACTGTTCGCTGGTCGACGCACGTTTCGATGGCGCGGTGCTCGACGGAGCCAGTTTCGAGATCGACGCAGCCGCCACCCAGCTCGACGGCAAGCTCGACGCCGACGGACACGTCCTGCCCGCCTACCTCGACGACGCCGGCCGCTTCCGCCCCGACGGCGCTCCCGGCAAGACCGCGCCCTCCAAGAAGAAGGCCTCGAAGAAGTAGCGCCGGTCAGCCCTGCGGCGTTCTCGCGTCGTACGCGGTTTGCCGACGCTTCTGCGACGGGGCGTTCGTGCCCCCCGCGAAGCCACCCTGCATCACTCCGCGAGGAGGCTCCTGGCGGAGGTCACCGAGCCCGACGCGGTGAAGGGGATCCTGGAGCACCTGGGCCTGCCACTGGACACCGAAGGCCCGGTGCCGACCCGTGGCCCGCCGCTCGCCGACCTTCCCTGGGCCTCGTAGCCACGAAGAGCATCGTCACTCGCCACCCGTCGTGGCTACACCTCCCGTCCATGATGAAGATCGGAGACCTGTCATCCTTCCGGCAATGGATGCAGGAGCCGTCATGCTGG
>CALAGR010000148.1 GCA_937891735.1 uncultured Pseudomonadota bacterium | reverse complement strand
GGGCCCGCGCCTTCGTGGCGGCGTCCGCCTCGGCGCTCCAGGTGGCGATGAGGGCGGCGTCCTCCAGAGGAATGCGCGGGGGCTCGTCCAGCGTGGCGTGCTTGACCATGAAGCCGGTGATGCCGACGAGCAGGACGGCGGTGATCACCCCGCTGAGGCCGAAGCGCCAGGGGGTGGCTCGGTCGCCGACGGTGATCGTCCTCCGGCCGGCGCCGAAGTGACGGACGGACAGCAGCGTGTCCGACCAGATCTGGGCGACCTCGAGCAGGCGAGGCGCCCGGCGATCAACACCGAGATCGGTCGCGCCGCGGCCCGAAGCGAGCGCCAGCTCAAGGGCTGACTGATCGGGTGCGTTGGCCTCGGGCGGCGAGGCGTCGTGGTGGGGTTCCCTCCGGTCCATTCTTGGCTTCCTCCTGTGCGGAGGCACGGTGCCGGTACACGACATCACGACCCGGTGGGGGTTCCCAGAGGTTTCGCTACCCTGCCCCCCATGGCCCCCACCCTGACCTTCTGGTTCGACTTCAGCTGCCCCTTCGCGTACCTCGCGAGCACCCAGGTGGAGGGGGTGGCCGCCGAGGCGGGGGCCCACCTGGACGCCCGGCCCTTCCTGTTGGGCGGCGTGTTCGCGGCCCTGGGTGCGGCCCAGAACCTGGCTGCGACCCTGAGCGCTCCCAAGGCGGCCCACAACCTGGCCGACATGCACCGCCACGCGGCGCTGTTCGGCGTGCCCTTCGCCATGCCCGCGGGGCACCCCTTCCGCACCGTGACGGCCCTTCGGTGCCTGCTCGTGGTGCGGGAGCAGGGCGCGGACCTGCTGCCCCTCATGCACGCGCTGTACCGGGCCTACTGGGTGGATGGGGTGGATCTGGGAGACCCCGCCGCCCTGCGCGCCGTGCTCGGGGCGGTGCCTGCCCCGGACCGCGCCGACCTCCACCCGGACGTGCTGCTCGCCCGGACCCAGGCCCCGGCCATCAAGGACGCCCTGCGCGCCGCCACTGACCAGGCCCTGGCGGCGGGGGTCTTCGGGGCGCCGGCCCTGGTGGTAGGGGACGAGCTCTTCTGGGGCCAGGACCGGCTCGACGCGGTCAGCCGCGCCCTCGGACACAGCCCCCCGTCTCCGCCGCCGCCCGGCTCGGGCCCGCCCGTGGATGTGTGGTTCGACTACTCCTCGCCGTTCGCGTACCTCGGTGTGTCGCGCGCCCGCGCCTTCCTGGGGGACGCGGTGCGGTGGCGCCCCATGCTGCTTGGGGCGGTGTTCAAGGCCCTGGGAGGGCCGGTGGTGCCCCTGAGCACGTTCAACCCCGCCAAGCGCGCCTGGTACGAGGCGGACATGCGCCGCCAGGCCGCCGAGGCGGGCGTGCCCCTGGTGTGGCCGATCCGCTTCCCGCTGCGCACCGTGCTGGCCCTTCGCGCGACGCTGTTCGTGCTGGCGACCCCGGACTTGGCCGACCGGTCGGACGCGCTGATCCGGCGCCTGTTCGCGCTGTGCTGGGCCCAGGACGCCGATCCGTCGGACCCGGCCCTGGTGGCTGCGTGCTGCGACGAGGTGGGCCTGCCCGGCGCGCGGATCGTCGCGGCCTGCGCGACCGTCGAGGTCAAGCACCTGCTCTTCGAGGCGACCGACGAGGCCGTCGCCCAGGGCGTGTTCGGCGCCCCCACGTTCGTGCTCGACCCGGGCGGGCCCGCGCCCGCACTCTTCTGGGGCAACGACCGCCTCCCGCTGCTAGGTTTCGCACGTCGGGGATTCCACGAGCCCGACGCCGAGGACGCTCCATGATCCGCCGCTGCCCCCGCTCCGTGACCGCGCTGCTCGCCCTGACCGCCGGCCTCGCCGGATGCCCCACGGCTCCCGAGGACCTGGGGGACGACGTGCTCGACCGCAGGGTGGAGATCCCCGACGCGCCCGCCGCCTCCGAGGGGGTGCAGATCGTCATGGACGACTTCACCGTGCCCCCCGGGTCCGAGGTCATGTGGTGCCAGGTGGCCGCCTGGTCTCCCGCCGAGGACGTGTTCATCAACAGCTTCCGCGGCTGGCAGCACGAAGAGGGCGGGCACCACCTGGTGGCCCTGGGCGCCCAGGTGCCGTTCGAGCCGGGCTACAGCTTCGACTGCACCAACATCGAGTCCATGCAGTCCCTGGAGCCCCTGGTGCTGCCGGAGCCCGGCGACGCGAGCTACCTGCCCGACGGCTACGCGGTGCGGGTGCGGGCCGGGGCCAACGTGGTCATCCAGAGCCACTACATCAACTACACCGCCCAGGAGCTGCTGGTGCGTGACATCGTGCACCTGGGCTTTTTTCAGGGCGCCGACCCCATCGAGGCCAGCTACCTGATCCTGAACCACGGCGGTCTGGATCTGGCCCCCGGGCAGTCCTCGGCCGAGGTGACCTGCCAGCTGCCGGCCAGCGACACGCCCTACAACATGGTCAACCTGCTGGGCCACATGCACGAGTGGGGGCAGGCCATCGACATCAGCCACCAGCCTGCGGGCGGCGATTGGGAGGTCATCTACGACGTGCCGGAGTGGACGCCGGAGTTCCGCGACCTTCCGCCCACCGACATCTGGCCCGCCGAGGATCCGTTCGTCATGAACGCCGGGGATCGCTTCCGCGTGCGCTGCGACTTCGACAACGGCACGGCCGACAACATCCGCTTCCCCTCCGAGATGTGCACGTCCGTGAGCCTGTACTACCCGTCCGCGAGCAACGGCCTGCTCATCTGCGACGAAGACGGCGGGACGGCGGACTGATCTCCGCCATGCGCCACCTCCTTGCTGTCCTGCTGCTGCTCGCGTCCGTCACCGGCTGCGTGGAGCCGGCCCCCGAGCCCGCGGACGACGACGACGACGACGCCACCGAGCACCCGTGTCCCGAAGCGCCCGCGCCGTCCGACCCTTGCCTGCAGGGGTGCGGCAACGAGTACAAGGTCGGCTACCCGTGCACCCCGGGAGGCGGCGAGTGCTCGACCAACACATGGCCCGAGGCGATCTTCTGCACCGTGGACTTCGAGTCGAGCACGGACCTGCACTACTGCACCAAGCCGTGCGTGAACGACGTGGACTGCGGTCTGGGGGCGTTCTGCACCGGCGACCCGGACAACCCCGCGTCCGGCCGCGGCTGCTTCCCCCTGAGTTGCTGGACGCCGGAGTTCTGGGAAGATGACGTGGTCGTGCCCAACACCCTCGGACTCTGATCCCGAGTCCGCCGCCCCCCTCCCCAGAGGATCGATGCTCCGTCTCCCCGCTCTGCTGCTGTCGCTCGCCTTCGTGGTGGGTTGCCCCACCGGCACGCCCACGTTCGACGAGGTCCAGGAGGACGTGTTCACCTTGTCGTGCGCCTTCTCCACCTGCCACGGAGCCGGGCAGGAGGCGGAGCTCGGCCTGACGGACGCTGCCTCGTCGTGGGCGGACATCGTCAACGTCGCGTCGGTCGAGGAGCCCGGCGAGACCCGGGTGATCCCCGGCGACAGCGAGAACTCGCTGCTGTTCAAGGTGCTCGATATGGACGTCGGCGCCATCCGCCAGATGCCCGTGAACAGCTCGGTGACCCCTCGGCAGAGGGCCATGGTGAAGGCCTGGATCGACGGCGGCGCGCTGCAGGACTGAGACCGCTACGCCTGCGGGATCCGCCCCTCCGCGAAGTCCACCGCGTGCTGCAGGTGCGGCCGCACGATCGCGCCCCAGTCCGCCTCCACCTCCAGCTCCCGGCCCACCAGGAAGACCCCACCCAGGCTCCGGTGCAGGTAGATGAGGTGCCGGTGCGCGCGCACGGACCGGGGGTGCCGCATGAGCCGCACCGTCACGCCGTTGATGCGCTCCATCACGTCATCGCCGCCGCCGCCGATGCGGTAGCTGCTCTGGCGGAACGGCCGCGCGAGGGTGTCGCAGAACTCCCACAGCAGGTCCTCGGCCTCGGGGGGGCCTCCGTGCCACACCCCGGCGTCGGCGGCGTGGCTGATGGTGGCCTGACGGTCTCCGGCGAAGGCCGCCAGGGCGGTCCGGGCATAGGACGCGATCCAGTGCTCGTCGAACCGCTTGACGCACCCGAAGTCGAGCATCCCGATGCGGCCGTCGGGCTCGAACAGGTAGTTGCCGGGGTGCGGATCCGCGTGCAGGGCGCGGAACCGGAACGCCTGCAGGTGGTGCAGATCGCCCAGCGTGCGGCCTGCGGTCTGCTTCGCCTCGCGGCTCGCGGTGCGCGCGAACTCCTTGATCGGCGCGCCCCGGAGGCGATCCATGGTCAGCACCCGCTCGGTGGACAACGACTGGACGACGCCCGGCACCCGCACCCGCGGATCCCCCGCGAAGTGCGCGCCGAACTCCACGAGGTTCGCCGCCTCCTGCAGGTAGTCCAGCTCCTCGTGCAGGCGCTCCCGCACCTCCTCGAAGATCCCGTCCATCTCGGCCCGGGTGCGGCGGATCAGGCGGCTGCCCACCAGGAACGTGCGCAGGGCCGCCAGATCGCTGTCCACCGAGCCTTCGATCCCCGCGTGCAGCACCTTGACCACCACCTCGCGCCCGTCTCGCAGGCGCGCGGCGTGGGCCTGGCCCAGGGACGCGGTGCCCAGGGGCTGGGGATCGAACCAGGCGAAGGCCTCCTCCAGCGACCTGTCGAGCTCGCGCTCGGTCTGCTCGCGGATGGCCGAGAACGGCACGGGCTCCACGTCGTCGTGCAGGCGACCCAGCACCGCGGCCACCTCGGGAGGCAGGTCGAGCATGCCCGACACCAGGGCCACGCTCTGGCCGAGCTTCATGGCCGCGCCCTTGAGGCGCCCCACGGTGGCCACGACGCGCTCGGCGTTGTCCAGGTTGAGGCGGTCCAGGGCCCGCCGCCGCGCCTCCGGGTCCCGCACCACGGACTTGATCTTGTCGCCCACGTACGAGCTCGACACGCGGCTCGCCAGTCCGCCGAGGCGCGCGAGGCGGGCGAGGGTTCCTTTGGGGGGCCGGGCCATGAGCGCACAGGTGTAGGCCGGCGGGGGCCCGGGCGCAACCAGCAGGTGGACCAGGAGCCCGACGCGGTGGGAACGGGCTAGAGTGCGCGGCCTCGGCAGACCCTTGTCGATCTTGGGAGCGCAATGAACGACACCACGAGCGCGATTCGCGACGTGAGCACGGATCAGGACTGGTTTGGCGTGGACAGCGCCGGGATCGCCCGCGTCCTGTCCGAAGCCCTGGCCCACGGCGGTGACTACGCCGACCTGTACTTCCAGCACGCCCGCGACAACTCCATCGTCCTGGAGGACGGGATCATCAGCCGGGCCTCGAGCTCGGTGGACCGGGGCGTCGGGATCCGCGTGCTGGTCGGAGACCAGACGGGCTACGCGTACAGCGAGGACCTGTCCCTGAGCGCCATGCTGGGCGCCGCCCGCACGGCCGCGTCCATCGCCCGGGGCACGCGCGAGGCGCCGCCCCAGGACCTGACGCCGGTGGGGCATCCGGACCTGTATCCCAGCGCCCGGGGCTGGGACGACGTGGCGGTGGCCGAGAAGCTGCCGCTGCTCCAGCGGACCGAGGCCCTCGCCCGGGCCGCCGACGAGCACGTCACCAAGGTCACGGTGTCCTGGGCGGACAGCGAGGAGCACGTGCTCATCGCCAACTCCGACGGCACCCTCGTCTCGGACCGCCGGCCCATGAGCCGGCTGTGGTGCTCGGTGACCGCGAGCAAGGGCGGCGAGACCCAGTCCAACTCCTGGAACGTGGCCGGGCGCCACGACATCGGCTGGTACGACGAGGAGCGCCTGCAGGAGCTGGCCAGCAAGGCCGTGTCCCGCACGATGATCCTGTTCGAGGCGCGCCGCCCGCCGGCGGGCGAGCTGCCGGTGGTCCTGGCCGCGGGAGCGAGCGGGATCCTGCTGCACGAGGCCATCGGCCACGGGATGGAGGCGGACTTCAACCGCAAGGGCACCTCGATCTACGCGACCATGCTGGGCCAGAAGGTGGCCGAGGACTTCGTCACCATCGTGGACAGCGCGCTGCACCCCAACGAGCGCGGCGCCCTGAACATCGACGACGAGGGCAACCCCACCGAGCGCACGGTGCTCGTGGACAACGGGGTCATGCGCAGCTACCTGCACGACCGGATCTCCGCCGAGCACTACGGGGTCAAGCCCACGGGCTCGGGGCGCCGTGAGTCGTTCCGGCACAGTCCGCTGCCGCGCATGCGCTGCACGTACATGGAGAACGGGCCGCACACCCGGGACGAGATCATCGAGTCGGTGGACTTCGGGATCGTGGCCGAGACCTTCACCAACGGGCAGGTCCAGATCGGCGCCGGCGACTTCACCTTCTACATCAAGAACGGCTGGCTCATCGAAGGCGGCAAGCTCACGGCCCCCATCAAGGACGTGAACATCATCGGCAACGGGCCGGACGCGCTGCGGCGTATCACGATGGTCGCCAACGACACCCGGCTCGACACCGGAGGCTGGACCTGCGGCAAGGACGGGCAGAGCGTGCCCGTGAGCCAGGGAATGCCCACCTGCCTCGTGAGTTCGCTCACGGTCGGAGGCGAGAATGCCTGACACGCTCCTACAGCGCGCTCACGATGCGGTGGCCATGGCCCAGGAGGCGGGCGCGGATGACGTGGTGGCCTCCGCCGGCTGGGGACGCTCGCTCGAGTTCCAGTGGCGCAACGACCGGGTGGAGAAGGTCCAGGAGAACACCAGCAACGCCATTCGCGTGGCGCTGTACGTGGACGGGCGCTACAGCAACCACGGCACCAACGATCTGGACCCGGACCGGCTGCGGCACTTCATCACCGACGCGGTGGCCCTCACGCGGGCCCTCGAGCCGGATCCGTTCCGCAAGATCACGCCGACCGAGCTGTATGCCGGACGCTCCGACGTCGATCTGGACCTCGTGGACGCGGACCTCACGGTGGACGCACCTGGCGCCCTGACCCGTGAGGCGCGGCTCGACTGGATCCGGCGCCTGCACGACGCGGCGCGGGCCGACGACTCCGTGATCTCCGCCACCGCGGGCATGATGGACTCACACTCACGGTCCGCCCGGGTGACCAGCAACGGGTTCGCTGGAGCCATGGAGCGCACCAGCGTGTGGTTCGGCGCCGAGTGCACGATCCAGGACGGCGACAAGCGCCCCGAGGCGTATCGCTGGGTCGGCGGCCTGCACCGCGATGGGCTGGAGACCGCCGAGCAGGTCGGCGCGGAGTGCCTGCGTCGTGCGCTCACGCGGCGCGGACAGCACAAGGTGACCTCCCGCAAGGCGACGATGGTGGTCGATCCCGAAGCCGGGGCCGGGCTCATCGGCCGGATCTTCGGGGCCCTGTCCGCCGGATCGATCCAGCAGCAGCAGAGCTTCCTCGCCGGCAAGCTGGGGGAGCGCATCGGCAGCCCCGCGCTCACGCTCACGGACGACCCGTTCATCGTGCGCGGCCTCGGCTCACGGTGGTGGGACGGGGAGGGCATCGCCAGCCGGCGCATGCCCGTCATCGAAGAGGGCGTGCTGCGCAACTACTTCGTGGACACGTACTACGGGCGCAAGCTGGGCTGGGAGCCCACCACGGGCGGGGCCAGCAACATCGTGTTCGCCCACGGCGACAAGGACAAGACGGCCATCACGAAGGACGTGGGCGCCGGCATCTACGTGACCTCATGGCTCGGCGGCAACGCCAACACGACCACCGGGGACTTCTCGTTCGGGATCCAGGGGCACGTCATCGAGGACGGAGCCCTGGGTGAGCCCATCAGCGAGATGAACGTCACGGGCAACTACCTGGACCTGCTCAACCGCCTCGCGGTGGTCGGCAACGACCCGGTGCCGTGGTCTGCGTTCCGGTGCCCGACCCTCGTGTTCGAGGGCATCGACTTCTCGGGGCTGTAGACCGTGAGTGTGACGGTGGTCCGCGACGGTGGGGTGCTCACGGTCGTGATCGACCGCCCCGCGGCACGCAACGCGGTGGACGGGCCCACGGCGCGGGCCCTGGCCGACGCCTTCCGTGAGTTCGATCACGACGACGACTCACGGGTCGCCGTGCTCACGGGCGCGGGCGGCACGTTCTGCTCCGGCGCGGACTTGAAGGCGGTGGCGGATCCCGAGCGCCGCAACACCCTGGACCCGGACGTGCTCGGGGCGGACGGCCCCATGGGCCCCACCCGCATGCGGCTGTCCAAGCCCGTGATCGCGGCGATCGAGGGCCACGCGGTGGCCGGGGGCCTGGAGCTGGCCTGCTGGTGCGACCTGCGGGTGGCGGCGCGCGACGCGGTGCTCGGGGTGTTCTGCCGACGCTGGGGGGTGCCGCTCATCGACGGGGGCACGGTCCGTCTGCCGCGCATCATCGGCATGGGCAGGGCCCTCGACCTCATCCTCACGGGCCGCTCTGTGGGCGCGCAGGAGGCTCACGCCATGGGGCTCGTGGACCGGCTCACGGAGCCCGGAGAGGCGCTGCGCACGGCCCAGGAGCTGGCCCGCGTCATCGCCGGCTTCCCCCAGGGGTGCATGCGGGCGGACCGTGAGTCTGCCGTGAGCGCCTTCGACGGTGACCTGACCGCCGCGCTGCAGCGGGAGTTCGACGGCGGGATCGCCTCGGTGCTGGCCGAGGGGCTGGACGGGGCGCGCCGCTTCGCCGATGGCGCAGGTCGAGGGGGCTCCTGATCCCTCAGCGCAGCACGATCTCCTCGGCGGGCTCGCGCAGGTTGTAGCGCGACGACATCACCCGGCCGTAGGCGCCGGCGTTCTCGATCAGCACCAGGTCGCCGACCGCCGTGTCCGGGAGCAGCCGGTCCCGGCCCAGGATGTCGCCGGTCTCGCAGATGGGCCCCACCACGTGGTGGTAGCCGACGTCCGGGTCCCCCAGCCGCGTCAGGTTGTGGATCCCGTGCCACGCGCCGTACAGCGCAGGCCGGATGAGCGAGTTCATGCCCGTGGCGAGCCCCACGAAGCGCACGGCGCCCTTGCTCCGAACCTGCGTCACCGGCGCGAGCAGCACCCCGCCTTCGCTGACCAGGAACCGACCGGGCTCCAGCCGCAGGGTCAGGCGGCGTTCGGGCCATGCGGCGGTCAGATCCGCCAGGACCGCGGCGAGGCCGGCTTGCAGGCGATGCAGGTCCAGCGGCTGCTGGCCGGGGCGCTCCACGACGCCCAGACCGCCCCCCAGGTTGAGCCAGCGCACGTCCGCAAACCGCGTCAACAGGCTCGACAGGATCGATGCGGTGCCCTCCCACGCCGTGGCGTCGAGGATCCCGCTGCCCACGTGGGCGTGCAGGCCCACCACCTTCGCGCCCACCGCGTTGGCCGCTTCCTCCACGCCGTCCAGGTCCCACAGCGGCTGCCCGAACTTCGCGTGGGCGCCCGCGGTGCGGACCTTGGCGTGGTGGCCCAGCCCCTTGCCGGGATCGATGCGCACCGCCACCTTGGCGCCCGCGAAGGTGTCCGGGGCCAGGCTGAACACGTTGGGACCGTCGACGGTGAGCTCCGCCCCCAGCTCCAGGGCCTCGCCGTACTCCCGGACGGGGCAGAAGTTGGGGGTGAACAGCACCGGCACCCCCGCCCCCAGGACCTGGCGCACCAGCCGCACCTCGGCCGCGCTCACGCACTCCATGGCGATGCCCTGGGCGGCCAGGGTGTGCAGCACGTCGGGGTGGGAGTTGGCCTTGATGGCGTAGTGGATCCGGTCCACCGCGCGCAGCGTCTGCCGCAGGGCGCGGGCCCGACCCGCGACGGTGGGCAGGTCGTAGACGTAGCGGGCGTGGCCGTCGTGACACAGGGCCAGCAGTTCCTCGCGGCGCGCCACCCACCAGCGTCCGGGGCGGTCCGGCGCGACGGGGAGGGGGCGGGCGGCCTGGCCGGTCAGCTGCTCCCATGTGGGTCCGAACAGCTTGTTGGATCCCCCCTGGATCGGCATCAGGCGCGCGTGCAGGTTGGTGACGAGGGTCGGGGCGTCGTTCTCGTCCACCACGAAGCTCAGGTTGAGGTCCTCGCTCGACTCGCTCACGAGATGCACGGTGCGCTCCTGGAACACCGCGAAGGCGGGCGCGAGCTCGTGCAGCACCGTCCGGATCCGGCGCCCCACGATGCTGACCACGGCGCACCGGGGCACCACGCTGATCTCGCCCAGCGCCCGCAGCCGCACCAACAGCGCCGCGAACGCCTCGCCGGTGGTGCCGCCGGGGATCCGGTCCAGGGTCACGCTCACCGCGGACTGGGAGGTGGCCACCAGATCGACGGAGATCCCGAGTTCCTCGAACGGGGCGAACACCCGCGCCAGGAAGCCCGACGCCCCCCACATCTGCAGGGTACAGATGGTCAGCAGGGTCACCCCAGCGCGCTGCACCACCGCGAGGATCGCGGGGTCGCCGCTGTCCTCCCGCTCGATCACGGTGCCCTCGGCCGACGGATCGTCGGTGTGGTGGATCGCCACGGGGATGTTGGCCCACGCCACCGGTCCGAGGCACCGGGGGTGCAGCACCTTGGCCCCCATCGCGGCCAGCTCCTGGGCCTCGCGGTAGCCGATGCGCCGGATCAGGCGCGCGGTGGGGATCCGGCGCGGATCCGTGGTGAACATGCCGTGCACGTCGGTCCAGATCTCGAGTCGGGCGGCGTCGAGCAGGGCCGCGAACAGCGCCGCCGAGGTGTCGCTTCCGCCCCGCCCGAGCAGGCAGGTGTCTCCGGCCGCGTCCTGGGCGATGAACCCCTGGGTGATGACGACGTCGTACCCCGCCGCGGCGACGTCGGCCTCCTCGACGGCGCGCCGGGGGAGGACCTCGGCTTCCAGGTAGCGATCCGAGGCGTCCGCCCGGGGCTGGGACTCCGTGGTCAGCAGCTTGCGCGCGTCCACCCGCGCCGCATCGATCCCGTGGTGGTGCAGCGCCGCCAGACCCAGCCAGCTGCACGCCAGCTCTCCGAACGACATGACCCTGGCCAGCAGCCGGGGCGACGCCTCCCGCGTGAGCCGGATCCCCGCCAGCAGGCGTTCGAGCTCGCCCAGCAGCGCCCGAACCGGCGCCATGGCGGCGTCCCCGAGCCCGATCATCGCGCCGAGTTCCTCGTGCTGGTCAGTGATCCAGTCGAACGCCCGGATCGGCCCGTCGTCGCCGGCGGCGAGGGCCTCGTGCACGGCCTGCTCCAGGTGGTTGCTGACCTGGGACAGGGCGGACACCACGATCCACACGCGGTGGCCGGGCAGCAGCTCGCGGACGCGGGCGGCGACGCGGTGCCACCGCTCGGCGCTGGCGACGGACGTGCCCCCGAACTTGAGGACGACAAAGGGGCGCGCGGTGCTCATGGCCGCGCAGCATACGCGGCTCAGCCGCGGCGGCGGAGCACTCCGAGCGCACCGAGCAGCCCGAACAGCAGCACGGCGGTGGGGTTGTCGCGGGGCGACGCGTCGCAGCCGCACAGGTTGGCGCCGGGGCGCCGACGCCCTCAGCCTGTCGGTGTAGGCCCAGGATCTGCTGCCGCTCCTGTGACCGCGGACGGCTCCCGGCACGTCGGGATCCGCAGGATCCACGTCACGCTCCCGACGCCGATGCACGCCAGCAGCACCTTGACCGCCGGCACGGGGATGAACCACACGATCGTGATCGTCATGGACACCGCGAGCATCGTGATCGCCAGCGCCTTCGTCCTCGCGGGGATGCAGTGATCACGTCGGTAGCGCGTGATCGGCGGGCCGAAGAAGCGGGGCGTCAGCAGCCAGACATGGAAGCGCTCGCTGCTCCGCGACCACAGGGCCGCCGTCAGGAGCAGGAAGGGGGTCGTGGGCAGCACCGGGAGCACGATCCCGACCACCCCGAGCGCCAGGGAGATCGCGCCGAGGGCGACCAGCAGACGCCGCAGGAGCGGGTTGCGGACCATGAGGGCCTGCGCCTCGATGCGTGCGGCCTGTTGGGAGAGCTGCTCGGACGGCATGGCGGCGCACGGTGCATGATCGCGGCCCCGCCTGCTCACGCGATGCCGATCTGCTGCGCGAGTCCGTTGCAGTCGTCGTCCACGCCGTTCCCCTACAGGCCGGAGCAGCCGAACTGGAGGGGGCAGCTCTCCATGACCGTGACCTGCCCCGGACACTGCGCGGACATCTCCTCGCACTGGGTCAGGTTCTCCGTCGTGATGCAGGCGTCATCGAGGGAGTAGTCGCAGTCCTCGCCGGGGTCGGCGCACCCGCCGAGGGCGAGGAGGAGCAGGGCGAGGGCAAGGAGGAGGGCGCGCATGGGACTCCAGGGGTGAGGGTCGAGCGATGGTCCGTCAGCGTGGTCCCGTGGGCTCCACGACAACCGGCTGAGCAGTCCCATCCGTGGGCTCAGGGTTCGTGCCGCGGAGCATCGCGACCTCCGCCTCGAGCGCCTCCAGGCGCGCCCGCGCCGCCTCCAGCTCCACCGCCTGGGCCTGGAGCCCCGCGAGGGCCAGCGAGGTCAGGCCGTACAGGTCCACCTGCTGGTGATCGGGCCGCACGCCGGGCTGGGTGGGGTCGTCGTCGATCACGAAGCCGAGCTGCTCCGCGTCGGTGTCGGCGTCCCATCGGTAGCGCCAGGTCGCCAGCTTGAGGTCGAGGAGCCGCGCGTGCAGCCGCGCGATCTCGTCCGGGCCGAGGTAGTGGACGTCCCGCTTGTACTCCAGCCGCGAGATCGGGCAGCCCCCCTCTTGGGCCTTGGGATCCTCGGTGGCGCAGACCAGGCGCGCGTTGCAGTCGTTGACGGGGTCGCAGGTGGCGCCGTCCTCGTCGCACAGGGCGCCCTCCTCCTCGTCGGTGCAGAGCGGCACGTCGTCCCAGGGGCCGTCGTAGGTGTTGCAGACCGGGTCGCCGCAGGTCGTGTACCAGGCCGGCTCGGCGGGGCAGCCGAACAGCCCCAGGCTTGCGGCGGAGAGGAGAGTGAGGAGGGAGACTCGCATGCCCAAAGCCTACCTCTCGCCCGGCCCGGCCAGGGGCCACTCCCAGCGGTCGACCACGACGTCAGGGAGTCGCGCGCGATCGGCGCCCACTTCGATCCAGGCGTGCACCGGTACAGCGCCGCGCGCTACGGGCTCGACGACACGCGCACGCCGCCGGGCTTCGCGGCGCACGTGGAGCGCTCCGGGATCCCCGTCAGCTCGACACCCACCTGAGCCGCCGCTGTCGGCCTCCCGAGGTCGGCGTAGGATCGGCCCCGGAGGCGCCATGAAGAAGCTCGATCTCAGGCAGGCCGTGTCCGGACTGGGGGGTGGCGCGCCTCATCGGTGACCTCACCGAGGTCGTGTCCAGCGAGTCGATCGAGAGGGTGACGGTGGCGAAGACGCTGGACGGGGCGGCCATCGGCACGCCGGGCTTCATGAGCCCGGAGCAGGCCCAGGGGAACCTGCACGAGCTGGACACCCACAGCGACGTGTGGAGCTTGGGGGCGATCCTGTACGAGCTGCTGACGCTGCAACCCGCGCATTCGGCCCCGAACGTGTACGCGCTGATGTTCGCGGCGATGAGCGGGCCGCCGGAGGATCCGCGTCGCGACGGCGAGCGAGCAAGCGGCGCGAGGCGGCGCTGGGACACATGGCCGAGGCGGAGGACGCGTGGGCGCGCCATGGGGCGCTGGCGACCGAACGGGCGGCGCTGCGGTCGCGGGAGAGGTCGATGGACGATGTGATCGAGCCCTGGGCGCCGCTGGAGGACAAGAGGGAGCTGCTCTCGGTTCTTCAGCGCCTCACGGCGCTGCAGCCGCGTCGGGTTCGCCTGTTCGGCGAGGTGCTGGCGGCCTGCGAGCAGGCGCTGTCCCAGGACCCTGGCAACCCCGCCGCCCGGGCCTTCCTCGCTCAGGTGCACTACGCGCGCTTCGAGGAGGCGGAGGCGGCCCGGGCCGAGGAGGACCGGCTCTACCACGAGGACCGGGTGAGGGCGTACGACGACGGGACCTTCGCCCCCTTGCTGCGGGGTACGGGCGCTTTGACGCTGCGGACGGACCCCCCAGGCGCGGAGGTGAGCGCAGCCCTGCTGTGGCCGCTGGTGGAGCGCCGGGTCCTGGGCACGACTCCGCTCGTAGGAGTCCCCCTGGAACAGGGCAGCTACCTGCTGACACTGCGCTCACCTGGGAAGCGAGACACCCGATACCCGGTGTTCATCCCACGGGGTCGCCACTGGGACTCCGGTCAGGAGCCGGTGCCGCTGTACAGCGACGCGGAGATCGGCGAAGGGATGGTCCATGTCCCCCCGGGCCCCTTCGTCTGTGGAGGCGACCCGGCGGCCCAGGAGTCGCTGCCCAGGAGCGAGCCGTGGGTCGACGGCTTCTTTGTGGCGGTGCTGCCGGTGACGATGCAGGACTACTGCGAGTTCGTGAACGGGCTGCAGGCCCACGACCCCGAGGAGGCATGGTCGCGGGTGCCGCGGCAGGAGTCAGGGCTGAAGAGCGCCGGTGGCCAGTACTGGGATCGCCCCGGGCCCGGTGAGCCCTACACGGTCCCGGAGGTCGACCGGGACGGAGACCACTGGGACCCCCTGTGGCCGGTCTCCGCTGTCTCGTGGGAGGACGCGGTGGCCTACACGGTCTGGCGCTCGAAGCGGGACGGCGTGGGCTGGCTCCTCCCCAGCGAGCAGGAGTGGGAGAAGGCGGCGCGGGGCTCGGACGGCCGCATCTTCCTGTGGGGGGACGGCTTCGACCCGATGCTGTGCAACATGCGCGCGAGCAGGCCCGGCCGGCCACAGCCGGCGCTCGTCGGTGCGTTCGTGAACGACACTCCCCCTACGGAGTACGAGACCTCGCAGGCGGCATGCGGGACTGGTGCGGCGATGCGAGCTACGGCAGCGACCCGAAGCGTCGTCCGGTCCGGGGCGGCTCCTGGGTCACGCTGGCGTGCTCCTGCCGCTCTGCCTACCGCGTCGGCAACGAACCGTGGGTCGTCGGCACGAGCAATGGGTTCCGGCTCGCACGATGCCCGGCTTCCCGCGTCCCCAGGGACCCCCGGTAGACCCCGCTTTGCCCCGGGGCCCGGCGTTGGCCCTTCGAACCTGCCGATCGCCCGCAGATGCACTCGGGAGATCCACGCTGTTCACGCGATTCCCCGAAGGGCCGGTCGAACGATGCCGCGGTGAGGCCTCCCGCGTGAGCCGGATCCCCGCCAGCAGGCGTTCGAGCTCGCCCAGCAGCGCCCGGATCGGCGCCATGGCGCCGGCTCAGCCGCGGCGGCGGAGCACTCCGAGCGCACCGAGCAGCCCGAACAGCAG
>CALAGR010000147.1 GCA_937891735.1 uncultured Pseudomonadota bacterium | reverse complement strand
GGGCGAACGAGGTCGGGGTGGGTGCCGCATGTCCACCCACCTGGTTCGTCAGGGGCCGAAGGCGGGCTCTGGTACCGCTTCAGCCAGTCGGGCGGGTCAGCGCAGGAAGTTGAGGCCCGCCGGGTACAGGTAGCTCGTGTACTGGGCGTAGCCGTACGCGGTGATGCCGAAGCGGCTGCCGTCGTCGCTGGCGACCTCGTGGGAGCCCACGCCCACCGCCACCCGCGCCGCGTCGTAGCCGCTGCTCCCGACGGGCACCCAGCCCGTCACGAGGGCCCCGTCCAGGCGGATCGGCGCACCGGTCAGCGCCACCACGTTCAGCCAGTTGGTGGTGTAGGTGGCGGGGACGAGGAAGTCGTAGCTCGCCCGGGTCTGGGACCACGGCACGCCCGTGCCCAGCGCCGGGTCGCCGCCGCTGACGGCCCCCAGCGCGTCCTGTCCGAGCATGGTCTGGGTGACCTGGATCTGGCCCGCGGCCGTCACGACGAAGTCCTGGGCCGTCTCGAACTCCAGGATCTCACCCAGGCCGAGGGTCACCGCCGCCTGCACCGACGGCTCGAAGGTCAGCCCGACGCCGCCCATCCGTCCCTGGATCCGGTAGCGCGCCGGCGCGGCGCCGAGGCCGTCAGGATGCTGGGGCGCCGACAGCACGACGGTGGTGCCCCAGGTCTCCACCGGGAAGGCCATCTCCTCCAGGTGGTCGCAGGCGGCAAACTCGACGGGCATGTAGGTGCAGTCGTGGCCGACGAACGTGGCCACCGGCGCGGTCGCCGAGATCGTCGTGCCGGTCAGGTCGTCGTCCTCCCCCGGGCCCGACAGGATCTGGACGACGTCCCCCCGATCGAGCAGGACCGTGGTGGACTGCCCGGCCGAGAGCGCCGCGGGATCTCCGTCCGCGGTCTGCGACGACGCGGTGATCGTGACGCTCGTGCCGTCCTCGGTGCCGGCGATCGCCGCGTAGCCCCGGTAGGAGACCCACGGGGTGTAGGGCCAGGTGTTCCAGGTCAGCACCCGGTACTCGCCGGTCATCGAGTGCTCGGGGAGCAGCAGGCTCGCGTCGTTGCTGTAGCTGTAGGCCAGGGCCCCGGTGGTGAAGTGCAGCGGGTTGAACTGGTACGCCACGATCGGGACGCTGCTGTGCACCTCGTAGGCCCCGCCCACCACGGTGGCGCTGCTCGCGTTGCTGAACAGGCCACCGCCCGCCACCTGAAGCGCCGGCACCATCGGCAGCTGGATCGCCGCGCTGGACCCCGCCAGGACGGTCTGGGTGGCCGCCGCGTTCCCGCCCCGGGTCACGGTGACCTCGGCGTCCTCGCTCCCCGCGGGCACGCCGACCACCACCGCGAAGTCCGTCGCGAAACCCGCCGACAGCGACGTGTTCAGGGTCGAGACGGCGAGGAAGTCGCAGCCCAGGTAGCTGTGCTGGGCCGCCACCACCGCGCACGGGTCGTCGCAGCTGCCGGCGTAGCAGGCCTCCTCGGGCGCGCAGTCCTGCACGAACACCGGCAGCTCGTCGGCGTCGCACTCCATGACCACCGTTCCGTCGCAGAAGCGGGTGCCCTCGGGGCAGGGCGGGGCCGTGTCGTCGTCGCCGGAGGTGTCGTCGTCCCCGGTGTCGTCGTCGTCCCCGGATGTGTCGTCGTCCCCGGTGTCGTCGTCGTCGTCGTCGCCAGCGGCGTCGTCGCCAGCGTCGTCGTCATCCACCGGCTCCCGCCGGTTCGGGCAGCCCGCCAGGACCAGGGTCAAACCAAGGAGCATCGACAGGAGGCGGAGACGGAAGATCGGCATGCCCACGTATACGCGAGGGGCGTTCAGCCGCGCCAGGGCCCGAGCGGCGTCGCTACTCGCTCGGCGCGATGGGCTCCAGGTCCCGAAGCACGTCCCGCACGTCCCGGTAGCGCTCCGACGGCTCCTTGGCCAGGAGCTGCGCCACGATCAGGTCCAGCTCCGGCGGGATCAGCTGGTTGTAGGCCGAGGGCACCGGCGGCGTCACCTCGAAGACCTCCTGGAGCAGGGGCGCCAGATCGGTGTTCTTGAACGGCATGGTGGCCGTCAGCAGCCGGTACATCACGACGCCCACCGAGTACAGGTCGCTCCAGGGGCCGCTCTTCTCCCGACCCCGCAGCCGCTCGGGCGGCATGTAGCGCGGGCTGCCCACGGTGGTCCCGGTGCGGGTGAAGCGCGCCTTGTCCACGGCGAGCGCGAGGCCGAAGTCCAGGACCTTCACGGTGTGGCTGCCCCGCAGCACGAAGATGTTGGACGGCTTGATGTCCCGGTGCACCACGCCCACCGAGTGCGCGTACGAAAGGCCCCACAGCACCTGCCGGATCAGCGTGATCGTCTGGGTGACCGGGAGCGGGCGCGCGATGCGGCGCAGCAGCCCGCCGAGGTCGAGCCCGTCGAGCACCTCCATGGCGATCCAGTGGGTGTTGCGCCACACCCCCGAGTCCCAGGTGCGCACGATGTTCGGGTGGCTCAGGCGGGCGGAGATCTCCATCTCGCGCTCGAAGCGGCGCACCGCCCGGTGCTCGCTGGACCCGGTCCGCAGCACCTTGAGGGCGACCTCCTCCTCCCGCTTCTGGTCGTTGGCCCGGAACACCACGCCGCAGCCGCCCTCCCCCAGCGCCGACAGGATCACGAAGCGCTGGGCCACGGTGGATCCGGGCTCCAGGGGCCCCAGGTTGAACTCGTGCGTCGAGTCGGAGACCCGCGCCGCCAGTTCCTCGCGGTCCGCCTGGGGGGGCTCGGAGGCGTCGATGGTACTGCTGAAGGCGTCCGCGACCGCCTCGATGGGGTCGATCCGGGGGTTCTTCAGGCGCGCCGACCGCATGCCCGCGGCCCGGTGCTTGGGCTCCAGGGCCAGGGCGTGGGCGTAGGCCATGGCGGCCTTCTCGTGCAGCCCGATGCGCTCGTACAGCCGCCCCAGCGTGTACAGCGTGTCCGCGTGCTGGGGCAGGACGGCCACCGGCCCCACCAACATCGGCTCCAGGAACCTGGCCACCCGCACCGACATCAGCCCGTGCTCCCAGGTCATGCGCGCGACCTGCGCCGCGGCGTCCGGGTAGTGCGGATCCGTGACCGCCATGGACATGAGCGCGTCCACCGCCTTGCCGACGTGGCGCCGGTCCGCGGCGAGCGCGCCGGGATGGCCTGCGCCGGGTCCCGCTGCGCCGGGCGCGCGCCGCTCGTTCGTGCTGTCGGTGTCCTCCCGGGCCCCCGGGGGTGGCCGGTTGCACAGCTTTCCGCCGGGCTCCTCCAGCTTGACCAGCAACCCGGCGGCGGCGTCGAACAGCCCGGAGCGCTCGTAGCAGTCAGCGGCCTGTCGCACCGCTTCGATCTCCTGGGGACCCAGGGTCGAGGCCAGCACCGGCACCGCCGGCAGGTACCGCAGCCAGGTGTTGCCGGCCTCTGCGTACCGCTCCAGCTCCGTCAGGAGCGTCGCCATGTCGTCCCAGGCCGCCGCGCGACCGTAGAGCACGATGGCCTCCTCCAGCCGGCCTTGCTGCTCCAGCCGGCGGGCGGCGGCGCGGTGCGAATCCCATACGGGGATCGGCTGACTGCTCGTCGGAGTGGGAGGCACGAGGTGTACATCCTAGCGCGCCTGGAGTGCCCCAAAGGGGCGGCCGGGATCGCTAGTCGACGCTGGCCATCGCCGCGGACCCGCCCGCGTTCGGCATCGCGCCGAGGGGCCGGGCGGCGCCCACGAGGAGCTGACCGGCGAGGCGGGGACCCCCATCGGCGCGCAGCCGCAGCACGGTGTTGAGCTCCGCGCCGATGGTTGGATCCAGGCGACGGCTGGGCTCCGTCGGCGTCACCACGGCCTCGGACACGCTGCCCTGGGCGTAGTAGAAGAAGCTGATCGTGCCGTCGATGGACACGGACTCCACGAGGCCCACCTGGGTCAGCAGGTCGTCCCGGACGCCGTTGCCGTTCGCGTCGAACGTGTTGTCGAAGAACAGCACATCGCCAGCGGCCACGGCTGCCAGGTCCACGCCGCGGCCGCGGCCCGCCATCAGCGCCCAGATCTCTTTCGGGGCCGGGGTGCCCCCGATGACGCCCGGCTGGAGCCGAAGCCCGCCCGCCGCGTAGGCCGCCGCCACCAGGCCCGTGGAGCTCGCCGCGAAGCGCTCGCCCTCCACCAGCACCTCCGCCTCACCGACGAGGGAGGCCGCGTGTCCGACGGCCTGCTGGATCACGATCTGGGGCGGGACGGCGAACTCGACCGCCTCCGGGGCGCGCGTCGTGGCGCAGCCGGAGGCGAGGGTGGCAAGGGCGGCGAAGGCGAGGGTGGCTCTTAGGTGCATACGAACGCTATCGACCCCACCGCCCGGGGCCTTAGCGAAAGAAAGGGTGCTTCAGCCCCCTGGGGCGGCCAGGAACCCCTTCATCTGGTCCAGGGAGCGCGCGCAGTACAGCCCGTCACAGATCCGCTCGTCGAACGTCCAGCGGATCAGCACGGTGTCGCGGATGTCGGTGGCGCCGGCGTCATCCACCCACTGTTCCTTGTGGATCCGGCCGATCACCGCGAACAGCGGCGTGGTGCCGTACTCGTACAGGTGGTGGAACGGCGCATCGAGGCCGATGGACCCGAGGTTCGCGAGAAACACCGAGCTGTAGAGCGGATCGGGCTTGATCATCCCGCTGGGCAGCAGGTTCCAGCCGTCCAGCAGCCCCTGGAGCCACATCAACAGGCCGATGAGCGGCCCGGGCAGCCGGGCGACCACGTTCATCTCCTTCTCCGAGGTGGTGTCGGCCTCTCCGCGCCCCTCGCTGATGGCTTCGTCGATGCGGCGCTTCACGTCTGCGATGCCGTCGGTGGGCTCGAAGTCGATCTTGACGGTGGTGAGCTTGCCGTCGTCATCGAGCCGCTTCTTCACCGCGAAGGCCATCGACAGGCCCTTGCGCTGGTACAGGGTGCGGCCCACGACGAAGCGGTTCATGCCCGGCCGCAAGACCAGCGTGCGCAGGATCGCCGCGAGCACCACGTGCAGGAAGGTGTAGCCGGCGCCGTCGGGGCTCTCCAGCCAGGCCAGGGTCGGGCCCACGTCGATCCGCTGGGCGAAGTAGACCGCCGACTCGTTGCGGCCCCGCATGAGGAAGGGCATGAACCGACGCAGGGCGCCGGCGCGGACGACGGTCCCGTCGTAGCGAGGAAACAAAGGCATGCCCAACCTTAGATCGGGCGCGGGCTCAGATCGGGCGCAACACCTTGCTGGCGTGCTTGATCAGCGCGCGCTCGGGGCGGCTCAGCCCCTCCAGCCGGCGCCAGGTGGCCAGGTTGCGGCCCAGGTCATCGCACGACTTCTCGCAGCCGCAGGCCGCCTCGGGGTCGTTGCCGATGTTGCCGAACCACGGATCCCGCTTCTCGCGCACGTTGGTCATGCGGCGGAAGGTCTTCTGGGCGCTGTTGTTCCACAGGTCCGACAGGCGCTCCTCGTTCAGGTTGCCGATGGGGATCCGGTGGGACTTGAGGCAGGAGGTGACCTTGCCGTCGGGCATCACCCGCAGGAACGTCCAGCCGATGGTGCAGGGGAAGGTGTGCACGATGGACGCGTCGCCGAGGCCCTCGGTGACCTCCTCGGTGCGCAGCCGACGCAGCCAGTGGTCGTAGCCGAAGAGCTTGTGCCCCTCGCCCGCCGCGTCGAGCCGCTCCTGCAACGCCACAGACCAGCGCACCAGCTGCTCGCGCTGCTCGTGATCGAACAGGAGCACGTCGGTGTGGCCGGGCACCGTGTCCACGACGGTGTACTCGACCGCGTCGGAGCCGGTCTGGTCCACGAAGTCGTACATGGCCTCGAACTCGGTCCAGTTCAGGTTGGAGACCACCTGATAGATCTTCACGGTCGGACCGCGGCCCACCTCCCGCTTGCGGCGGTTGAGGTAGGTGATCATCGCCTTGAGCTTGTGGAAGTCCTCGGGCTTCTTGTTGGGGTGGGTGGCCGCGAAGCCGCGCTCGCTCCCCGCCCACACGCTGACCGTCAGGTCGTCCAGGCCCACGTCGCACGCCCAGTCGCACCACGCCTCGTCCGCGAGGGCGAAGTTGGTGTTGATGGCCACGGTCATCCCGTGGGACTTGGCGTGCTCGACGGTCTCCCGGAGCCAGGGGTACACGATCGGGTCCCCGCCGCCGGCCATGTAGATGTCGCGCGTGCCCATGGCGGCGGCGTCGTCCAGCATCTGGCGCACCAGGTCGAAGCGCAGCTGGGCGCGCCGATCCTTGGCGTTGGGCCCCGTCTTGGCGAGGAGCGGGCTGTGCAGCCAGCAGGCGATGCAGTCGTTGTTGCAGCGGTTCGTGACGTCGAGCTGGATCGTGTAGGGACCGGTGTATCCGACGTCGCCCTGAAGCACCCCGGCCAGATCCATGCGGCCGCGCATCGCGTCCCGAACGCGGCCCAGGGGCGCGGTGACGAGGGACAGCGCGTCCGCCTCGCTGACCGGCGGGGGCGGAGCGGCGCCGATGTTGCCCTGGGGCACGCGGCGCTCGTGGCGCACCCCGTTGGGTGACACCTCCAGGTCCACGCCCAGTCCCCCCGCT
>CALAGR010000146.1 GCA_937891735.1 uncultured Pseudomonadota bacterium | reverse complement strand
ATCCGGTCGGCGCGCTCGATGGTCGATAGTCGGTGCGCGATGACGATGGTGGTGCGCCCCCGCATCAGCGTGGCCAGGGCCTCCTGCACATGGCGCTCCGATTCGCTGTCGAGCGGCTGGAGCAGGGCCCGGACGGGCTCGGCTCGGCGCGCTTCGCGGCGCTCGTGGCGGCCCCCGCGCTCGAGCCCCTGCTGCGCTATCCCGGCCATCCCTGGTTCGTGCCCACGGTGGTCGCCGCGCCCCAGGATGTCGTGCCCATGGCCCGCGCCCTGGCGACGTCCCTGGTGGAGGAGCACCTCGCGACCCTGCGCACCCTGCGTCGCGCCGATCTGCTCGTGCGGAATCCGTCCGATCTTCGGGTGCGGCTGGAGGAACTGGAGGGCCTGAGCTGGAGTGATCTGTCGGTGCAGGATCGTGCGGCCTGCCCTGCGCTCCTCGTGCTCGTGGGGCCGGAAGCCGGTGAGCCCGCGGATGCATCCGGACTCGGCCCCCTGCTCCGCCAGGACCTGCCGATCCGGATCCTGCTGCTGGACGGTCAGGACGCCCCCGGCGCCGGGCCGGATCCGGCGCTGCTCGCGGTGGCCAGCGGGGCCAGCTGGGTCGGCTCCACCTCGCCGGCGTTCCCCGAGCACCTCGGCACGACCCTGCGCGCCGCGTTCTCCGCCAAGGGGCCGTCGCTGGTGGTGCTGCATGCGCCGTCTCCCGAGCGCCTGGGCTTCCCCTCGGACCAGACCCTGGAGGTCGCGCGCAAGGCCGTCGCGGCGCGCGTCGCTCCGTTGTTCCGGTTCGACCCCACCGGGGCCACGCTGCATGAGCGCTTCGACCTGAGCGGCAACCCCGAGCAGACCGACGCGGACGCCTTCGACGCCTGGTTGCGCGACCAGCGCCTACTGTCGGAGCGCCTCGATCCTGCGGAGCAGGCGCTGGCGAAGCGCGCCGTCCTGGCGCGGTGGGATGGGCTCCAGGCGCTGGCCGGCCCGCCCACCGTGGTCGCCGTCGCGCCTGCGCCGCCTCCCCCCGCGCCCGTCGTCGACCGGAGCGACATCGAGCAGGAGCTCCGCCTGCGCCTCGCCACGAACCTGCGCCGCCTGGCCCACCCGAGAGGCTGACTCGTGCTGCTCGACGTCTTCGCAGGCCTGCGCTCGGGGCGCACCTTCCGCCACGGGGTCCATCCCCCGGAGGAGAAGCGAACGGCTGGCCGTTCGCTGGAGCGCATGCCGTTCGTCGGCGAGTACGTCCTGCCGCTGTCCCAGCACATCGGCGCGCCCTCCAGGGCGTGTGTCGATGTCGGCCAGGACGTGGTGCGGGGGCAGCAGATCGCCACCCCGGGCGGGTACGTGTCCACCGCGTTGCACGCGCCCGTGACGGGCCGGGTCACCGCCATCGAGCTCCGGCTCGCGGGCACCGGGAAGATGACCCAGTGCATCGTCATCGCCGCCGATCCCTGGTCGAGCCAGGAGGTCCACGGCGAACCGATCGACCCTGCGCCCCTGGAGCTGGCCGAGGTCATCGACCGGATCCAGCAGGGAGGCATCGTCGGGCTCGGGGGCGCGGCGTTCCCGGCTCACGTGAAGCTCAAGCCGCCGGAGGGACGGGTGCTCCGCACCGTGGTGCTCAACGGCTGCGAGTGCGAGCCGTACCTGACCTGCGACCACCGGGTGATGCTCGAGCGACCCGGCGCCGTCCTGCGGGGCGCCGACATCATCAGGTCCGCGGTGGGAGCCGAGCGCGTCTTCGTGGGGGTCGAGCTGAACAAGTCCGACGCGATCGCCGCGCTGCGGGCGCTCGGAGGCCCCGGCGTCGAGGTCGTCCCGCTCCTGGTGAAGTACCCCCAGGGCGCTGAGAAGTGCCTGATCGACGCCGCCCTGGGACAGCAGGTCCCTGGCGGGGGCCTGCCTGCGGATGTCGGCGTGCTGAGCCAGAACGTGGGCACGGCGGCGGCGATCGCGGATCTGTTCGTCCTCGGCGTTCCGCTCATCGAGCGGGCCCTGACCGTCACCGGGCCCGGCGTGCTCGAGCCCAAGAACCTCATCGTGCCCCTGGGGACGCCCTTGTCGGCGGTCCTGAACCACTGCGGCGGCCTCCTGGAAGGGGAGCAGCGGGTGGTGCTCGGCGGCCCGATGATGGGCGCCGCCCAGAAGAGCCTGGACGTGCCGACCGTGAAGGGCACCTCCGGCCTGCTCTGCCTGGATCGCCTCGCCTTCGAGCACCAGGAGGAGCACGCCTGCATTCGCTGCGGCCGCTGCCTCGATGCGTGCCCGATGATGCTCAACCCGGCCTCCTTCGTGCGCCTGGCCCGCCATGGGCGAACCGAAGAACTCGAGGCCGCGCACGTCGCGACCTGTTTCGAGTGCGCGTCCTGCTCGTTCGTGTGCCCGTCCCACATCCCGCTGGTTCAGTGGATCCGCGTGGGCAAGAGCCTGGTGCGGGCAGCAAAGGCGGCCCAGTGACCGACGCCCCCAAGACCCGCCTGGTCCTGTCCACGGCGCCCTTCGTGCACGCGCCCATGAGCACGACCCGCGTCATGTTCGAGGTGTGCGTGGCGGCGCTGCTCGTGCTCGCCGTGGCGACCTGGCACTTCGGGATCGGCGCGCTCCTCGTGGTGGGGGCGGCGACCCTGGGCGCCGTGGGCACCGAGTGGATCTCCAACCGGTCCGCGGTGCGCAACCCGATCTCCGACTTCAGCGCGTTGCTGACGGGCCTGCTCCTGGGTCTGACGCTGCCGCCGGGTCTGCCCCTGTGGATGGCCTTCGTCGGCGGCGTCGTGGCGATCACGCTGGGCAAGCTCATCTGGGGCGGCCTCGGACAGAACGTGTTCAACCCGGCCCTGGTGGGGCGCGCCTTCCTGATGGCCGCCTTCCCGACGGCCCTGACGACCTGGACCGCGCCGGTGGAGGGGGCGGTCACCACCGTCGCCGCGGGCGTGTTCGCGGCGCCGATGTCTGGCGCCGGCCCGGACGTGCTGTCCAGCGCGACGCCCCTGGGCCTGGCCAAGTTCGAGGCGACGGCCACCCCCATGATGGATCTCCTGCTGGGCCAGACGGGTGGCTCCATCGGTGAGACCCACGCCGTGCTGCTCATCGTCCTCGGCCTGATCCTGGCGGCCCGCCGGATCTTCGACTGGCGCCTGCCCGTCGCGACCCTGCTGTCGGTCGCGGTGTGCTCGGGCCTGCTCCTGCTGGTGGCCCCGGACCAGACCGGGCCCCTGGAGCACCTGTTCTCGGGCGGGTTGCTGCTCGGCGCCGTGTTCATGGTGACGGACCCGGTCACCACCCCCACCACTCACAGGGGGGCGTGGGTGTTCGGCCTGGGGGTGGGCTTCCTCGTCGTGCTGATCCGCGCCTACGGAGGGCTCCCCGAGGGGGTCATGTACGCCATCCTGCTGATGAACGCCCTCGGTCCGCACATCGAGCGCTTCACCCAGCCCAAGCCCTTCGGAGCCCCGTCGTGAGCAACGACGCGTCCGCGTTCCGCATGATGGCCACGCTCGCGTTCGCGGGAGGGCTGTCGGGGCTGATCCTGGTGGGCAGCTACCAGGTGACGGCGCCGCGCATCGCCCGCAACCGGGCCGAGGCCCTGGAGAAGGCCGTGTACAAGGTCCTGCCCGGGGCCACGAGCCAGGCCCCGGTGGTGCTGCGGCAGGGGCGGGCGCTCACCGTGTCCAGGGCCGAGGTGCAGTCCGGCGAGGTGCCTGCCTGGGCTGGCCGGGACGACGCGGGTGCCCTGATCGGCTACGCGATCCCGGCCTCCGGGGTCGGGTTCCAGGACACGATCTCCTTGCTGTACGGCTACGACGCAAGCCGCGGGCGGGTCATCGGCATGGAGGTCCTGGAGAGCAAGGAGACCCCCGGCCTGGGCGACAAGATCATCAAGGACCGCGCGTGGGTCGGGCAGTTCTCGGACCTCGCCGTGGTGCCGCCGCCCAAGGCCGTCAAGAAGGGCAAGGGCACAGGGGCGCCGAACGAGATCGACGCGATCTCCGGAGCCACCATCTCATCCAACGCCGTCGTCAAGATCATCGGCGGGGAGGCCGCCCGCTGGGGTGACTCCCTCAAGGACGTGACGCCCGCAGGGCAGGAGCGGTGATGAGCGACGAGACCGCCTACGACGAATTGGTCAAGGGGTTCTGGAAGGAGAACCCGGTCTTTGTGCAGCTGCTCGGCCTGTGCCCGGCCCTCGCGGTGACCAACTCGGCCATCAACGGCGTGGCCATGGGGGTGGCGACCATGTTCGTGCTCATCGGCTCGAGCCTGCTCGTGTCGCTGCTGCGCAACTTCATCCCCAAGCCGGTGCGCATCACGACCTACATCATCATCATCGCCACGTTCGTGTCGGTGGCGGACATGGGGCTGCAGGCGCTGCTGCCGGTCATCCACAAGGAGCTCGGCGCGTTCATCGCCCTCATCGTGGTGAACTGCTTGATCCTCGGTCGGCAGGAGGCGTTCGCGTCCCGCAACACGCCCGGGAAGGCGGTGGCCGACGCCGTCGGCATGTCCGTGGGCTTCACCGGGGCGCTGACGCTGCTCGGCGGCATCCGCGAGGTGCTCGGCACCGGCTCGCTCTTCGGGTTGCAGCTGTTCGGTGAGAGCTTCGAGCCCTGGGTCGTGATGATCCTGCCCCCAGGCGGCTTCTTCACCCTCGGGGTGCTGCTCATCATCTTCGCCCGCTGGGAGAGGAGGAAGTCGGCATGAGCAACCTCATCTGGATCTTCGTCGCCGCGGCGGTGGTGAACAACTTCACCCTCGCCTACTTCCTGGGACTGTGCCCGTTCCTGGGGGTGAGCGGCCGGATCGAGACCGCGCTGCGCATGGGCCTCGCCAACATCTTCGTGATGCTGGTGACCGCGGTGGCGGCGTGGTTCCTCAACACCTTCGTGCTGCCCCACGCCCCGTACCTGCGCCTGATCTCCTTCATCGTGGTGATCGCTTCGACCGTGCAGTTCGTGGAGATGGCGATCAAGAAGCTCAGCCCGGCGCTCTTCAAGGCGTTGGGCATCTTCCTGCCGCTCATCACGACCAACTGCGCGATCCTCGGCCTGGCGCTGTTCCAGACGAACCGGGGCTACGGCTTCCTCGAGAGCGTCACGTTCGCGCTGGGGGCCGGGGTGGGCCTGACCCTGGCGCTGGTCCTGATGGCCGGGGTGCGGCAGAACAACGACATGGCAGACGTTCCGGACCTCGTGGAGGGGGCGGCCATGAGCTTCCTGATCGCCGGGATCCTGTCGATGGGGTTCATGGGCTTCGCCGGCCTCTTCAGCGCGGCGGCCTGATGGAGCACCTCCTCGCGGTGCTCGGGCTCGCCGCGGCCTGCGTGGTGTGGTTCCTCCTCCAGCGGGAGACCGGCCACCTCTCTCCGGAGCCCGAGGAGTGCGTGCCGGAGCGACCGGGCAAGGAGGCGGGCTGCGGGAGCTGCGCGGCGCCCTGCGAGGCGGCGGACCGTCAGCCGTGAAGGCGCTCGACGCGCGCTCGAAGCAAGCGCTCGTGCTGCCGCTCCTCAGCGATCAGGGTGTCGATGACCGCCTCCTCACCCGGCGCCAGCTGGCTCCGCAGCTGCTCGAGGAACTCGATGGTCTGCTGCTCGAAGCGGATGGCCAGGCCGAGGAGCCCGCGATCATCGAGTCGCTCCACCTGGGAGCGCGCATGCTCCGGATCCGGGAACACCCTGCGCACCGCGAACGCGCGCATCCAGGTCTCGTACGCGGGATCGGCGCGCCAGTCTCCCTGGGCCTCCTCGATGCCCGCGAGCAGGGCATCGAACGCCCGGCTGTGGGCCCGCTCCTCGTCCCGAAGGTGGCGGAGCAGCGCCTCGACCTCGCCGTCGCGGGCGTGCTTCCGGGCCGCGTCATAGAACGCCTCGCCGCAGGCTTCGAGCTGGCGGGCCACGTCAACGGCCTCGATGCGGGTGTAGCGACCTTCGCTCATGCGCGCTTGACCTCCACGCACCGCCTTCGCGGCACTCCGGGAGCCTGCTGGTGTCGCCGCGCGCTGTCGAGCCGCGATCACGGGTGTGTGCGAGGAACACGGCGCCCGACTCGGGATAGGGTCCCCCTCATTCCAGGAGCTCTGCCATGTCCGTCGTGATGGATCAGCTAAGTCAGGACCACATCCACATCGCGCGCCTGCTCGATTTCATCGACCGCGAGGTGGTCAAGGCGGGCGAGGAGCCGGGCCCCGAGGTCGGGCTGCTCCGCGACGTCATGAGGTACATGACCTCCTATCCGGATCTGTATCACCACCCCCTGGAGGACCAGCTGTTCGCTGAGCTGCGCGGGCATCCCGACGCGGGTCCGGGCGAGATCACGGCGATCCAGGCGGAGCACACCGAGATCCTGCTTCTCGGCCGACGCTTCCTGGACACGCTCGAGCAGCTGATGATGGATGAGGGCGTGCGGGTCGATGCGTTCGTGGGCATGGCGCGGGAGTACACCGCCATGCAGCGCCGGCACCTGCATCGCGAGGAGCGGGGTCTGTTCCGACTGGCCCGGGAGACGCTCACCCCCCAGGAGTGGGCCGAACTCGACGCCGGCTTCGCCCGCGCGCCCGACCCCGTGTTCGGGCAGGGCGTCAAGCGCATGTACGAGACCCTGTCCAGGGCGCTGGCCCAGGGCTGACGGTCCCGGGGCGGGCCATCTGCGTCGCCCCCTTGGCACCGGCGAGCCCGCAGCCCAGGATCGGGTCCATGCAGAACAGGGATCGCTTCCAGGCTGCGCGTCGTCGCCGGGCCGCTCAGTGCGCGGGCCTCCTCGCGTCTGTCGCGTTCCTCTTCACGGGGACGGCCACCACGGCGACCCGGCAGGGCTCGGTGACCTTCGCCGACGTGCGCGTGAAGGGGCGGTCCCTGAACCAGACGGAGTCCGGGATCCTGGCCCAGGACCTGCGGCTCGCCTCGTCCATCGTGTCCCGAACCTCCGTGCACCTGTTCGTCGCCGAGGGGCGCGATGCCTGGGATCGGGACGTCGCGCCGGGGCTCGCGTCGGCGCTCGCGGGCG
>CALAGR010000145.1 GCA_937891735.1 uncultured Pseudomonadota bacterium | reverse complement strand
GACGGCGTCGTCCGGTCCCAGGGCCAGGCGCAGCGCGGCCCGTGGCAGGGGCTCAGATCCGGGCCGCACCGGCGGCTCGATCTCCAGGTACAGCGCGAGCGCGGTGTAGGGCGTGTCGGTGGGCGCCGGTCCGTCCGGGGCCGGGTACCGCCGGATGCAGCCCGCGAGGGCCACCGCCGCCAGCACCAGCGCCAGCGAGCGCTCAGCAGATCCCGAGGACATCGTTCATGTCGTACAGACCCGCCGCGCGCCCCTCGGCGGCGAGCCAGGCCGCGGCACGCAGGCCGCCTCGGGCGAAGGTGTCCCGGTCCCAGGCGCGGTGGGTCAGCTCGATGCGCTCGCCGTGGCCCACCAGGAACACGGTGTGCTCGCCCACCACGTCGCCGCCCCGCAGCGCCTGGATCCCGATCTCGTCGTCGGTGCGTGGGCCCGTCTGGCCCACCCGGGAGGTGACGGCCCGGGTCCGGTCTCCGCCGGCGGCCGCGTCCAACAGCATCCAGGCGGTCCCGCTGGGGGCGTCCACCTTGTGACGGTGGTGCATCTCCAGCACCTCGATGTCCCAACCCGGACCGGCCAGACGCACCGCCTCGGACACCAGGCGCGCCAGCACGTTGATGCCCGCCCCGGTGTTCGCGGCGAGGAGCACCGGCGCCGACCGGGCAAGCACGTCCAGGTCCCGCAGGACGGCGGAGGGGAGCCCCGTCGTGCCTACCAGGAGGGGCCGCGGCGCCTCCAGCAGGCGCGCCACGAGGGGGGCGGTGCACTCGGGGTGGCTGTAGTCGATGACCACGTCCGCTTCTGCCAGCCTCGCGGCGCGGGTCAGACCCGCCGGGTCCGACGCGGCCAGCAGCCGGTCCAGGGCGCTGCCCATCCGGCCGTCCCCGCTGAGCCAGACGCGCGGCATCACGGGTTGGAGAAGTCCACGGTCTTCGCTTCGGCCTCGTCGCCCAGGAGCGGCTTGCCGGGCCCCAGGTGCGAGGGGTCGCCGGGAGCGCGCCGCGGCTCCAGCTGGAGCCCGCGCAGGGCCGCTTCCAGGCGGTCCGCGCCGGCCATCGACAGGGGGGTCATGGGCAGCCGGAGCTCGGCGGAGCGGATGATCCCGAGCCAGGCCGCGGCGGTCTTGACGGGGATGGGGTTGGACTCGGCGAAGAGCGCCTCGAACACCGGCAGGAGCTCGGCGTGGCTGCGGCGGGCCGCGAGGTACTCCGGGCTGTCCGGTGGGCTCGCTGCGCCGTGCACCAGGGCCACGATCTCCTTGGGCAGGATGTTGCTGGCGACGCTGATGCAGCCGTGGCCGCCCTGGGCCACGAAGTCGAACGTGGTGAAGTCGTCGCCGCTGAGCAGCGCGAAGTCGCTCGGCACGAGGGCCCGGATCTGGGCCGCGCGCTCCAGGGATCCGGTGGCTTCCTTGATCCCGATGATGCGGGGGTGCGCGGCCAGCTTCGCGACCGTGTCGGGCAGCAGATCGACGGCGGTCCGGCCCGGGACGTTGTACAGCACGATGGGCAGGGCGCAGTTCTCCGCCACCGCCGTGAAGTGCATCAGCAGCCCGAGCTGGGTGGGCTTGTTGTAGGCCGGCGTGACCACGAGGAGCGCGTCCGCGCCGACCCGCACGGCCCGCTCGCCCTGGGCTATGGCCCCGTGGGTGGAGCGGCTGCCGACCCCCGCGATGACGGGCACCTGGCCCGAGACCAGGTCCACGACCATGCGCAGCACGTACTCCTGCTCGTCGTCGGTCAGCGTCGCCGCCTCGCCCGTCGAGCCGTTGACCACCAGTCCGGCGATCCCCCCGGCGAGCTGGTAGCGCACGAGCGAGCGGAGCCCGCCTTCATCGACGGATCCGCCCTGCATGGGCGTCACGATGGCGGTCATCGCACCTTGAAGCGTCATCACTGGCTCCCTCGTTCCTCTGCCCAGGTCCCCGAGAACACGGTGCGGGCGGGGCCCTGCAGCTCCATCCCGTCGTCGGGCCGACCGGTCCACACTACCGTCAGCGCGCCGCCGGGGAGCAGCACGCGGACCTGTTGGTCGCTGGTGCGCCCCGTGGTGCGGGCCGCCGCGGCCACCGCGCACGCGCCGCTTCCGCAGGCCAGGGTCTCTCCCACGCCCCGCTCCCAGACGCGAACGTGCAGTCCGTCCGCAAGGACACGCACGTACTCGACATTGGTCCGATCCGGGAACCGCTCGTGGTGCTCCAGGCTCGGAGCCCACTCCCGCAGATCCGGCAGGGGCGCCGCCTGATCGTCGGCGAACACGACGAAGTGGGGGTTGCCCATGTCCACCGCGAGACCGCGGACCCGCTGCCCGGCGACCTCGATCTCCTCGACCGCCGGCGCGATGCGGGGCGCCGAGAGCCCGACGGCGATCTGATCGCCCACGAGCCGGAACGGGACGAGGCCGGTGGCCGCGGCGAGGGTGCCGCTCCGGTCCGGGGGAGGGGTCCACAGACCGTCCGCCAGGACGCGCGCGACCACGCAGCGCAGCCCGTTGCCGCACATGGCGGCGACCGAGCCGTCGGCGTTCCACACGGTCATCGACAGGTGCGCCGCGCCCCGGAGCGACGCCGGCTCGACGGTGTCATCGACGCCCACGACGAGGATCCCGTCCGCGCCCACGCCGAAGTGCGGGTCGCAGATGCTCGGAGCGAGGAAGGGGCCGGCGTCGGCAGGCAGCTCGGTGCGGTACACGACGACGAAGTGGTTGCCGCAGGCCTCCATCTTGTGGAAGCGAAAGCCGGGCATCGACAACCTCGCCTGAGTCAGAAGCGGACCAGCGCCCGCAGCTCGCCGCCGAACGTGAACGCCCGGGTCTGCCCGTACACGTTGCCGGGGAAGAAGGCGGCTGCGGCCGCCTGCAGCTCGAAGGCGTTGTGCAGGACGAAGGTCACGTCTCCGTCGATCTCGACGCCGTAGAAGTTGCGCGGGTCCTCGGCGGTGTGCCCCAGGCCCGCCGGAACCACCGGCCACGCGGCGGTCAGCGAGATCCCCGCGCGCAGGTTGTCGAGCACGTCCACGTGGAACTGGGGCCGCACATAGAACGCGTTGCTGACGCCCTCGTAGGTGGCCGCGAAGCTGGCGTCCACGTTGCCCAGGGGGCCGTCGGCGGCGTTCGCGGCGTCGCCCACCTGGAACTGGGGCAGCGCGTGCTCGAACATGAGGAGCGCCACGTCGTAGTCCCGGTCGAACCGCAGCGTGTGCCACTTGTTGTCGGTCGGATCCTTGTCGCCGGTGGCCACGCCCAGGGCCAGGCCCGCCTCCCACGGAGACACCGCGAGGCTCGCCTCCAGCGCGCCGCCGCCGGACAGGATCTTGAGGTCTTCGACTCCGATGTCCGTCGTCGCCGCGGCGCCCCAGTTGATCAGCGCCTCGAGCTCCACCTTGATGGGGCCGAGCTTGGCCGACCCCCACACGTCGCCGTGCAGCAGGTTGAACTTGTTGCTGGGCTGGCGGGTCCAGCGGATGTAGCCGCCGACCTTGTAGACCTCGTGCAGCAGGCCGCCCTGCAGCAGGAAGCTGTGGGTGTCGTCGTCCTTGTTGATGAAGCCCTCGGCCCGCGTATCGACCGCGAGGCTGATGCGCACCGGGTCGATCATCGACGTGCTGATCATGATGCGGTCGACGATGTCGCCGTAGTCGCAGCTGTCGCACGAGCCGTCGTTGGCGAGCAGGCCCAGGCCCCAGTGGCTGGCCATGCGCCCGATCTTCAGATCGACGTAGGGGGTGTAGACCTCGACCCAGGCGCGCCGCACGAACAGCGAGTCCTGATAGTCCTCGCCGGGCAGCGAGCCGCCGGTCATGGCCGAGGGCTCGTTGAAGAGGGTGCCATCGGCCTGTTGCTGACCCACCGCAACCAGCAGCGAGGGATCGGCACCGGCGGGGTTCGCCCCGAACGCGAGGGCGTCCAGCAGGTCGATGTCGGCGAAGACGTGCACGCCGCTGTTGATGCGCAGCTGGGGCACCAGGCGAAGGCGCTGATCGATGAAGGAACGAACGCCCTCATCCCGGTCTGCGCCGCGCTCCATGCTCAAGCTGTCGAACAGATTGGCGCGAAGGCGGTACATGCCGTCCAGGCGAAACTCGACGGCTGCCGCCTCTGTGGGGAGGGCGGCGCCGGCGAGGAGGCCGACGACTGCGAGCAGGAACGCGGGACGGGGGTAGCTCAAGGCGGCGTCTTCTATCACCAGGGTTGCCTGCCGTCAAAGGCCCTCGATGCGTGGCCGAAGGAGGTGCGCTCCGTGGCAGCATGCCGCTCATGGATCGCCTCATCACCCTGACTCAGCATGTCCGCGCAACCCAGCTCCACCACCCGGGGGCCAGCGGCGAGCTCAGCGCCCTGATCACGCAGATCGGGGTGGCGGGCAAGGTGATCTCGGCCCAGGTCAACAAGGCCGGGCTGGTGAAGATCCGGGGATCGGCGGGCACGACGAACATCCAGGGGGAGGTGCAGCACCGGCTGGACCAGTTCGCGGAGCGCACGATCCAGGACATCGTCGGGCGAAGCGGCCACGTCTGCGCCCTCATGAGCGAGGAGGAGGAGGAGATCATCGAGGTCAAGGAGTCGGATCGGGGCGGCTACGTCATCGCCTACGATCCCCTGGACGGGAGCTCCAACATCGACTTCAACGTGTCGGTGGGCACGATCTTCTCGATCTTCCGCAAGGTGTCCGCCGGCGTCGAGGTGACACGGCGGGACACGCTCCAGCGCGGCGTGGAGCAGGTCGCGGCGGGCTACATCATCTACGGCAGCTCCACGATGTTCGTGTACACGGTGGGCCAGGGGGTTCACGGCTTCACCCTCGATCCGACCGTGGGTGAGTACATCCTGAGCCACCCGGACATCCGGCTGAACGCGACGTGCAAGGTCCTGTCGATCAACACGTGCAATGGCCCCTACTGGGATGGATGGGTTCACGACTTCATGGGCCGCATGCTGGCCCGGAACGACGCGGACAAGCGCCGCATCAACGACCGCCACATCGGATCCCTGGTGGCGGACTTCCACCGAAACCTCCTGATGGGTGGGATCTTCCTGTATCCCGCCGATTCGCAGTCGCCGAAGGGGAAGCTGCGGCTGATGTACGAGGCGAACCCGCTGGCGTTCGTCATCGAGCAGGCGGGGGGCGCGGCCAGCGACGGTTGCCAGCGGATCCTCGAGATCGAGCCGGAGTGGGCGCACCACCGCGTGCAGCTAATCATCGGCAACGCCGCGGAGGTGGAGCTGGCGGAGGAGTGCCTTCGGGCCGGCTCGGTCGTGGAGGCCTGAACCCGACCTATACTCACACGCTCCGTGAGCGACCTGACCTTCCCCTTCTACCTGGGCCCCTACAAGGTGGTCGCAGAGCTCGGCACGGGCGGTTTTGCGACCGTGTACCGAGCCGTCGTGGAAGGCGAGATGGGGTTCAGCCGCGACGTCGCGCTGAAGGTCCTGCACGCCCACATCACCCGGAGCAACCCCGACGTCGTCAAGATGCTCGCCGACGAGGCGCGGCTGCTGGCCTGGATGCAGCACCCGAACATCGTCTACGTCCAGTGGTTCGGGCAGCTCGAGCACCCCACCGAGGGCCGCGTCTTCGCGATGATGATGGAGTACGTGCCGGGCCGAACGCTGCGGCAGGTCCAGGACCACGCGCGCCGCGAATCCGACGGGCTGCCTGTGTCCATCGCCCTGGACATCCTGCTCGACGTGGCCCGCGGCCTGAGGTTCGCCCACGAGCTCGCGCAGGACGGGGCGCCGCTGCATCTGGTGCACCGGGATCTGAAGCCGGACAACGTCATCATCTCGGCCCAGGGCGCGGTCAAGCTCCTGGACTTCGGCATCGCCAAGGCCTCGCAGCGTCTCGTGGACAACACCGAGACGAACATGATCCGGGGCACCGTGCATTACATGTCGCCCGAGCAGGTCCGAGGCGACCCGCTGGACTACCGCAGCGACCTCTTCTCGTTCGGGTCGATGCTGTACGAGGCCCTCACCGGGGCGCGCCTGATCGGCGCGAAGACCCTGATCGCGGCCATGCACGAGGTGGCGTCGTTCGACCCCTCCGTCCGCTTGGAGAAGGTGGGTCGGGTGCTGCCCGAGGCCGTTCCGGTGCTCGAGCGCCTGCTGGCGGCGGACATGGCGGATCGGTACCGCAGCACCGGCGATCTGGTCGTGGCGATGCAGCGACTGCGCGACCAGGTGCCGACCAGCGAGCTCGCGTCTGCGTTCTTGACCCGTCAGGTCAGCCGGATCCAGCTGGAAGCGCCCCCTGCGGAGGAGGAGACCGCGGATCGGCCCGAGCAGCCCGTCACCACCCGTCAGATGGCCACCGATCCCGGGACGCCGTCGGTGGCGATCTCGTCGCCGCCCTCGAGGCGGGCGGGGGTCCTGATGCTCATCCTGGGCGCGCTGGTGGCGCTGCTCGGCCTCTTCGCGGTGTTGCGCTCCGATCCCGCGCCCGTGTCCGAGGTGCCGGATCCCGCGGTGGTGCCCGAGGTCGCCCTCGTCCCTCCCGAGCTGCCCCCGGCCGAAGCGATGACTCCGGCGGCCGAGCCCACGCCCCCCGCCGCGGAGCGCCCCGCCGCCGCCGCCGAG
>CALAGR010000144.1 GCA_937891735.1 uncultured Pseudomonadota bacterium | reverse complement strand
CCGTCGATGTCGCCATCGAGCAGCAGGTGGACATCCCCGAGCTCGAGATCCGCGCGGACCGCGACGCGCTGGCTCGCTACGGGCTGGGGGCGGGCGAGCTCACCGAGCGGATCGAGGGCGCGTTCGCGGGGCAGGTCGTCGGCCAGATCCTGGAGGGGCAGCGCACCGTGGACGTGGTGCTGCGCCTGGACGACAGCGTGCGGCAGAGCTTCGAGGCGATCGCCGCGACGCCCATCGACACCCCGACCGGGCACAGGATCCCGTTGGGCATGCTCGCCAGGCTGTCCCGGGACTCGAGCCCGAACACGATCACGCGGGAGGGCGTGGCGCGGAAGATGGTCGTGCAGGCCAACGTGGCCGACCGGGATCTGTCCCTCGTCGTCGACGATCTGAAGACCCGGATCTCAAAGGAGGTGAGCTTCCCCGAGGGGTACTTCATCGTCTACGGGGGGCAGTTCGAGAGCGCTGAGGAGGCCACGCGCACCATCTCGTTCCTGTCCGTCCTGGTGGTCCTGGGCATCTACCTGCTGCTCGTGGTGGCGTTCGGCTCCCCCCGCAACGCGCTGCTGATGCTCGTGAACCTGCCGCTGTCGCTCATCGGGGGGCTGGCCGCGGTGGCCTTCACCTCCGGGGTCATCAGCATCGCGTCGCTGGTCGGCTTCGTCACGCTGTTCGGGATCGCCACCCGCAACGGGATCCTCATGGTGAGTCACTACCAGCACCTCGTGCAGGAGGAGGGGCTCGCCGCCAGCGAGGCGATCGTCCGGGGGTCCATGGAGCGGCTCACGCCGGTCCTGATGACCGCGCTGTCGACCGGGCTCGCGTTGATCCCCCTGGTGCTCGCCGCGCACGAAGCGGGCAACGAGATCCAGGCGCCCATGGGCGTCGTGCTGTTGGGTGGGCTGCTGTCCAGTACGGTCTTGAACATGCTGGTGGTTCCGGTGCTCTTCGACCGGTTCGGCACGTTGGAGGTGAAGTGATGCTCTGGGTCCTGGCTGCTGCCACGCTCGCCACCGCGCTCCCTGCCGTCCCTGTCGACGATGCAGTGCGCGCCGCCCTCGACCACGATCCCGCGCTGGCAGCGGCGAAGGCCGAGGTCGAAGCAGCCGGAGGGGATCTGCGGGCCAGTCGAGGTGTGCAGTACAACCCCGAGATCGAGCTCGGGGTCCTCTTCGGCGGTCCCCCGGGGAGCACGCCCCGGGTCGAGGCCCAGGTGATGCAGCCGATCCCCGTGTCGGGGGAAGCCCGGCACGCGTCCCGCAGCGCGAGGTCTCGGCTGGAGTCCGCGACGGCAGGTCTGCATCGCGCTCGGCTGGAGACGGCGGCCCGGGCCAGGAGGGTCTTCCTTCGTCGCGTCGTCGCCGCCGCCGGCCTCCGCATCGCGGAGCAGGAGCTGGCGGGCGCCTCGGGTCTCCTCCAGGCGGCCCAGGCTCGCTTCGCCGCTGGCGACGTCGCCATGTTGGACGTGCAGCTGGCGCGGCTGGAGGAGGCCGGGGCGGTGGCCGCCTGGCTCGAAGCGGACGCCGAGGCGACAGCGGCTCGGGTCGGCTGGGCTGCGCTGACCGGCCTGCCGACCGATGGCGCGGTGGTCACCGATCCCCTGGCCGCGGCCCCGGCCCTGAACGAGCAGGGACCGGAGGTGCGGTCCGACGTCGCAGCTGCCGGCGCGGCGCTTGTGTCGGCGAAGGCGGCGGTGGCTCGCGAGCAGTCCGCGGGGTTGCCGCCGATCGAGATAGGGGCCTTTGTCGAAGGGGAGGCCGGGCTCGTCTTCGCAGGTCCCCGGATCTCCTTGAGCCTGCCCGTTCGGAACCAGAACCAGCGCGGGATCGGCGCTGCCCAGGCCCTGCTTGGGCGCGCCCAGGCCGATGTGCAGGCGCTCACGGCGCAAGCGGCGGCGGAGCGTGCGTCCGCGGCGGGCGCTGTGGAGTCCCTGGAGCGGGCCGTGGAGCTGCTTGGCGACGAGCTGCCCGAAGCGGGGGCGGCCCTGGTCGGCGTGCAGCGCGGCTACGAGGTCGGTGAGTTCGACATGGGCCAGGTCCTGCTGCTGCGGGCGCGGATCGCCAGCGGCGAACGTGGCTGGTACACCGCGCGGGCGGCGGTGGCCGAGGGGCGCATCAAGGTCGCGCTGGCGCGCGAGCTGTCGACCCTGCTCCCGAGGGAGTGAGCAGTGTGTCCTGTGGTCGTTGCCGTTCCTTCCAGGAGTAGACCGATGCGAAGTCCTGTCGTTCCGTGGGCCCTCGTGGCCTTCTTCATTGCGCTGCTCGCGCAGGCCGGCGCTTTTGCCCACGGGGTCGCCGACGGCGATCAACTGTTCCTGGAGAGCAGCGCCGGCAGCCAGCTGGTCCCGTTCGCGTACCTGGGCGCCAAGCACATGGTCACCGGCTACGACCACCTGCTCTTCCTGGTGGGCGTGATCTTCTTTCTGTACCGGATGCGGGAGGTCGCCACCTACGTCTCGCTCTTCGCCGTCGGCCACAGCGTGACGCTGCTGTACGGCGTGCTCAGCGGCACCGACGTCAACCCCTACTTCGTGGACGCCATCATCGGCTTTTCGGTGGTCTACAAGGGCCTGGACAACCTGGGCGCGTTCCAGCGGTGGTTCGGGGTGCAGCCGAACACCAAGGCTGCGGTCCTGCTCTTTGGCCTGGTGCACGGCTTCGGACTGGCGACGAAGCTCCAGGACTTCGCCCTGTCGTCCGAGGGCCTGGTCGGGAACATCATCGCGTTCAACGTCGGCGTCGAGATCGGCCAGTTCCTGGCCCTGGCGATGATCCTGGTCGGGATGGGCTACTGGCGCCGGTCCGAGTCGTTTCAACGGCACGCGGCGACCGCCAACAAGCTGCTCATCGTGGCCGGCGTCGCCCTGGTGGTCTACCAGTGCAACGGCTACCTGAGCTCCTGAGCCGGGGATCATCATGAACGACCGAACCAACATCGATCCCACCTCGTTGCCCGCCTTGCAGGATCTGCACAAGGCGACCGCGGGCATCGTCTTTTTGGCCGCGTTCCTGCTGGTGACCGCCGTGTTGCCGGCCGAGCTCGGCGTGGACCCCACGGGTGTCGGAGGCTGGCTGGGCCTCACCGCGATGGGGGATCTCAAGCACGCGGGCGCCGCGCCCGAGGACGCTTCACCGGGGTCTTCGGCCGCGCCGTCGCTCCGCACCGACGAGTTCACGGTGACGCTGGGACCGAAGGAGGGCACGGAGGTCAAGGCCGTGATGCGCGCCGGCGACCAGATGGTCTACTCGTGGACCTCGGACCAGGGCGAGGTCTTCTTCGACTTTCACGGCGAGCCCAAGGGCGCGGCCGCCAACGTCTTCACCAGCTTCGAGAAGGGCAGGGCGGGCTCGGCCCAGGGGGAGTTCGAGGCCCCCTTCGAAGGCGTGCACGGCTGGTACTGGCAGAACGTCGGGCGCGAGCCCGTGACGGTTCATCTGAAGGTGACCGGGGTCTACTCGAAGATCTCCCGCCTGCACTGAGTCCGTTCCCCCACTGGAGTCCCCCATGAAGATCTCGCTGCCTGCTCTGGCCGTCGCCCTGCTCCTCGCAAGCCCCGCTCTGGCTCACCCCGGGGGGCATGGCGGTGGTCCTCCGACACCCTCACCCGCGCCCGAGGCCACTCCCGCGGAGTCCATCGTTCCTGACACCTACGCCGAGGTCGTCACAGCGCTTCGAGACAACGTGGCGCTGGCTGAAAAGGCGGTGGAGGCGGCCAGGATCGTGGACCTGCACCGCAGCTGCGAGGCGCTCTCGGAGCTCGGAGCCGCGGTCCCTGACAAGATCGGCGTGCTCCCCCCGGAGGCCCAGGCCACGGCCCGGACCACGGCGGCCCACCTCGAGCAGCAGGTGGCGGAGCTCGTGAGCCGCGCCGACAAGGGCGACGCCCCAGGCGCCAAGGCCGCGCTGGCGGCCCTGGTCAAGGACCTCGATGTGCTCGAGGGGCTGGCGAAGTAGCTCTCGGGGACTGATCGAAGATGGCGCCGAGCGATCCATCACCGGCGGCTGGCAACCCGAACCGCAATCGGCGGGCGGTGCTGTGGTGCCTCGCCTCTGCGGTCCTGTTCGGGGCGTCGACCCCGGCTTCGAAGCTCCTGCTCGACGCGCACATCGGTCCGCTGACGCTGGCGGGTCTGCTCTACCTCGGTGCGGCCGCGGCGACGGCGCCGGCCGCGCTCCGGGAGCGCTGGTCGCTCCGCTCGGCGGGGCGCCGGAACCTGGGACGGCTGGCCGGCGCGATCCTGTGCGGCGGGATCCTCGGGCCCGTCGCGCTGCTCGTCGCGCTGCAGAGCACACCCTCGGCGACCGTCTCCTTGCTGCTCAACCTCGAGACGACCGCGACGGCGCTGCTGGCCTGGACCCTCTTCCGCGAGCACATGGACGCCCGCACCTGGCTGGCCAACGCGCTGGTGCTGGCGGCAGGTGTGCTGCTCGTCGCCCCGGACGGGTTCGGGCTGGCGGGCTCAGCGGGCCTCGTGGCGCTCGCGTGTGTGTGCTGGGGTCTCGACAACAACCTCACCGCGACCATCGACGGCTTCACGCCGTCGCAGACGACCTTCTCCAAGGGGTTGGTCGCGGGGACGGTCAACCTGTCGCTGGGCATCGCCTTCGAGGCCGGCCTCCCTGGCGTGGGCCAGGTGCTCCCGGCCCTCGGGGTTGGCGCGTTGGCCTACGGGCTGTCGATCGTCCTGTACATCGCGGGTGCGCAGCAGCTCGGCGCGACCCGCTCCCAGATGCTGTTCGCGACGGCCCCATTCCTGGGAACTGCGCTGGGATGGGTGGCCCTCGGCGAACCCGTTCTCCCCATCCAACTGGGCTCTGCTGCCGTGATGGCGCTTGCGCTGGGGCTGCTGCTCCGAAGCCGGCACGAACACCACCATGTCCACGAGGAGGCCAGACACACCCACCCCCACCGTCACGACGACGATCACCACGACCACGATCACCCGGACGCCCCCTCCGTCGGGTGGCACACCCACGAGCACCAGCACGAGCCCAGGGTCCACGCGCACCCGCACCACCCTGACCTGCACCACCGGCACGAGCACGACGCGGAGGACGCCGACTGACGCCGCGGAGCACCCGCCGGTGCCCCGTCAGGAGTGACGAGGCGAGGTCAACAACCGCAGGGCGTTGAACACCACGAGCAGCGACGCGCCCATGTCCGCGGCGATCGCCCCCCACAGGGACGCCACGCCGGCGAAGGTGAGCACCACGAACACCACCTTCACCGCCAACGCAAACACCGTGTTCTGCCGGATGATGGAGAGGGTCCGGCGGGAGTGACCGATCAGCCAGGCGAGCTTGCTCAGGTCGTCGCCCATCAGGGCGATGTCCGCGGTCTCGATGGCCACATCCGTGCCTGCCGCGCCCATCGCCACCCCGAGGCTCGCTCGCGCCAGGGCGGGGGCGTCGTTGACCCCGTCGCCGACCATGGCGACCCGGGCACCACCGAGCTCCATCTCCTCGACCGCAGCCACCTTGTCTTCGGGCAGCAGCTCCGCCCGCACGTCGTCGATGCCCGCCTCGGCCGCGATCGCTCGGGCCGTGGGCTCGTTGTCGCCCGTCAGCATGACGACCCGCTTCACCCCGGCGCGGTGCAGGGCCTGGATGCTGGCCGCGGCGTCGTCCCGCAGCGAATCAGCCAGCGCGATGAGCCCGCAGACGTGCGTCTCGTCGCCGACCACCACGACCGTTCGTCCGGCGGACGACAGCTCCACGAGCCGCGCGTGCAGCTCCGGTGTCTCCTGACCTCGCTCCTCCAGCCAGCGGTGGGAGCCGACCCAGAACCTCCGTCCCTCGATCGTGCCCTCGGCGCCTTTGCCGGCCAGGGCCTGGACCGCCTCTGCGGGCATGGCTTGCACGCCGCGGACGCGCGCGTACTCGAGGACCGCCTTGGCGACGGGATGCTCCGAGCGCTGCTCGATGGCCGCGGCTCGCGCCAGCAGACCAGCCTCGTCGTGCTCCGCCATGGGCACGATCTCTACGACCCGCGGGCGACCTTCGGTCAGGGTGCCCGTCTTGTCCAGCGCGACGACGTCGATCTCCGCGGGCACCTCCATCAGCCGTCCTCCCTTGACCAGGACCCCGTTGCTCGCAGCGGCGGCGAGGGCGGCGACGATGCTCACGGGAGTCGAGATCACCAGGGCGCAGGGGCAGCCGATCACCAGGAGCACAAGCCCCCGATACACCCACTCGCTCCACTCACCGCCAAACAGCAGCGGTGGCACGAGGCTTGCGAGCAGCGCGGCGGCGAACACCACCGGCGTGTAGATGCGGGCGAAGCGATCGACCCATTGCTCAGACTGTGAGCGGTTGGCCTGGCTGTCGGCGACGAGCCGAGCGATCCGGGCCAGCGTGGTGTCCTCGGGGGCGCGGGTCGACTCCACCTCCAACGCACCCGAGCCATTGATCGTGCCCGCGTAGACCTCGTCATCGACGCCCTTGGGAACCGGCACGCTCTCGCCGGTGATGGGGGCCTGGTCGACCTCGCTGGTGCCCATCGTGACCCGCCCGTCCAGCGGGAATCGCTCGCCGGGCAGGACGATGAAGAGATCGCCGGTTGTGACCTCGTCGAGCGCGACCTCCACGTTGCGGCCGCCGCGGAGCACCCGCACGGTGTCCGGAGCCAGGGACATGAGGGCCGCCACTGCCCGACGGGCGCGCCCTACGCTCCAGGACTCCAGCGTCAACGACAGCGCGAAGAGGAAGGACACCGTGCCCGCCTCGAACCACTCTCCGAGCGCGATGGCGCCCGCCACGGCGACGGTCATGAGCAGGTTCATGTCAGGACGCAGGGTGCGGGCCGAATACAGGGCCTTGGGCACCACGAGCCAGAGACCCGCGCCGATCGCTACCAGGTACACGAGCCGAGCCGGCCAGGGGGTCGCCTCGACCAGACCGGCGCCTTCGGACCCGATCGCCATCTGCACCCCCGACAGGGCCGCGTGGGTGACGAACCCGACGAGCAACGCAACGCCGCTGACAACCGTGAGGAGGTCTCGTGGGCTCCCCCGCCGGCGCGGTTCGTCAGACGATGACTCGACCCAGGGCTCAGCGCGCATGCCGGTGGCAGCCACTGCGCGCTGCACGGCGCCCGGATCGGTCGAGTCCGGCACCGTCATCCGGCCCCGCAGGACGTCGAACCCGAGCTGCTCGGGGTCCAACACGTCCCGTAGGGCGTGCTTCAGCGTGGCGACCTCCTCGGCGCAGTCCATTCCCTGCACCTTGAACGCCAACGACGGACCGGTCGAGGCCGCAGCGGAGGGGCCTGTCTCTGAAGCGCAGGTCTCTCCAGCGCACGGCGCTTCGTCATGTTTCTCGCTCATGACGCCTCCGGCTCCGTGGTGTTCCCCCGATCGAACCACGGGTAGATGACCGGCAGCACCAGCATCGTGAGCAGCGTCGAGGTCACCAGCCCGCCGATCACCACCGTCGCCAGGGGGCGCTGGACCTCGGCGCCGGCGCTCGTGGCCAGCGCCATCGGCAGGAAGCCGAGGGCCGCGACCATCGCCGTCATCAACACCGGACGCAGCCGGATCGCCGCCGCGTCTGCCGCCGCCTCCACAGGCCCGAGGCCGTCCGCCCGGCGCTGGACGATGTACGAAACGAGCACCACCCCGTTGAGGACCGCGACCCCGAACAGGGCGATGAAGCCCACGCCCGCGGAGATCGACAGCGGGTAGCCCCGCAGCGCCAGGGCCACCAGCCCCCCCGTCGTAGCCATCGGCACGTTGAGGAAGATCAGCGAGGCGAGGCGACCGCTCCCGAACGCCTGGTACAGCAGCAGGAAGATGAGCCCCAGGGCCAGGGGCACGAGGATGGAGAGCCGCTCCGCCGCGGCCGCCAGGTTCTCGAACTGGCCTCCCCACTCCACGTGCCAGCCCGGTGGGATCTCGACATCCTGATCGACCGCCTCCCGCGCGTCGGCCACGAAGGAGGCGAGGTCTCGTCCTCGTACGTTCGCCTCGACGTTGATCCGGCGGCTGACCGCTTCTCGGCTGATCTGGGCGGGGCCGTCTTCGATCACGATCTCGGCAAGCTGGCCGAGGGGCACCATGCCCCGATCCCCCTTCCCCGGCGGCAGCGCGACGCGCAGGTCCGCCACCTGGTCGGGATCCTGGCGCACGCGCTCATCGAACCGGACCAGCAGCGGGAACCGGCGCTGCCCCTGCACCACGCTGCCGACCTCGATCCCCCCGATGGCCTGCACCACCTGCAGCACGTCATCCACGTTGAGGCCGTGCCGCGCGATCGCGTGTCGGTCGATCTTCACCCGCTGCAGGGGGAGCCCGACGGTCTGCTCCGCCTTGACCTCGGATGCGCCAGGAACCTCCGAGACCACCGCCGCGATCTCGTCCGCCACCTCCTTGAGTCGAGCGATGTCGTCGCCGTACAGATGGATCGCCACCGCGGAGCGCACCCCGGCGATGAGCTCGGCCACCCGCAGCTCGATGGGCTGGCTGTAGCTGAACATCGCTCCAGGCACCGACCTCGTCAGCTCGGCGTCGATGGCGGCGATCAGCTCGGCCTTGGTCTCGAAGCGCCACGTGTCGGGCGGGTGGAGCATGACGTACGTGTCTGAGATCTCGACGCCCATCGGATCGGTCGCGATCTCCGCGCGGCCGGTGCGCGAGACCACGGTGTCGACCTCGGGGAAGCGCTCCTTGATGACCCGCTCCGCCTGGGTCGAGATCCGGTTGCTCTCCTCGAGCGACACGCTGGGCAGGCGCCAGATCTGCATGGCGATGGCGCCCTCGTCCAGGCTGGGGATGAACTCGGCGCCGAGCATGGGAACCAGGGCCAGGCTGGCCACAAAGGCCGCGACCGCGACGCCGAAGGTCAGCCGGGGCACCCGCCGGGCTCGCTCGAACGCCGGTCGCCAGCTTCGACGGGCCAGGGCGAAGAGGAACGGCTCCTTCTCCGAGACGCGGGTGAGCAGGAAGCTCGCCAGGACCGGCATCAGCGTCAGGGCCAGGACGAGCGAGCCGATGAGCGCAGAGACCACCGTCAGAGCCATGGGTCGAAACATCTTGCCTTCGACACCCGTCAGCGCGAGGAGCGGCAGGTAGACCAGGATGATGATCCCGACCGCGAACGCCACGGGGCGGGCGACCTCGGTCGCGGACCGGCGAATGGCCGCCAGCCGCGCCTCCTTGCCGACCGGCCGTTCGTGGTGCAGCACCCGCACGATGTTCTCGATCATCACCACCGAGCCGTCGACGATGAGGCCGAAGTCGATCGCGCCCAGGCTCATCAGGTTGCCGGACAGGCCCATCGCCTTCATGGCGATGCACGCCGCGAGCATCGACAGCGGGATCGCGGAGGCCACGATCAGACCGCCCCGCAGGTTCCCCAGGAACAGGAGCAGCACGACAACGACGAGCAGGCCGCCCTCGAGGAGGTTCGTCTGCACGGTGCGGATGGTTCGTTGGATCAGCTCGGTGCGGTCGTAGAAGGTGTCGATGGCATGCGTGTCCGGATAGCCGGATTGCCCTTTGATTTCAGCTAACTGGACGAG
>CALAGR010000143.1 GCA_937891735.1 uncultured Pseudomonadota bacterium | reverse complement strand
CCTGGCGGAGAAGGAGAGCGCCGAGCAGCTGGCGCGGGAGGCCGCAGAGCTGGCCGCCCTGGAGCGCCAGGAGGCCGCTGAGCGCACCGAACGGGAGCGCGCCGCGGCCCTGGACGCATCGGAACGGCAGGCTCGGGATCTCGCGGCCGTGGCGGAGCGGGAGGCCCGGGAGGCCGCTGAGGCCCAGGAGCGTGAGGCGGCTGCGGCGGCGAAGGTCGCGGCCCGGGAACGCGCCGAGGCCGACAAGAAGGCCGCCCGTGAGCGGGATGAGGCAGCACAGGCAGCGGCCCGCGAGCGTGACGCCACCGATCAGGAGCGACGCGACGGCGAAGCCGCGGCGCGCCGCGAGCAGGAGCGTCGCGAGGCTGAGGAGCGCAAGGTCGCAGACGCGGCTGAGCGCCTGAAGCGCGAGGAGCGCGAGCGCCTCGAGGAGCAGCGCCGTCAGCAGGAGTGGGGCGACGCCCAGGCCCGCATGCAGGAGGAGCAGGCGCGCGACAAGGAGGCCGAGCGACTCCGCCGCGAGCAGCTCAAGGAGGACAAGGGCGCGTCGATGGCCTCGACCGACGACGCATTCACCCATCGCCGGCTCCTCATGAGCGGTGGGATCGGGGGCGCCACGGTCGGCCGGATGGCCGCCGAGGGCAACACCGCGGAAGTCGATTGGGCGGCCCAGGCCGAGCTCGCCTACGTCATCGGACTCAAGGGCGCCCTCGGGCTCCCTGTGGGTGTGTCCTGGGCCAACCTGCCCGTCTCGGGCTGCTCGCATCAGCAGACCCGCTCCAACGGGGTCTCGCTGCACGTCGGACCGCGCCTGGCGACCAACCTCACCGGTCGGCTCTGGCTGGCTGGACGCATCGGCGGGCATGTCGGGGGTGCGTACTCGCGGGCGGACTCGAAGGCCCGCGACGCGTGCGCCGCGGCGAGCCTCGTTGAAGAGGGCGTCGCGTACGGCGCGCGGCTCACGTCCGACTCGGGCTCGGCCCGTCTCAGCCTCGCGGACCTGGGCTGGAACGGGTGGGCCGTGCTCGCTGGACCCGACGCCGACATCGGCATCCTGGGGGCTCCGGGCTCCGGGAGCACCTATCTCGGCGTCAGCTTCTTCGTTCGGTACGACCAGGTGATCCCGGTGATCCGCGGCACCTCGTACCACTTCCGCCCGGAGGGTGCCGACAGCCCCTTCGAGCTGAGCAGCGTGACTCTCAACAGTTTGTCGAGCCGTGCGTCCATGGCTCGTTTCCAGTTCGGTCTGCGGGGGCAGATGCTCTTCTAACGAAGAGAAGGCGGGGATTTTTGATGACCAGCAACTTCAGTGCGCTCCTCCGACAGTCCACCCGGCTCGCCCCGGGCATCGCTCTCCTGACCGCGGCGGTCATGGCGACGGGCTGCGGGGTCAAGTTCCAGGCAGGTGACCGGATCGACCTGGACGGTGATGGCTTCTTCGCCATGGCCGATCCTGCGTCCTACAACGCCGGTCTGGACATCAACGACGACGCGGCTCGGGATGCGGTGCGCCAGCAGCTGCTCGATCTGCAGCTCGACTGCGACGACGGCAACGACGACATCAACCCGCGTGCCAGCGAGCTCTGCGACGGTCTGGACAACGACTGTGACGGGTTCCGGGACCTGTTGGAGCGCGATCTGGACGCCGACGGCTTCACCCCCTGCGGCGTCGATCCGACCGGCACGGATCTCATCGGCGCGGACTGCAACGACGCGCGCCCGCCGGAGACGGTGGACCTCACGAGCGAGGAGAGCCTGCTCGCGTTCGTCGCGCCGTTCCAGAATCCCAGCCGCGCCGAGTACTGCGGCTTCCCGACCCCCACGCTCGAGCAGGTGCCGGAGTGGACTCGCTTTGGTGTCATCGAGATCGGCGGCGTGTCTGTGCGGCCGTCGCTGGGCATCGATGACGACTGCGATGGCGAGCTGATGTCGGGCGAGGTCGACACGGATCGTGATGGGCATTATCGCGGCTGCGAGGCCGTCCTGATGGACGACCCGGGGACGGCGCCGGATCTCGAGGACGTGCTGGAGGTGGACTGTCTCGACAACGTCGAGAACAGCGAGCTGATCTACCCCACCGTCCCCGCGAGCGAAGCGCGCTGCACGGACTTCACCAACTCCGATGGTCTGCGCGTCGATACGCAGTGTGACCCGGAGCTCACGCCGAACCAGCCGAACAACGACGACTACGAGGATGACGGCATCGACTGGTACGCCGACGACGATGGCGACGGCGACGGAGACCCGAACGACAAGCAGAACGTCTGCCTGGGCGGTCAGGCCGAGCCCGGCCGGATCGAGGCGAGCGCGGCGGCCGGCGTGGCCGACTGCAACGACCAGGACGTCAAGCTGAACTCCCTGGACGAGGACGGCGACGGCTTCTCTTCCTGCGATGGGGACTACCGCAACGGACAGAGCTTCGACACGAACCTGCCGGGCAACTCCCAGATCTACCCGGGCGCCCCCGAGCTCTGTGACGGGGCCGACAACGACTTGAACGGCCAGGTTGACGACGGCTTCGACGGCGATGGTGACGGGTCCTTCGCGGACACGGCCCTGAGCGGTACGCAGTGCGCCGACTACTACGGGGACGCGATCGACTGCAACGACGCAGACATCGGGCTGAACGGAAACGACGTCGACAACGACGGCAGCTCCACCTGCGCGGGCGACTGCGATGACGGCAACCCGGGCATCTCCCAGACGGACGCCGACGGCGACGGGTGGTTCACCTGTCCGACCGACTTCGACAACGACGGCATCATCGACGGCGTGGACTGCGACGACTCCGATCCGACGCTGAACCAGACCAACGCGGACCAGTTCGACGGCACGGGCGCTGTCGTGGATCCGTTCAGCTCGTGCGACGGGGACTGCGACGACAACAACCCCAACGTGGGTCCGCACGTGGCGGCCGAGTGCGACGGCATCGACGACACGAACTGCGACGGCGTCTTCGATCCGCTCGAAGTGGACAACGATGGCGACGGCTCCACTGAGTGCGCCGGCGACTGCGACGACGCGAACGCGTCCTTGAACCTCGCGGACGCCGACGGCGACAACGTGACCACCTGCGCTGGGGACTGCGACGACGCCGCGGTCACGGTCTTCCCGGGGGCGCCAGCGCTCTGCGACGGCATCACCGACAACGACTGCAACGGGGCCGAGGACGCCAACGAGGCGGACTGGGACAACGATCTGTACATCATCTGCCCGGGTACGGGCACGCTGCCGACGGGCATCGCGGGCGGGGGGGACTGCGACGACACCGACGCCGAGCTCGTCCCTGTGGATCAGGACGGCGACGGGGTGTCCACCTGCGACGGCGACTGCGACGGCACCAACGGCGCCTTGTCGCCGAACATCGACGCCGACGGGGACGGCTGGTCCACGTGTCCGGCCGGTCTGCAGCCCGCGGACTGTGACGACACCAACCCGGGCCTGAACCAGTCCGACTCCGACAACGACGCAGACAGCACCTGCTCGGGGGATTGCGACGACACCGATCCCACCTTGAACACCAACGACGCGGACGGCGACGGCGTGGACACCTGCGACGGTGACTGCAACGACGGCGTGGGCGGAACATCCCAGCGGCCTGCGGCGGGCACGGTGGCGGCGCTCGCCGAGACCCGCGACGGCATCGACAACGACTGCGACGGCACGGCCGACGAGGGGCTGCTCAGCGCGGGCAACATCGCCATCGTGGAGATGATGATCAGCGGCAGCGACCAGGTCGGGGACAGCGCCGCGGAGTACATCGAGGTCATCAACACCACCGGCGTGGACATCGACCTGCGCGGACTGGTGGTGTCGGTCGTGAACGTGGTGCCGGACCCGAACAACCTCGGCTCCACGACCACGAACACGCAGAGCTACTCCCTGGGCTCCGACCCGGACGGGATGCCCCTGACGGTCGTCTCTGGGACCGCGGATCTGGTGGCCCTCGGGCGCTCGGCGGCGATCGACGGCGCCAACCTCGTGACCACCAACCCCAACGCCACGTACTCCTTTGCGGGCACGGGCTACTCCTGGGAGGCGCCGCTGCTGTCTGACCTGGGCGGCACGATCACGCTGAGCCACGGTGGCCAGACGCTGGACATCGTGACCTGGTTCGCGAGCGGTTGGGACCCCACCTGCAACGGGGGGAACGGCTGCTACAACCTCAACCAGGACGCGGGCGCGGCGCTGGACCGTTCGCGCTGGCGTCCCGGGCGCTCCATGGGGCTGGCCTCCTTCGTCAACGCCGCGGTGGCGAACAACACCGCGAGCAGCTGGTGTGAGGAGCAGACCGTGCAGGGCAGCAACCTGTTCGGCACGCCTGCGGCTCCCCAGGGCACCGTGCTCTGCAACTGAGGCCGGTCAGGCCTCGCCGTCGCCCCACTCGCCGCGGCCCTTGCGGCTCCGGTACGAGGCGGTGACGATGTGCTGCCAGAAGGACGCGTCCTTGTCCTTGGCCTCCTCTTCGCTCTCCTCCTTGTCCTCGTCCTCGTCCTTCTGGTCTCCCGGAAGGTCGTTGGCGCCGGCCTCCCGGGCCTCGCGACCGGTCCGGTTGCCCTTGTTCGCCTTTCCGCCCTTCTGCGCGGCCGGACCCTGTCCCTTCACGCCGCGGACCGGGCCTCGCGCAGCGGTGTGATCCGCGGCGGCGTCGGCTCCTTCCTTCGCTTCCAGCCCGACCGTCTTTGGCTCCTTGGCTCCCGCGTCTTTGGGCTTGTCGGAGGTCGAGATCGTTGCGGAGCGGGGCTTGGACATGGGCTGAGGGTACCCCCCAAAGCGCGGCTGCGCGATGCCCCCGGGTTCGCCTCGACGAGGCCCAGGGGTATGATCCGCCAAATGCCGAAATCGAGTCCTTTCGCCGCCCTCTCCGTCGTCTTCCTGCTGCTCTCGCCGGCCGCCGCGGCCGCCCAGGCGGGCAGTGAGAGCGAGGCGTCGCGCCAGCTAGAGTTCGCCCAGGCCGAGCTCAACAGCCAGAACTTCCAGAAGGCCCTGACGTCCGCCGAGTCGGCTCTCCGGCTCCATCCGCCGCTGTATGAGGCGATGGCCTACAAGGCGCTCGCGCTCGAGGGACTGGGCGATCTGAAGGTCGCAGAGAGCATGCTCATCACCTACCGCGAGCTGCGGGGCGGGTGGGAGAACCTCCCCGGCGCCAAGGCCGACCTGGAGCGGGTGCAGGACAAGATCGGTGACCGGATCCGGCGACTGGAGCAGATGGCGGCCCTTCCTCCGTTCGACGACGTCAAGGACCTGGACGACATGCCTTCGTTCCCCGATGGGTCCGAGGAGTTTCTGCAGTGGATGGTGCTGCGACAGCAGATCGACACCGCGGAGAGTCGGATGCAGGTCGGCGGCGGGCTCCTCGGAGGGGGGATCGCCCTGCTCGCGGCGGGCGGCGTGGCCCTCGCGGTCACCTCGTCCCTGAGCAAGGGCGACCCGAACAACGCCAACATCGAGGCCTTCTACGCGGGGGGGCTGGGTGCGCTGTTCTCGGGAGCCACCCTGAGCGCGGTCGGCATTCCGCTGACCATCAGCGGCGCAGGGCGCGTGGCACGGCTCAAGAAGGGCGGAGTCGCGCGCGGGACGCAGGCGCGCCTGGAAGCGACGACGCGCGGTCTGGCCCTTCGCTTTTGAGCCCCTCATGAGCCTCTCTTGTCCCCGCCTCGCCTGGACCGTCGTCTTCGTTCCGACGGAGCCCTCTCCGCTCGACGTGCCCGCGTGGCCGGGTCTCGTCACCGCGGTCACAGGGGCGTTCTCCGCGCCGGTCGTCGATCCTGTCACCCACATCCTGCACGGCGCGATCCCACGGGCTGCGATGGCTCGCGGGCGGGCAGCCAAGGGGCTGAGATACGTGGTGGCCGGAGTCGGCAACGCGCTGTGTCTGACGGTCATCGACAGCTCCGAGGAGGAACTGGAGGGGCTGGTCGATCTGCGGTCCATGCAGGCCCGGCTCGCCTCGCTGCTGCTGGGGCTGGAGGTGCCGCTTCCCGGGGCCCCGACCACGGAGATGAGCGCGACTCCTGAGCTCATGGGCGCGCTCCTGGCGGAGGCAGTGGCCGTGGACCCGGCTTGGACCTTTGCGGGCCTCGTCGAGATCTCTGGGGTCCTCTCCGAGGGGGTGCCGGGAACCCTGCCCGACGGCGACGGTTGGGCAGATCGCGGCGATCTGAGGATCGGCCGCGCCACCGGAGTGGGGGCGAGGCACGCGGCCTGGACGCTGACGGGTCACTGGACGACCCAGACCGAGCGCATGGTCCTCGACCGGCAGATCTCGGTGCTGCTGCAGGGGCACCTCAATCGCATGTCCGCGCTGGCCCAGTACGGCAGCCATGCGCTGCTGTGGGGTGAGGCGGCGCGCTCGGCGATGCGTCTGGGCTCGGCCCTGGAGGGGATCATCGTGGACGTCCGCTTCGCCGCGTCCTGGGCGATCAGCGGGGGCCCCCTGCCGACGGGTGAGATGCCGGACTTCCCGGCCCTCTCAGGGAGGCTCGAGGTCGCGCGGGTCCGGCTGCGGGAGGAGATCAGCCGCTTGCTGCGGGGCGGCGACAGGCTCGTCCCGGCCGCGGAGCGCGTCCTGGGGGAGGGGACCAGCTTCCGGGAGAACGGCCCGTTCCTGGAGGCATCGCCCCGGGCGGCGGCCCTGATCGCTCGGCTCGAATCCGAAGAAGAAGCCGCCGAGCGATGGGCCCACGCCCTCCAGGTGGCGAGCAGCGCGGTGCGTTGATCGGGCGGGGCCGGCCTTCGTCTACGGGATCGCGCTGATCAGCTTGTCGGCGGTGGCCGCCGCGGCGGTGGCCGCCTTCGTGTTGGAGGACACGTTGGTGAGCACCTTCTCGAGGAGGTCGGCGACGTGGGCCATCAAGGTGGCTTGCAGCTCGGGGTTGGCCTCGGAGACAGGGATTTCGGCCTCCGTCCCCCCCAGTCCGCGACGCAGGGTGGTGATCGAGTAGCCGGTGTCGAACCTGCGATAGCCGATGGTCACCTCGGAGTCCTTCGTGATGGGGTACGGCTCGATCCGTGTCTTCGCCCCGAGTCTGGTCAGCTTGCTGTCGAGCTTGACGAACGCCTTCTGCAGCCGCACCTGGGCCTCACGCAGGGTCGTGTTCTCGTCCTCGATCTTGCTCAGGATCTTGCCGAAGTCGGCGGCCATCACGATCTCCCTGCCTGCGTGGTTGGTCGCACGCGCGGGCAGTCTACGCCGGGCTTTCTTCCCGAGGAAACCCGCTGGTGTGGCACAATCGTCGCCTTCCCGTTCTGCACCGAACAAGGCAGCCGGAGGATTGAGCATGAAGCCAGCGGCGAAGAAGATGGATCAGGTTGTCGGCGTCGACATCCACCTCTATCCCGCCGGTCCCGCACCGCCGGTACCTGGGCCGCATCCCTATGCCGGCCCGCTCATGGACAAGCTCGAGGACAACATCAACGTCATGGGCATGCCCGCGGCGGTGAAGGGGTCGAAGTCCAAGTGCCTTCCCCCGCACATCCCAGCACTCGACGGCCCCAACATGGAGGGCGAGGTCATGCTGGGCAGCACGGGGGTCAAGTTCAACGGGAACGACTGCGCCCGACTCGCTGACATCGTGAACACCTGCCAGGTCGGCGGACCCGCTCCCATGGGCGTGATCGTGACCGGTGGCACCGTCCTCGCCGGTGAGGTGGGGGTGGCCGTCGTCGTCGTGGTGATCGCGCCAGAGGTCGCGCAAGCGGCCCAGATGCAGGACTCCCAGGGGCTCGAGGCCGAAGCCGCGGCGGCCGCCGCAGCGTCCGCGTTGTCCGCCCTGAAGGCAGAGATCGGCGGTGAGGCGGGGGCTGCTGCAGGGGAGCAGGCCGCGGCGTGCTCCGAGGCCGCCCAGAACGTCGCGTCGGCGCTCTCGGGGGATGACCCCGCGGCGGTGGCGGATGCCATCGCGGCGGCCTGGGACGCGGTCGAGGCCGCCAACGAGCTGATCGAGGCGGCGGAGAAGGCCAAGAAGGAAGCGGAGGCGATCAACAGCGACCGCACCGGCTTCTATCTGAACCTCGCGCTGAAGGCGGCGTCCATCGCTGCCCAGCTCGCAGCCAAGGTCGCGTCGCTGGCCGCGGCCGCGAAGGCGGCGGCGGAGCTCGCCAAGGCGGCGGCTGCCCAGCTCGGCCCGATGATGGAGGCCTACGAGGACGCCAAGGAGGCGTACGAGGCCGCCAAGAAGAGGCGCGACGAGCTCAAGGACCTGTACGACGAGCTCAAGGCCGCCGCCGAGGAACTGCGCAGGGAAGCCGACAGCAAGCGCTCGGACGCGGACGAGGCCGAGGAGCGCCGAAAGAAGGCCGAAGACAAGTGGAAGGAGTTCTTCGAGGAGCGAGAGCGCCGAAGGAAAGCCTGGGAAGAGCGCCGCGAGGAGCAGAAGAAGGCCCAGGAAGAGCTCAAGAAGAAGAAGGAAGCGTGGAAGAAGAAGAAGGCGGAGTCGATCCAGAAGTGGAAGGACGCCAAGGCCGCCCGAGAGAAGGAGAGCTGAGTCATGGCAACCGCAGATCAGCTCGAGGCCGAGGCCAAGCAGCTCGACGAGGACGTCGCGTCCGCCGAAGAGGAGGCCAACAAGGCCGAAGAGGACGCCGCGAAGGCAGACGAGGACGCCGCGAAGGCCGAGGAGGAGTCCAAGGCCGCCGACGAGGACGCGTCTGCGTCGGAGCAGGAGTTCAAGGAGGCCGAGGCCCAGTCGAAGGCGCTCTCGGCTGAGGCGGACTCCCTCGAGAAGCAGGCGGACTCCGCGGAGGGATCCGCAGACGGCGCGAAGGAGGACCTCGACGGGGCCCAGGAGGAGCTGAACGCCGCCCAGGGTGAGGCGAGCGCGGCGAGTCAGGCCGTCAACGATCAGAAGATCGACACCGGGTCCGCCGCCGGGGACGCGCAGGCCAACGCCCAGGCGGCGCTGGCTGCCCAGGAGGAGGCCGCTGCGGCCCAGCTGGAGGCCCAGGAGCAGGCCGGCCTCGCGTTGAAGGAGAGCTCGAACACGGAGGGCAAGACGCCCGAGCTGATCGCCAAGAGCCAGGAGCAGGCAGAGGCCGCCGGAGGTGCTGCCGAGGAGGCTGGTGCCAGCGCGGAGCTCGCCGCTGCGTCGGGCGAGGAGGCGATGGCCGCCGGAGAAGAGGGCGTGGCCGCAGCCCTCGAGGTGGGCGCGCCAGTGATCGAGCCCGGCATGCCGGCGCCGCCGGAGCTGGCCGTCCCCGAGATCGCCGTGCCCGAGATGCCGGCCGCGCCGGAGATGCCCGCCGCGCCGGAGATGCCCGAGGCGCCGGAGATGCCCGCCGCGCCGGAGATGCCCGAGGCCCCCGAGATGCCTGCCGCGCCGGAGATGCCTGAGGCCCCCGAGATGCCTGCTGCGCCGGAGATGCCCGCGGCGCCGGAGATGCCCGCGGCCCCGGAGGTCGCGGCTCCGGAGATGCCCGGCGCCCCCGAGGCGGCGGCTCCGGAGATGCCCGGCGCCCCCGAGGCGGCGGCTCCGGAGATGCCAGGCGCCCCCGAGGCGGCCGCACCGGACGTGTCTGGTGGCGCCCCT
>CALAGR010000142.1 GCA_937891735.1 uncultured Pseudomonadota bacterium | reverse complement strand
AGGCGTGGGCCCCGCGGGAGTGTGGCTGCGCTCGACGCTGGCTCGGGACCCGGGAAACCTGCTCGCCTGGGGGTTGAAGGGCGGGCCCGAGGCCGAGGCCGCGGTGCGGCTGCTGACCCCGTTCGATCCGGCCGAGCTGCAGGCAGGGCAGGAGCCCGTGGCGGAGCTCGGCGCGGCCGGTCGGCCGGTTTGCCGGCGGGGGCGGCCGATCTCGTTCGAGGCGCCGCGCGCGCTGCGGGATCACCTCTTTCGGGACGCGGGCGCGTCGGCCTGGGACGTTCGGGAGCACGCCCGCCGGGGTGGGCCCGAGGGGATGGAGCAGGTGGACGCGCGGTGGTCGGCGCCCCCCGAGCCGGGGCGGTGGGTGGCGCTGCATCGGGCCCTGTGGTTCGGAGCGGGGCTGCGGGGGTGGGTCCAGGTGGTCACCAACCACGGCGGCCGGCTGCGGCGGGTGGACTGGCTCGTCGATCAGGAGTTCGAGCGGAGCGCGGTCTTCGCCCAGGAGCTGCACCCCCCGAACGAGCCGGGGCAGGCCCCCGACAACCGGCAGGCGACGGTGGTGCTGCGTCCCAACGCGGAGCGGTGGCGAAGCGCGCTGGAGGCGGCGGATCTCGAGGTGGACTGATCTGCCGCGCGCGGCGCTCAGCGCCTTGCGCCCTCGACCACCGAGGACGCCCACGGTGTCAGCCGCCGCATCCGCTCGAAGCGCTCCGCCACGAACCGAGCTCCGCCCCAGCGGGGCCCCTCCCGGCGCCTCGACACGCCTCCGTCAGACCGCCCAGCGCTTCAGGACGCGCTGCGCGTCGTAGACCGTCGGTCGATCCTCCGGGGCCTTCGACAGCAGCCCGATGATCAGGAGCGACAGGGCGGAAGGCACGTCCGGGCGGCTGTCGTGCACGCTCGGCGGCTGGTCGGCACGCACGCGCCGCATCATCGCCGCGTTGGAGCTCGCTGCGAAGGGGTGCAGGCCGGTGGTCATCCGATACAGCAGGATCCCCAGCGACCACATGTCCTCGGCCGGAGTGCAGGTGTTGTCCCGGACGAGCCGCTCGGGGGCGAGGCACCCAGGGCTCGCGTGCAGCCCGCGGCCGCCGTCCCGCTCGCCGATCCGGCGGGCGCTGCCCAGGTCGATGAGGTGTGCCCGGCCAGCGGCCAGGACGATGTTGGCGGGCCCCAGATCCCGGTGCACGATGTCGGCGCTGTGCAGCGACTCGAGGCCGGCGGCGACGTCGCGGCCGATCCGAAGCGCCTCGCGAATCAGGACCGGGCGTCCGAGTCCCTTGAGCCAGTCCAGCAGCGTCGGCCCGTCGAGCAGCTCCATGGCGAGCCACGGACGGCCCTCCCAGCGTCCCACCTCGAGGGTGCGGACGACGTTGGGGTGGTGCACGCCGCGGGCAATGGCCGACTCACGCGCGACGCGGACCGGGGCCGCGGCATCGACGCCGTCGTGGAACAGCTTCAGCGCCACCCGGGCGCCATCGTCGATGTTGCAGGCGCCGTAGACCGAGGCGTTCGCGCCATGCCCGATGGTGCGCTCGATGCGGTAGCGCCCGACGAAGGAAGGGGCGGGCATGGTGTGGGCGGCGGCTTGCACGGTTGGGAGAATCCTCCACGTCCACTATTGATCTGCGGGTATGTCCCGAATGACCTGTCCGGTCCCAAAGTGTCCCTGTCGGTCAGAACGTACCCATCGGCGGATCCGCGGTCGGCTGTAGAAGGCGTTGCGTCATCGTGGAGGCCCGAGGCGTCGCGTCATCGTGGGGAGACAGGGCGTCTTGTGGCGTTGACGCGCCAGGGCGTGCGGCGCTGAGGCCCGAGGCGTCGCGTCATCGTGGGGAGACAGGGCGTCTGGTGGCGTTGACGCGCCAGGGCGAGCGGCGCTGAGGCCCGAGGCGTCGCGTCATCGTGGGGACACAGGGTGTCTGGTGGCGTTGACGCGCCAGGGCGGGCGGTCCTGGGCCCGAGGACGGGGGTCTAGCGCGCGCGTCGTCGCCGCATGCGCCGCCACGGCCCTCCGAGCAGCAGCAGCCCCAGCACGAGCGGCCCTCCGGGCACGATCACGACGCCGCAGCCGTGACAGCCGGGCTCGATGCAGAGCGAGTCGCCGGCCGCGCAGTAGCCGGAGTCGTCGTCGTCGGCTGCGTCGTCGTCGTCGGTGATGTCGGTGCCCGGCGGGCAGCGCCAGCAGTCGTCCCCGAGTTCCTCGCACGCGTCCGAGCTGATGCCGTTCTGCTCCGGCAGGCCTGGGGTCGCCTGGTCGTCCTCGTCGTCGCAGTCGGTCAACGTCGAGAAGCCGTCCCCGTCACCAGGGGCGCCTTCGTCATCGAGCACGTCGTAGGGAGCCTGCACAGGACCGCAGCTCCAGCCCGTGGCGCCGGCCGTCGAGCTCGTTTCCGTGCCTGGCGGGAAGAAGTCCGTCTCCCAGGGCCAGTCGACCCGGATCTGCGCGGCCAGGGCTGGGGTCGGGTACCAGCCGCGCGCGGTGTCCAGGGCGCAGTCCATCTCCACGCCGCCGGCTTGAAGCCCATCGCAGCTGGTGATGTTCGGGCAGGTCGCCAGGACGCGCGCGCAGGAGTCCCAGCTCACCACTTCGGCGAGCGGCTCGAAGGTCGCCCCGGTGTACAGGACCGCTGGCCCGACGATCCCGAGCCCGCCCAACGAGTCACCCCATCCCGTCGCCGGCGCCGGCATCGCTTCCATCGTCACTTCGACCTGGGCCAGGCTTCCGTCCAGCGTGTAGGTGGGAACCCGGGCGTGCAGGTTTCGCGCGGACACGAGCCTCAGGTCCGGTCCCGCGCCGCCGGTCACGAGGTCGGCGGTGTAGTCGTCGAAGGTGTTGTGCAGCAAGGCGAGCTGCGCGCTCGATCCGGCGCCTCCGATCCCGACCACGCCAGCCCCCGTGTTCTCGACGACGAAGGCTCGTGACACCGTCGCTCGCGCACCGACGCCCCCAGCCTCGGCGGTGAACCAGAGCAGCGGGGAGGTGGACGCGTCGCCCGAGGCCACCAGATCGGGTCTGGACACGTAGTCCGCGCCCTGGGAGCCGTTGTTCAGGCAGAGGTCGTCCGGGGGCAACAGCGGGTCGGACGGACTCAGGAGCTGTCCCGGCTCGGCGGTCCCCGCTCCGAACAGCCGGTTGCGGGTGATCTCGCCTCCGACGATCTGGGCTGACTCTCCGTTCCCGCCGAGCGTGAAGGTCACCAGGTGTCCGAGGTCCAGAACGACATTTGCTCCGACGAGAGATCGGCGCAGCTGCGACCGTGGACCCAGCGCGATCAGGGGCTGCCCGTCCTCGGCGATGTTTCCGAAGAGCGCCGAGTCCCCCAGGACGATCAGGCCGTCGCGCCCGTCTGCGAGGGGAGCAGCGCTGGTCCGGAAGCCGCTGACCTCCGAGACA
>CALAGR010000141.1 GCA_937891735.1 uncultured Pseudomonadota bacterium | reverse complement strand
AGCAGCAGCGGGAGTGGGTGACGTGTTCGGTTGAGCCCGCGTGGCGACCGGCAGAGCAAATGGGCCTGTTCGGTCAGACTGCGCCCGACACGGGGCGGCGCTGACGATCAGCAGGACGACGACGGCGACGACGACTAGCGCCCCAAGTAGACGTGCCCGGCGCAAGGCCGGGCACGTCTGATCAGGGCTGCCGCTGGGAGGGGGAGGAGGCCAGCAACACCCAGACCGCGAGGTCAGATTCTACCCGTACCGAACCTCACCGAGAAGGGCGAGCTGGATCATGGCGTCGAGCTGGTCCGCGTCCGCCTCGAACGCAGCCTCCAGTCCGTACCTCTTGGCCCCGTGGGCGATGGCACGGAGCGCCGCCGCCCGGTCGAGCCGGTAGTAGCCGTCCGGCAGACCGTCGCCAGCTTCCCAGGCCCGGATCGCCAGCAGATGGGCGGGGCCGTCGAGTTCCCCCGGCGTGAAGCCGTGCGACTGCATCGCGTCGACGAACCAGAGGTCGTCCTGTCCCACGTCGCCGTGGGCGTCCTTGTACTCGTCCAGCGTGATGCCGTGGTCGCTGGCGAAGTCCGCCATGCAGTCGTCCGCAAACTCGCGCCGGGTCTGGTGCAGCTCGCTCTGGCAGAAGATGGCCGCCGCGTCAGACTCCTCCTCCGGCTCCTCCCACTCGTGCTCCTCCTCCCAGACGAGCCACCCCCGGCCCTTGGCCCAGCCGACGCCGAGCGCCCAATATCCGCAGTAGGCCGTCCCGAAGGCGTCCGCGTAGCGCTCCTCGCAGAGTCCCAGCACGTCACAAAACTCCTCGAACAGGGCCGGATCGATGGGCACGCGCACGAACAGGCCGTCAGGCTCCTCCGGCGCCTGGGCCGTGGCCAACCGGGCGCGAGTGACGAGCACCCGGTCGAGGTCGGCCACCTTGCCGGAGGTCTCGGACACCCGCTGGAGGTCGTCCAACAGATCGGAGAGCGCCTGCGTGAGGAGGTCAGCCACGGCGCACCCCCTTCCTGGCCTCGTGGCGGAGCAGGTCGAGCATGAGCGCCTGGGGGGGCGCGAGCTGGGAGCGGCGGGCCGCCGCTTCGAGCCGGCGGAGCTGCCGGCGCTGGCGAGGCGTCAAGGTGGGTCGAGAGCGGGTCTGCATGGTCGTTCTCCGTGGCCGGAACAAGGCCCCGGCCGGGGCGCATGGGTTCAATCGGTCGAGGGGGCGAAGTGGCGCCGCATGGCCAGGGTCGTCGGGAGGCGCCTCCAGCCCCCGAGGGGGCCGGGGCCGTCGAGGAGGTCGTGGACCTGCTGCCACGCTGCGGCCTCCTCCTCGCGCTGGTCCGGCGTGAGCCCAGCGAAGTGGGCGGCCCAGGCAGGCGAGTCCACCTGGGCGAACCGGGCGACCCAGCCCAGGGCCGCCGCCCGGTCGCGGAGCGCGTTCTTGAACCGCTGGATCCGGCGGTAGGTGGACTCGACGCCCGCGCGTGCGAGGTCGTCGTCCACGTCGAAGAAGATGGTGGGGATCATGCCAAGTCCATCCGGCTCAGGAACGTGGGCTCGATGGAGATCAGGTAGCAGTTGGCCCCGATGCGGACGTGGAGGCACGCCACGTTCGGGCCGATCTCCTCGACCCGCGTGGTCTCGATCACCCCGTCCGACTCCGTGCTCCGCGCGTCGAGCGCGGCCTGGACGAAGTGGGCGACGACTTCGGCGGGGAAGTCGGCGCTGGGGGCCTCGTAGCCGAGGAGGATGCGTTCGAGCTGGGTAGTCATGGTCGGGTCTCCCTATCGCGCGAATGTGTCGGCCACGCGGGCCGCGAAGGCGTTGGCACTGGACCACCATCGGTCGTCGTCGTCGTTGTCTGGGCACGGCCTGACGTGCGCCTCGAAGTAGGCACAGGCGCAGTCGATGATCTCCACCCACGGCGACTCAGGGTTCACACCCTGCCCGCTGGCGAAGGCGGGGAAGTCGTCGGGGAGGTCGGCGGGGTTCGTGTCCATGTTCGGTCGCTCCAGGGTCGCTACCAGCAGCGACACGACATTTATAGCACCGAACGGCAGCCAGAGGTCCAGGGGATTGTGAGAGAAAATCGGCGGCACGCTAAGTCGCTGTTCCCTATGGCGTTTCCGGTATTCACCCGGCGGATGCTATTTTCTCAGCACCAGCACAGCCCGATGGTGCTATAAGGGTCGTGTCGCTGCTGAATGGCGACACCCGGAGCGACCGACCATGCAGACCCCCACCGAGATCCCCGAAGGCCTCGCCTCCATCATCGCCATCATCGCCGTCGTCGAGGACGTGATCGCCACCGCGCCCCAGGGCGTCGACTTCCGCTGTGAGTGCGACACCCCGGAGCGGCACCGCTGCATCGTGACCGGCCACGATGGCTCGACGGTCGCCGTCGACTACTGCGACGGCTGTTTCGAGCTGGCCGAGGTCGACTGGAACGGCGAGACCGCCAGCGTGGTCAAGGTCGGGCCGTCCGATGTGCTGGATGCCTACTTCGCCATCGAGGCCGGCGTGCTCCGTGGCGGGTACGTCCTGGGCGGATCCCCCAATGGCAAGTTCCTGGGCTACGCCGCCGGCCACGCCGGGCGCGTCCAGGCGTTCGTGGACGCGATGGACCGGGCGAACCCGCCCCGCTGGGCCGGTGAGATGCGCGTCCGCATGACGGGAGGCACCGCCTCCTACGTCCAGGCGTTCGTGGCCGACTTCGGCTGGATCCACAACTAGACCCCTGGACCCGGAAAGGACCACGACCATGAAGCGGATCAAGACCAAGACCCACGAGCGACTGATGAAGTTGGCCGGCTACGCGACCGAGCTGGCCAGCCTGCTGCGCGACCTCCGCGACGACGCGGAGACCTACTACGACGACCGGACCGAACGCTGGCAGGAGAGCGACCGAGGCGAGGCCTACAGCCAGTGGCGGGACGCCATCGTCCGCGCTGCCCGCGAGGCCGATTCTTGCGCGTGCTCCGCCGAGGCGATCACCCAGAGCCCGGAGGAGTAGGACCATGACCACGACCCACTGTAACGACTGCGGCGACGTCCTGGCCCCCGCTGGGGGCGACTGGCTCTACTGCCGCTGGTGCGACACCATGAGCCCGCCCGCTGGGCGCGGGGCGCTCCCGTTCGACACCCAGAGCCTCCCCGAGGCCCTGGTCGACGCCTACCTGTTCGTCTGCCACCACTCCGGCAACGGCGCGGACCCCCGACGCTTCGAGAGCCGTGGGGTCCGCGTCTACAGCGACGACGGCGCCCCGGGCCGGGACTGGACGGATGCCAACGCCGTCCGCACGGCCCTGGAGCTGCTGTTCGGCTGGGGCGCCCCCTACACGAACGCCCACGACGACCGGCTCTGTCTTGCCGCGCCCTGCCCGTCGTGCCTGCACTTCGCCGGGGACGCGCTCCGCGAGATCGAGGCCATCGTTGCGAGCCCCGCCGCGAGCCCGCAGATGGTGACCTCGACGTTCGGGCTCACGCCCAGGCTCACGGGGGACTTCCGGTTGCTGGACGCGGACGGGATCCAGATCGGCCTGTCCCAGTTCGAGCGCGAAGCGCAGGAGGAGGATGAGCGCTCATGGTGGCTGTCCTTCTGCGACGGGTCGCTGCCGGAAGGTGCCCAGTTTCTCGGCGCCTGCATCGTGCGCGCCGTGACCATGAAGGGGGCGATCAGGGCGGCCTGGGACAACAACTGCAACCCGGGCGGGGAGGTAATGGGGCGGGCCATCGACCTCGCCACCGCCGCCAAGGTTGCCCCCCAGTGGATCGACCGACTCCTCACCAAGGCCGAGGTCGCCCTGTTCGATGCCGAGATTGGGGGCCGGTCGTGAGGCGCTGGAGCGAGTTCACCGAGGCGCAGCAGCGCCGGACCGTCAAGCCGCTGCTGGCCCAGGCCTCCGAGGCTGGGCGCCGGGCGATCAACTACTGGGAGGGCACCGGGCCGGCCATCGAGCGCGTCTGGGACGCCACCGTGGTCGACGAGTTGCTAACGGTGGACCGGGGCCAGCCCTGCATGGGTGCGATGGTTCGCCGCTTGAAGCCAGAGGCCGACCGGCGGCGGCTGGCCAGGACCAACCTCAAGCGCCACGATGCCGCCCTGGCGGCCCTGGCGTGCCTGGACTGGGCCGTGCCCACCCTGGCCGAGCTGGACGACGTGCGCTGGTGGCTGGAGGCCTCGAAGTGAGCGCCGCCGCCGAACGCACCGTCGAGCGCTGGGATGGCGAGACCATCCAGCCGGAGCGCTGGAGTCGAGACCACTGGACGACCGTGGCCTACGCCTTCACCTGTCTGGGGAGCCACGGGGGCACCCTGGACGCAGCGAAGATGCGGACCAAGAAGGGGGCGCCGTCGCGGGGCCACCGTGGGCACGAGCAGTCCGCGATGATGCGGCTGGCCTTCGGAGACCGGGAATACCCCACCCGCCTCCAGGGCGAGGTCGACCTCTACAAGCACGACGACTGGGATTGCATCGAGGATGCGGAGGCCGCCGGGATCCTCGTGTGGGGAGGCTCTGGCGCGCATCCCGTGATCGCGTTCACGCCGGCCGGCCTCGTGCTGGGCGCGTGGCTCTGCCGCTGCATCGACGAGCGGCGCATCCCGACCGCGACCCTCACCTGGGAGCAGGCCATCCGCGAGAGCGGCGCCGGCTCCCTGATCACCACCAAGGAGGACTGAGCTATGCCCCTGGCCAACCAGCACAAGGTCAAGACGTGGAGGCCGAACGACGGCAAGGAGGTCGAGCGGACGGCCGGGACCTGCGCCTGCGGGCGCACGGTCGTCTGTCGTGGCTTCACCAACGCCTGCGCCTGCGGACGCGACTACAACATGAGCGGGCAGGCGCTCCGCCCCCGGAGCGAGTGGGGCGAGGAGACCGGCGAGTCCGTCCACGAGATCCTGGCTGTCGACTCCGACCCCATCGAGACCGAGTGGGATGGTGACGACTTCATGGACCCCGAGCGCGACGACGACGACGGCCTGTTCGTCGGTGGCTGGTCCCTCGACGAAGCGATGGAGGACTGAGCGATGCCCCCCGAACAAGGCACCCTGTTCGCGCTGCCCGAGGCTGGCGACCCCGGCCGCTCGAAGCCGCTCACCCTGGCCCAGGCCCGGCGCGACCTCCAGGCCGCGCTCGACGACGGTACGACCTGCCCGTGCTGCGACCAGCGCGCCCAGCGCTACCACCGCCGCCTCAACGCCGGCATGGCCGTCGCGCTGATCGCCCTGGTCCGCGTGGCCCGGGACAGCGAGGACGGCTGGGCACACGCCGCCCAGGTCCAGCGCTGGATCGTCGGCCGCCTGTCCGCAGCTCCGGCCCACCCGACCGGCGAGCTGGGCAAGCTCGTCCACTGGGGCCTCGTGGAGCAGCGCCCGAAGGACGACGACGACGACACCGGAGCCCGCACGAGCGGCTACTGGAGGCCGACCGGCCTGGGCACGCTGTTCGCCTGCGGAAAGCAGAGCGTCCCCTCGCACGTCAAGCTCTACAACGGCGCGAGCGAAGGCCTGGACGGCGAGTGGATCACCATCGAGACCGCCTTGGGCCGCCGCTTCGACTGGACCGAGCTGATGGCAGGAGGCCGACCGTGAGCCGCAACTTCGCAAAGCGCTGGCTGATCGAACAGTACCAGCACCCCAAGTACCGCGTGACCGTGGGGATCTACATCGACACCGACGATGGGACGTTCTACGCCCGGTGCCCCGACGACGGCACCGATCCGCCGCCGCCGGGCAGCTTTCTCACGGCCCGCACCAAGTCGGAGCTGTGTTCGCAGATCCGGGCGCGCATCGAGGCCGAGCACTCGATGGACTGGGCCGGCATGATCGAGGTCAAGCTGCTGGAACCGTTCGGGTACATGAGCAACAACTGGGGGCCGGACCATCCGCACCTTGCCCCTCCGTTCGTTGGGTTCGAGGTCCGCCGCTTCGAGATCGCCACCCGACCCGGCGATGGCGTGACCGTCTGGCGCGAGTGGGGCCGGGACCGGCACATGGGCACCCACCACCCAGTCAACCGGAGCGGGCGCGATGGGAGCAAGAGGATCCAGATCCCCTACACCGAGGAGGCCTGGGCCTACCTCACCGAGCTGCGGGAGCGCGTCAAGGTCGACCACCACCGCCTCCGCATGTTCCTGAGCCAGGACGAGGCCCTGGTCTCCGCCCAGCTCGCAGCCGGGGCGGCCGGCCTGTTGCCGGCTCCGGCAGACGGGGGCCGGTCGTGATCGCGCTCCTGTTGGAGTCCGCCGCGTTCAACGACGACTGGGCGCGGCTATGGAGGATCCCGACCGCCGACGCCGGGGAGGCGTTCCAGACGTTCGCGGAGCTGCTGCCGGATGGCTGGTGGGCCAGCGAGTGCCCGGTCTACGAGTGGGCCGAAGGCCAGCCCATCCACGTTGGATACAGCCTCGTGGGCCTTGGGCCGCAGGACTGGCTCGACCGCATGATGTTGCAGCACGGGGGCCACCAGTGAGCGCGCTCCGCTTCGAGGTCGACGAGGCTGGCCAGTCCGCCTCGATCCGCCTCGACGACGGCACCGAGGAGGGGATCCTCGTAGCCGGGATCCGGCTCTACCAGCACAAGCGCGACTCCGGCGAGGCCGTCCACGTCATGCTGGGCGATACCAAGGGCGGGGAGGACGTGCCGATGCTCTGGTTCACGGCCTACACGACCTCGACCAACGAGCAAGTCGACGGCACCCCCTGGGTGTTCCCTGGCCTGTTCCGGCATGACCGGGAGATCGCCTACGACGACGGCTACCAAGACCGCGCAGACGACAAGCCACACCGCTACGGCGAGGAGGAGTAGATG
>CALAGR010000140.1 GCA_937891735.1 uncultured Pseudomonadota bacterium | reverse complement strand
CGTCGGGGCCCCGGGCGGCCCGCAGCGCGAGGCGGTGGCCGCCGCTGAACAGGCCGTAGCTGGCGAGCCCGCTGGCCACCAGGGTCAGGGGCGCGGCGGCGAGGCGGGGCACGTCGGCGAAGAACCACCCGGTGCTCAGCACCTTGCTGGCCACGTCCGACTCCCGCGTCCAGTCCCCCGAGAAGTACCAGTCCCAGGTCCCGGCCTGCAGCCAGTAGTGCAGGTAGAAGCCGAGCACGATGCCCGGCCACGCGAAGTAGGCGATGGTCCGGTCCCGGTCCGGCGTGCCCTTCCAGTAGGAGCGCTCGACGTCGATGTCGGGGCAATGGGTCTTGCACGCAGAGCACGTCGCGCACTGCGAGTTCTCGGTGCCGAGCAGGCGCACGGGCTCGGTGTACACGCGCTCGACGAGACCCACGGGGCACAGGAAGTTGCACCACGTCTTGCCCCGGAACACCGCCCCCGAGGCGATGGCGAGCGCGGCCACGGCCAGAAGGAACGCCGCGAGGCCGAGGCGGCTGCCGTTGATCCACAGCAGGCGGGCGCTCAAGGCCAGCACCATCACCCCCAGCTGGGCCAGCAGGGCGTTGTCCGCCAGCCAGCCCGTGACCTTGCGGTCGCCGGGGCGCCCCAGGAGGCGCGGGATCTGGCTGAAGAAGGACAGGGGGCAGATCCGGCGCCACAGGTGGAAGCCACCCACCACCCAGAACAGGGGCAGCGAGGCGATGATCCCGGCCCACACCCACAGGCGGCCGCTGTCGAAGACGAGGACGGCCGCGATGACCGCGACGTAGCCGGCGACCAGCGCGTTCCGGGCCAGGACCTCCCGCCTCACCACCGCGGGGGCTATGGCGTCGCGGGGGCGAGGGCCGTGACGGCCGCCAGAGCGGCGTCGTAGTCGGGCTCGTCCGGCAGGTCCGCCACGATTTGCTGGTACCGGACCACGCCGGCTCCGTCCACGATCACGACGGCGCGGGCGAGGAGCCCGTTCTCCTTGATGTACAGGCCCCAGGAGCGGGCGAAGCCCCCGTCGACGTAGTCGGACAGGGCAGAGACCCGCTCGACGCCGTGAGCCGCGCAGAAGCGGGCCTGGGCCGGGGGCAGGTCGCGCGACACCACCAGGATCTCGACGCCCTCCCCCAGCTCGGAGGCGCGCTCGTTGAACGTGCGGGTCTCCAGGGAGCAGGTGGGCGTGTCCAGGGAGGGCACCGCGAGCACGACCCGCACCGTGCCGTCGGCGAAGTCCACCGCGGCGGGCGCGAAGCCCTCACCGCGCAGGGCCGCAGCGGGCGCCTTGGCCCCCACCGCGAGGGCCGGACCGACCAGGGTCAGCGGCCGATCACCTCGTCGTACGAGCCCGGTGCGCTCCGGAGGAGCCGCTGCGTGTACCGCGGCGGGCGCCGGTGCGGCGTCGCCTCCGCAGGCGGTCAGCGGGATCAGGGTCAGGGCCGCGGCCAACGCGGCGACGGGGATCGGTGACAGAGCCATCGCTCCTCCGGGGATCAGGGCTGCAGATGGTCGCGCAGCCGGCCGACGGCCTGCCGGAAGTCGCGCGCGATCTGCGCTCCGACGGCGCGCTGGAACGGATAGGCGATGCTCGCGTGGCGATGGGCCAGCATCTCGAAGGCGGGCCGGCTCAGGAAGGCGACCTCGATGTCGGTCTGCGCCACGCAGGACGCGGAGCGGGGCCGGTGGTCCACCATCGCCAGCACGCCGACCAGCGCGCCTGGCTCCATCGTGCCCAGGACCTTGATCTCGCCATCCTGCTCCAGCTGGACCCGGACCGTGCCGGAGAGCAGGAAGTAGGCGCCGTCGCCGCGATCTCCCTGGTCGATGATCTGGTGGCCGGCGGGGTGGGAGCGGAGCTCCAGGGCCATGACCAGGGCCTGTCGGTCCTGCGCGGAGAGGGTGTCGAAGTCGGGGAGCCCCGCGAGGAAGCGGTCGAGCGCCGCCGTGGAGTTGCTCATGCCGCCCTCCCGAACAGGCGGCGGAGCAGGCCGACGACCCCGTGGTGTCCCTGGTCGGCGAGCTGGTCCACGTCGCCCTCGATGGACCGCAGTCGCTCCGAGATGACGCGGGTGAGGCCCTGAACCAGGGCGCTGGCCACCGCCGGGTGCTCCGCCCACAGGGTGGCCAGACCCGCGCCGCTCAGGACGTGCAGCATCGTTTCCTCATCCGCCCGCACGCTCGCGGTGGCCACGCCGGGGGACAGCAGCCCGACCTCTCCGGCGACCTCGCCCGGGCCCAGCCGGGAGATCTCGAGACCCCTGACCGTGACGACGAGCTCTCCCCACTCCACCAGGAGCAGGCTGTCGTGGGGCGTTCCCCGGGTGATCACGGCCTCGCCCGGGGCGAGGGTGCGCGTCTGCAGGACCTCAAGGAGCGCGGCGACGTCCATGGCGCCGACGTGCTCCAGGAGTCCCGAGAAGCGTTCTTCGAATTGTGCAACGGCGGTGCTCATGGGGCGCGAGCCTAACATCGCGCAATGGTGTCCCGACACGGCTCCCGACCTTCTATTGCGCGGCTCGGCCCCCGGCCGCCCGCGCCAGGGCCCGGCGCCCCTGGATGGTGCTAGATCTGCGCGCCCATCGTGCTCACCGCCCCTCCCACCCCCGCGCCCCGGCCCGGTCCCTTCGTCCGACTGCCCCTGTTTGAGGGGCCGCTCGACCTGCTGTTGCACCTGTGCCGCCGTCAGGAGCTGCCCCTGTCCGCGCTGCCCCTGGCGGAGGTGACCCGGCAGTTCCTCGCCTACCTGGACGTGATGGACGAGCTCGAGCTGGACGTGGCCGGGGAGTTCGTCGAGATGGCCTCGCTGCTGTGCCTGCTCAAGTCCCGCGAGCTCCTTCCGGTGCTCGACCTGCCCGTGCTGGAGGAGGATGAGGAGGAGGAGGACCCCCGCGCGGCCTTGATCCTGAGGCTGCTGGCGTACAAGACCTACCGTGAGGCGGCCCGGGAGCTGGCCTCCCGGCCTCGTCCGGGGCGGGACTGGTTCGCGCGTCCTCCGGCGCGCCCCGAGGCGGTCGATGACGACCTGTCGGCGCCCCTGGACTGTGATCTGACGGATCTGCTGTCGGCGCTGCGGGATCTGGTGGAGCGGTCCCGCCGCGGCGAGGCCGTGCACCGCGTGTCCATCGCGGGGGTGCCCCTCGCGGAGCGCATGGCTCAGGTCCTGGCGGCGGTGCGGCTGGCGGGGCAGCTGGACCTGTTCGCGCTGTTCCCGTCGGCAGACCGGCCGTACATCGTCGTGACCTTCCTCGCCATCTTGCACCTCGCCCAGGAGCGGCGGCTGCGCCTCGTGCAGGCCGGGCAGGGGGCGCCGATCCTCCTGGAGGCCGCGTGACCGAGCCCCTGCTCGCGGCCCTGGAGGGGGTGCTGTTCGTGGCCGAGGGAGCCATGACCCCGGCCGAGATCCGCGCCGCGCTGGGCACCGACGAGGTGAGCGACGAGCAGGTGCAGGGCGCCCTCGCCGTCCTCGCCCAGCGGCACGCGCCGGCGCCGGACCGGGGCTTCTTCCTGGCGCGGGTGGGGTCGGCCTGGCAGCTCCGCACGACGCCCACGGTCGCTTCGTTCGTCGCGCCGCTGACGGGCATCAAGCCGGTGCGGCTGTCCCGCGCTGCCCTGGAGACGCTCGCGGTGGTGGCCTATCGGCAGCCCAGCACGCGCTCGGACCTGGAACGGATCCGCGGTGTTGACTGCGGTGGCGTGCTGCGCGCGCTTTTGGACCGTAAGCTCCTGCGCATCGCCGGGCGCAAGAACGAGCCCGGCCGGCCGATGGTGTACGCAACGACGAACGAGTTCCTGGAACAGTTCTCGTTGGGCACGCTCGCGGATCTACCCTCGTTGCTTGAGTTCACCGAGCTCACGCCCGAGGATTTGCAGGGCATGCCCCAGCATGTCGTGGACGAGGCCGCGGCGGCCCAGCTCACGCTGGCCGACTACGCGGCCCGCAGAGCCATCGAGCACCTCGACGCAGAGGTGGATCGACGGCTCCACGCGCAGGGCGAGGGATCGTCGCTGCCCAGGGAGACAAAGGCATGAAGGCCGACCACCTCGTCAAGATCCTCGCCGAACGGGGCGTCTCGTCCCGCCGCGGCTCCGAGAAGCTCGTGCGCGCCGGCGAGGTGACCGTTGACGGCGTCGTGGTGGCGGAGCCGGGTGCCCTCGTCGACCCGTTCAACCAGGTCGTCCTGGTGGGCGGCTTTCGGCTGCCCGCGCGGCCGAAGTCCCAGTACCTGGTGCTGCACAAGCCCAAGGCGGTGATCACGTCGCGCACCGATCCGGAGCAGCGCCCCACGGTGCACTCCCTGCTGGGCGATCAGTACGCCACGGTGGAGTCGGTGGGTCGGCTCGACTACTGGACCGAGGGCCTGCTGCTGCTGACCAACGACGGTGAGCTGGCGTTCCGGCTCACCCACCCCAGCTACCAGGTGCCGAAGACCTACCTCGTCAAGGTCACGGGCACGCCCCAGCCCCGCAACCTCAAGGTGCTGGAGCGCGGCGTGGAGCTCGAAGACGGCAAGACCGGCCCCGCCGCGGTGGAGATCGTGCGCACCGTCGGGCCCAGCTCCTGGATCCTGATCACGCTGTGCGAGGGGCGCAACCGCGTCGTGCGCCGCATGGTCGAGGACATCGGGCACCGGGTGCTCAAGCTCAAGCGGGTGGGCTTCGCGGGGATCCCCCTGAAGGACCTGCCCGTGGGTGAGGCCCGGGAGCTGACCCGGGGGGAGGTGGACCACCTCAAGCGCCTCGTGGCGAAGCCCACGACCAAGCCCCGGCTGACCGTGCCGTTCCAGGTCCAGGAGGCCGTGGCCGAGGCCCTGCACCTGCCCAAGCCCGAGCGCCCCAGGCGCGAGGACCGGGTGCGCCACCGGGACACCGAGGGGCGCCCGTTTCGCAAGGCCGGCTGGGCCCGTCCCAAGCCCAAGGCCAGCCGCCCGGCGGCCGGTGGGCGCAAGAGCAGCAAGGCCGGCGGCGGCAAGATCGGCGGTCCCAAGGCGGTGGGCGGCAAGGGCGGCGGCAAGGGCGGCGGCAAGGGCGGCGGCAAGGGCGGCGGCAAGCCCAAGGGCTGAACCACGTCGCCGGGTCCGGGCGGGGCGGATCGCCCACGTCAGCAGCCGGTGTGGGTCATTTCGCACGGGTCATCAGGCTCTCCCCGACCACGGAAGACCGGGAAAACGACCGCGCCACGACCGTCGAGACCGATTTCCTTGACCATTGTCACGCCACGGAGCGAATTGGCGCCAACCTTGCTTGTCCGCGGGCAGGGCGGCACCACCGAAGTCCAGGCGCATCCGCGCCGGCCGGTCGGGGCTCCGGAGGAGTTGAACGTGAGCAAGGACTCGAAGGACAAGAACAGGTACGACAACGTCGCCGCAGGATCCCGCCGGCGCTTCCTGGTCGGCGCTGGTACCGCCCTGGGTGGCGGCGCCCTGGCCTGGTCGATGACCGGCTGCGAAGAGGGCACGACCACCCCATCCGCGGCCCCCACGCCCGCGCCCCACAAGGGCCAGGAGGTGCACGCCGCGCCGGGCCAGCTGGACGACTACTACGGCTTCTGGTCCGGCGGTCAGTCCGGCGAGATCCGGATCCTCGGCGTCCCGTCGATGCGCGAACTCAAGCGGATCCCGGTGTTCAACCGCGAGAGCGCCACGGGTTGGGGCGCCACCGACTTCAGCAAGAAGCTGCTCGGCGGCACGATGTCCGGTGACACCCACCACGTGCATCTGTCCTACACCGACGGCACGTACGACGGTCGCTACATCTACGTGAACGACAAGTTCAGCGCCCGCCTCGCCCGGGTGCGCATCGCCACGATGGAGGTCGACAAGATCGTCGACATCCCGAACTCCCAGGGCACCCACGGGATCTTCCCCCAGCGCCACAAGACCGGCCTGGTGCTCTGCAACTCGGAGTTCCGCATCCCCCAGCCCAACGACGGGCGGGACATGGACGATCCGAGCAAGTACGCCGCGATGCACACGGCGATCGACGGCGAGACGATGGAGCTCAAGTGGCAGGTGATGGTGGAGGGCAACATGGACCTCTGCGCCACCGACTACACCGGCGATTACTCCTTCGCCACCTGCTACAACTCCGAGGGCGGGGTCACGCTCGAAGAGATGATGGCGGCGGATCTGGACCACCTGTACGTCTTCAACCTGAAGGCCATCCAGGCGGCGGTCGACGCCGGCAAGACCATCGAGATCAACGGCGCCAAGGTCGTGGACGCGCGGGGAGCGGACAGCGAGTTCGTGATGCGCGTGCCGGTGCCGAAGAGCCCCCATGGCGTGAACATCACCCCGGACGGCAAGTACGCGGTGGTGGCCGGCAAGCTGTCCCCGACCTGCTCGGTGGTGCAGATCGACATGCTGGCCGACGCGTTCGCCGGCAAGATCAAGCCCCGCGACTGCGTCGTCGCCGAGCCGGAGGTGGGCCTCGGTCCGCTGCACACCGCGTTCGATGGCAAGGGCAACGCCTACACCTCGATCTTCATCGACTCGGTGATGACGAAGTGGAACATCGACACCGCCATCGCCCAGTTCAAGGGTGGGACCGAGAGCCCGATCCTCGACAAGGTGGACGTGCACTACCAGGTGGGTCACACCAACGCGTCCATGTCGGAGACGAAGGAGGCCGACGGCAAGTGGCTGGTGGCCCTGTGCAAGTTCAGCAAGGACCGCTTCCTGCCGGTGGGCATGCTCCACCCCGAGAACGACCAGCTGATCGACATGACCATGGACAAGCTCGAGGTCGTGCACGACGGGCCGGCCTACTCCGAGCCCCACGACTGCGTGATCGTCCGCCGGGACATCATCAACACGCTGCAGGTCCAGGATCGCAAGGACGACCGGTTCGCGATGTACGACGCGTGGGCGAAGGCCGACGGCATCGACATCATGAGCACCAACAAGGTCATCCGGAACGGCAAGAAGGTCCGCGTGTGGATGACCAGCCAGGCCCCGAAGTTCGGGATGAACGAGTTCAAGGTGAAGGCCGGTGACGAGGTGCAGGTCATCGTCACGAACATCGACAACGTGCAGGACCTGTCCCACGGGTTCGCGGTCTGCAACCACGACACGAACATGCTGATCAACGCCCAGGACACCCAGTCCATCACGTTCACGGCGTCCAGCAAGCCCGGGTTGTACTGGTACTACTGCAGCTGGTTCTGCCACGCGCTCCACCTGGAGATGCGCGGCCGGATGTTCGTCGAAGCCTAAAGACTGGCTTTCACACTCACGGGGGGGCGCCTGCTGCAGGCGTCCCCCCAGATTGTTTGTGCTCCTCGTGTCCCGTTTCTCCCAGACCACCGTCCTGTGTGGGTTCGCGCTCTTCGCGTTCCTGCTCGCGTCCCCGGCCCGCGCCGAGGTCAGCCTGTCCGGCCCCGGCGACAGCACGATCCCCACGGGGCTGGAGTGCGACGGACGGGATCCCTGCCGCGAGATCCTGCCCGGCGCGGTGCGGTTCGAGCGGCCCCAGGGCAAGCCCTACGCCGTGGGATACGACGCCGCCGACACGGCGGTCGGCTGGGTCGTCCTGTCCAACAACGTGGTGGACATCAAGGGGTACTCCGGCAAGCCCCTGTCCACCCTCGTGGGGCTCGATGCGGAGGGCGTGATCACCGGCGGCAGGGTCGTGCACCACTCCGAGCCGATCCTCCTGGTGGGCATTCCCGAGAGCGAGCTCCACGCCTTCGTCAACTCCTACACCGGGATGACGGTGGGCACCAAGGTGGTGCTGGGAGGCGCGGCGGGGCCCGGCGAGCGCAGCGTGGACATCGTGTCGGGCGCGACGGTGACGGTGCTGGCCGAGAACCGGACCATCCTCGACTCCGCGCGGGCCCTCGCCGAGGACGTGGGTGTGTTGAAACCCACACCGCGCACCCCTGGCCACTTCGTCACCGATCAGGAGCCCTGGACCTGGGACCGGATGATGTCCGAGGAGGCCCTTGGGCACCTGCGCGTCACCCACGACGACATGGGCGTCGCCGGCGGCGATCAGGCCTTCATCGACCTCTGGTTCGGCCTCGCCGAGGCGCCCCACATCGGGATCCCCCTGCTGGGGGAGCGCACCTGGCGCTTCATGATGGACCGCCTGGAGCCGGACGAGCGACTCGTCATCGTCCTCGGGAACGGCACCAGCTCCTTCCGGGGCTCCGGCTTCGTCCGGGGGGGGATCTTCGACCGGATCCGCCTGGAGCAGGGCCTGTCCGTCGTGATGTTCCGCGACCTGGACTACAAGCGGATCGGCCAGCCGCCCCTGGCCGACTCCCCGAAGTTCAGCGAGGCCGCGCTGTTCATCGCTCGTGGGGGCCGCCTGGACCCCGGCCGCACGTTCGACTTCGTGTTCCTGGGCAGCGCGTTCGACTACGAAGGGGGCTTCTCCCGGGAGTTCCACACCTTCAAGTCGGGCTGGCGGGCGCCGAAGCGGGTCTACGCCCTGGACGGGCCGGATCCCGAGTCCCTGGTGTGGCGGCAGGCCTGGAGCGCGCGGCGGGGCATGCTCGCCCTGGTCACCCTGTACCTGCTGCTGGTGACCGGCGTGTTCGTCTTCCGCACCAAGGTCACGGCGTCGATGCACCGGCTCGAGCGGGTGCACCTGGCGGCGCTGCTGATCAGCTTCTTCGGGCTCGGGGTGGGGCTGAGCCTGCAGCCGTCCGTCACCCAGCTGCTGACCCTGGTGGGCAGCGGGTTGGGGGAGTGGCGGTGGGGGCTGTTCCTGAGCGAGCCGTTCCTGTTCGTGTCGTGGATCTGGATCGCCGGGGTCACGCTGGTCTGGGGCCGGGGGGTGTTCTGCGGGTGGGTGTGCCCCTACGGCGCCATGAACGAGCTGGCCTTCAAGCTGGGCCGCATCCTCAAGCTGCCCGAGTTCGAGCTGCCGGACGGCGTGCACACGAAGGCGCGCTGGATCCGTTATGGGGTCTTCGGAGGGCTGGTGGTGGCCTTCCTCATCTCCCCGGAGCTGGGCGAGCGGCTGGCCGAGGTGGAGCCCTTCAAGTCCACGTTCTTCGTGCGGCCCTGGGCCCGGGAGTGGTTCCTGTTCGGGTGGTGGCTGCTCCTCGCGGGGGCTTCGTTCTTCTGGTATCGCCCCTTCTGCCGCTACATCTGCCCTCTCGGCGCGGCCCTGGCCCTGCCGAGCTCCTTCCGCCTCAGCGGTCCGTATCGGCGCGACTTCTGCGCGACGGGCTGCAAGATCTGCCCGCGGGGCTGCGAGCCCAAGGCGATCCGCAAGGACGGCTCCATCGATCCCCGGGAGTGCCTGAACTGCTGGGAGTGCGAGGCCAACTACAACGACGACGAGGTGTGTCCGCCCCTGGTGCAGATCCGGCGCATCGCCCTGAAGGAGGCGGCCGCCGCCGGTGCCACCGAGCCGCCGGGCCAGGCGTGAGGGCGGTCGCCGCGCTGGCCCTGGCGCTGGGCCTGGGCGTGACCACCGACGCCCGGGCCCGCGAGGTGGTGGTGGGCATCGACGCCCCGGACGTGGCGAGCAGCATCGCGCTGGCCCAGGTCGGTGACGTGGTCGTGCTGCCGGCGGGGACCTGGCCCGGGCACGTGACCCTGGACAAGGCGATCACCCTGACCTCCCGGGGCGGGGTGCTCGACGGTGGGGACACCGGTACCGTGCTTCGGGTCAGCGCGGCCGGCGCCATCGTCCAGGGCCTGCGCATCCGGGGGAGCGGCACGGACCGCCAGGGGCCGGACGCCTGCATGTACCTCGAGCCCGGCGCGACCGGCGCGCAGATCCTCGACAACGAGCTGTGGGACTGCACCTTCGGGATCTGGGTGCACACCACCACCGACGTGGCGGTGGAGCGCAACCTGGTGAAGGGGCGCTCGGACATCCGCAACACGTCGGACCGGGGCAACGGCATCCACCTGTTCGATGCCGAGCGGCTGCGCATCGTCGGGAACCGCGTCGTGAACGCCCGGGACGGCATCTACGTGTCGGCCACCGAGCACACCCTCATCTCCGGGAACGTGGTGGAGGACCTGCGGTACGGCATCCACTACATGTACTCGTTCGACAACACCGTGCAGGACAACGTGTGCCGGGCAAACGTGTCCGGCATCGCGCTGATGCAGAGCAGCCGGCTGAAGATCCTGGGCAACAAGGTGTCCGACAACGAGCGCCACGGGATCCTGTTCCGGGACGTGCAGTACTCGCAGATCGAGGGGAACATCGTCGAGCGCAACGGCGAGGGCATGTTCTTCTTCAGCAGCCTGGACAACACGCTGAGGGGCAACCGGTTCGCCGGCAACACCATCGGCGCGCGGATCTGGGCCGGCACCGAGCGCAACGTGGTGGACGGCAACTCGTTCGTGGGGAACGGGCAGCAGATCTTCTACGTGGCCGCCACCGACCAGATATGGGACGAGCCCGACGGGCAGGGCAACTACTGGAGCGACTATCTCGGCTGGGACCAGGACGGCGACGGGCGGGGTGATCGCGCCTACCGGGTGGACTCCTTCCACGCCTCGCTCCTGTACCGCTACCCTGCCGCGGCCCTGCTGCTGCGCAGCCCCGCCCTGGAGATCCTGGGGCGGCTGCAGGAGCGCCTGCCCGCGCTGCGCGTGCCCACCATCCGAGAGGCTCACCCCGCAATGGTCGATCCCGTTCCCCGGCAGGCCGAGTAGTGCACGTCGAGCTGAACGCCGTGGCGGTGCACTTCGGTCCAGTACACGCCCTCGCGGGGGTGGACCTGACCCTGCCGCCGGGGGAGGTGGCGGTGCTCGCGGGGCCCAACGGCGCCGGCAAGTCCACGCTGATCGGGGTCCTGCTGGGGCTCCTGCAGCTCGACGGAGGCCGCGTGCTGGTGGACGGCCGCGACGTCGCCACGGGGGGCGGGCGATTCTCCCGGGAGGTCCGGTCCCAGATCGGCTACCTGCCCGAGGCCGTGGCCTTCGCCGAGAACCTCAGCGGGCGTCAGGTCATGCGGTTCTTCGCCCGGGCGCGGGGCGTGCCGACGGGCCGCATCGCCCAGGTGCTGGAGCAGGTGGGCCTGACCGCCGCCGCGGATCGTGCCGTGCGGGGGTACAGCCGGGGCATGCGGCAGCGGCTGGGGTTGGGCGTCGCCACGATCCACAAGCCCGCGCTGCTGATCCTGGACGAGCCCACCGGGGGCCTGGACCAGCAGGGCCTGTCGGTGCTGTGGGACGTGCTCGCGGAGGCGAAGGCCGACGGACGCACGGTGCTGCTGTCCACCCACGACCTGGCCCTCATCGAGAAGCGCGCGGATCGGGTGCACGTGCTGTCGCAGGGTCGCCTCGCGGCCTCCGGCACCCCCGAAGAGCTGCGGCGCCAGACGGGGTTGCCGGTCCGGGTGCAGGTGGAGCTTCGGGACGCGGAGCAGGCCGAGGCGGTCGCGGGCGGGCTGAGCCAGACCTTCGGCACCCCCGTGGATCTGGATCAGCGGCGCCTGGGTCTGGACGTGCCGGCGGATGCGCTGTTCGGGGTCCTGGAGGCCCTGCAGGCGGAGGACTCGACGGTGTCGTGGATGCGGGTCGAAGAGCCGGGGCTGGATGCGGTCTACGAGGCGTTGCTGGAGGCGTGGTCGTGACCGGCCGAGTGGGGGGCGCCCTCGTCCTGCACGAGCTGTCCGAGCGGCTGCGGGATCGCTGGGTCCTGGTGGTGACGCTGCTGTTCGTGCTGCTCGCCTCGGGCGTGGGGCTGTACGGCAGGGCGGCCGAAGAGGGGGCCGCGGCGGTCACCGCGCCCTCCCTGGTCACCCTGAGCACGTTCCTGGTGCCCCTGGTGGCCCTGGTGCTGGGGCACGACGCGATCGTCGGGGAGCGGGAGCGCCACACGCTGGGGCTGCTGCTCTCGCTGCCGGTGGGCCGGGGCGAGGTGCTGCTGGCCAAGTTCGTGGGGCGCGGCATCGCGCTGGCCCTCGCCATCAGCCTGGGGTTCGGCGCGGCGGCCCTGATGGTGGCTCCGTCCCAGCAACGCGCGCTGATCGCGCTGGTGCCGCCGACCCTGCTGTTGGGCGGCGCGTTCCTGTCCATCGGCGTGCTGATCTCGTCGGTGGCCCAGCGGCATGCCACGGCCGCGAGCCTCGCCGTGGCGGTGTGGTTCCTGCTCGTGCTGTTCTGGGACCTGGGGCTGCTCGCGGCGCTGGTGGCCACCGACGGATCGGTGCCGCAGCAGGTCATCGCGGTGGTCAGCGCGGTCAACCCCGCGGGGCTGTACCGGCTGGCGCTGCTCGAGCGGTTGACGGGGGCGGCGGCGCTGCAGGAGCTGGGGCTGGTGGTGCGCATGCCCGGAGCGCTGGTCCAGTCGGCCCTGTGGACGGCGTGGATCCTGGGCCCCCTGGCCATCGGCACCGGGCTGCTGATGCGGCGCAAGGCGGTCACGACGTGATCCACCTGCGGTGGCTGGTGTTGGGCGTGCTGCTGCTCGGCTGCGGATCCCGCGCGGAGCAGGGCGGGGCGGCGCCGGTGCAGGCGGTCGATCCCGGCGGCGCGGAGTGCGCGGTCTGCGGCATGGTCGTGCGGGAGCAGCCGGCGCCCCGGGGGCAGGTGGTGCATCGCGACGGAACCCACGCCTTCGTGTGCTCGCTGGGGGATCTGCGGGCCTACCTGCAGACACCGGGGCCGCGGGGGGAGCCGGTGGCCACGTACGTCGAGGGGCTCCCCGACGGCGCGGACCTGCACCTGCTGGACACGGACCCGCAGCCCTGGATCCCGGCGGAGGACGCGCACTACGTCGTCGGCTTCGCCCGGCCCTCGGTGATGGGGCTGCCCATTGGTTCTTTTGCGAGCGAACGCGGCGCAGCTTTGGCAGCATCCGCGCTCTCCGGCCACCAGGCCACGTGGGACGCGCTGCGCTCCACACCCTTCAATGAACTGCCCGCGCCGTTGAGCGCCGGAGCACCAGGAGTCCACTGATGCGCATCCTTCCGTCCCTGTTCGCTGCTTCCTTCCTGTTCGCCGGCTGCGGTGGAGGCGAGCCTGCCGCTCCCGCTGCGCCCGCCGTGGAGGCCGCGCCCGCGGCCGCTGCGGTGGCCGAGCCCGCGCCCGCTGCGGCCGTCAAGCACGAGCTGCCCGGTGATCCGGTCGCCGGCGAGGCCGTGTACAAGACCAACTGCATCGCCTGCCACCAGGCCGACGGCACGGGCATGGGCGGAGCGCTCGGCGCCGACCTCGTCAACGACAAGACCCGCCTCGCGAAGTCGAACGAGGTGCTGCTCAAGTCGATCGCCGAGGGCGTGCCCGGCACGACCATGATCGCCTGGGGCGCGGTCCTGGACGAGACGAAGCGCAAGGACGTGCTGTCCTACATCCGCGCGACGTTCGGGGCCAAGTAGAGCGTTGAACCGCTGGGTCGCCGGTGCGCCGGCGGCCCGCGGCCGCTACTCCTCAGGCCACTCGAACCGGTGCCCGCCGCTCTTCTTGAGCTTCAGGAACGCGTTGAACGGCTTGCCCGCGCGGCTGGTGAACCCCTCCAGGAGCGCCGACTTCTTGTCGGTGAAGACGGCCGCCGCCTCTTCGCGGGTGATCTCGCGCTTGCAGACCTCTCGTGACACCCGGACCTTGCAGTCGGTGCACTTGAAGTCGCTCGGGCTCTCGATCACCTTGCCTTCCTTGCAGTAGCCGCAGGTGCAGATGGGCTCCTCGTTGACGGGGAACTCCTTGCGGCTGCGGCCTCCGGCGCCCTCGCCCCGGGGCGGGAACTCGAAGCGCATGCGCCCCGCGTCCGTCAGGTGCAGCATCGCGCTGAACGGGCGCCCGCGCTTGCTGGTGAAGTCCTCGAGCACCGCCGTCTTGCGCTCCGGTCCGATCATGGCCGCGCACTCCTCGAGGCTGAGCTTTCGCTTGCACACCTCCAGGGGCAGGTTGACCTTGCACTTCTTCTCGGCGAAGCCGTCGCAGCGGTAGCCGAGCTGGGTGCGGCGCACGAGCCAGCCCTCCTCGGTGTGGAACGGACACGGCCCCACGTCGGCCGGCTCCACCCGCTCGGCGGACGCCTCGAGCAGCTCCCGCGCCTTGCTGCGGATCTCCACGCGGCCGTCGTCGGTCAGCAGCAGGCTGGCTTCGTACTCCCGCCCGTCGCGGCTGAAGAAGCCCGGCTTGACCCGGGTCTCGCCGGCCGCCACGAGGTCCGCCGCGCTGCCGCGATCGATGTATCGCCCGCCGACCTCCTTCCAGATCACGAAGGAGCAGGTGCCGTCCTTGCCGCCGTTGCCGCACACGTAGGTGCGCAGCGTCTCGCGGACCTCCGACTTGCACAGCGGGCAGCTGCCGAGGGCGCCTTCGCTGTCGTACAGGCCGTCGTAGGTGAAGCTCTGGATCTTCTCGACGATCTCCCGCGTCCAGTCCCGGACCGTGTCCATGTACTCCAGGCGCTTGCGCGCGCCGACCTGAACGTCCTTGAGGGAGTTCTCCAGGTCCGCGGTCAGCTCCGCGGACGTGAGCCGATCCAGCGGGATCCGCTGCAGGGCGTCGATCAGCCGGATGCCGCGCGCCGTCGCCCGCAGGCCCTTGCGGTTGGCGATGCTGGTGATCCGCTCGCAGTAGTTGCGGGAGAGCAGCGTCTCGATCGTCTCGGCGCGGGTGGCCGGAGTGCCCAGGCCGCCCGTCTCCTTGAGGACCAGGCTCATGGCCGCGTCGTCGAACTCCTTGCCGGCCGACTCCATCAGGGACAGCAGGCTGCCTTCGTTGAGGCGGCTGGGAGGGTTGGTCTCCTTCTCCTCGACCTCGTGGCCCTCGGTCTGCGCCGGGGTGCCGTCGGGGTTGGCGAGCTCGGGCAGCCACTCCTTGTCTTCCTTCTCCTTGCGCTCCCACACCGCGCGCCAGCCGGGCACCTTCAGGAGCTTCTGCCGGGTGCGGAACTGCTCGCTCTCCACCGCGGTGATCCGCTCGATCTGGGTGTGCACGGCGGGGGGGTGGAACGCCGCCAGGAAGCGCCGGGCGATCAGGTCGAAGACCTTGCGCTCGTCGTCCCGCAGGCCGACGGGGTTGCCCTCGCCGGTGGGGATGATCGCGAAGTGATCGCTGATCGCGGTGTCGTCGAAGTTGCGCTTCTCGTTGAAGAGTCCGCCGCTCTGCAGGGCGTCGGCGGCGTCGGTGTAGTCCGGGACCTGCCCCAGGAAGGTGACCGCGTTGTCCACGTGCTCGCGGTAGTCCTCAGGCAGGGCCTTGGAGTCCGTTCGCGGGTAGGTGATCAGCTTGTGGGCTTCGTACAGGGCCTGCGCGATGGACAGGGTGCGCCGGGCCGAGAACCCGAGCCGTCGGTTGGACTCCCGCTGCAGCGAGGTCAGATCGAACAGGGGCGGAGCGGTCTCCTTGGAGTCCTTGCGGGTCTCGGTGGCGACGCCGGCCGGCTTCGTGTCGAGCAGCGCGATGACGGCGTCGCGACGCGCGGGATCGAAGATCCGGTCCCTGCCGCCGGCGGCGTCGGGATCGAACCAGGTGCCGACCCAGCTCTGTTCGACCGAGCGGAACGTGCCGTTGATCATCCAGTAGGGCTCGGGCGTGTGGGCGAGGATCTCCAGCTCGCGCCGCACGACCATCGCCAGCGTCGCGGTCTGGACCCGACCGGCCGACCACACCACCCGATCCCGGGCGCTGCGCAGCCGGACCGTCAGGGCCCGCGTGGCGTTCATGCCGATGAGCCAGTCGCTCTCGGCGCGGCAGTCCGCGGCGTCCGCCAGACCCTCCACCTCGCTCACGTCCCGGGGCTTGGCCAGGCTGTTCTTGATCGCGTCCTTGGTCATCGACTGCAGCCAGAGCCGCTTGACCGGCTTGCTGGTGCCGGAGAACCGGTAGATCTCCCGGAAGATCAGCTCGCCCTCGCGGCCTGCATCGCAGGCGTTGATGACCTCGGCCACCTCCTTGTCCTTGAGGTACTTCTTCAGGGCCGCGAGCTGCTTGGCGGAGCCCCGCGTGGCCTTGAGCCGGAACTCGTCCGGGATGATGGGCAGATCCTTGAGGCGCCACCGCTTGAATTTGTCGTCGTACTCCTCCGGGGGCACGAACTCCAGCAGGTGACCGACGGCCCAGGACACGATGTGGCCTTCACTCTCGTAGCCGTGCGCTCCCTTCTTGACGGCACCAACGACCTTGGCGATGTCGGCGGCGACGCTGGGCTTCTCGGCGATGATCAAGGTCCTGGACACCGGAACGACTCCTCGTGATCTGGGGCGGCTGCGCGGACACGATTCCCGACACCTGGGGTTGGTGCAAGGCTGTGCCCGGCTGTTCGGGGAGCAGACGGTGGGGAGCCAGACCGCGTCCGTCAAGTCCGCTCTGCGCACCGAGGCCGCCCTGCCCGTAGGGCAGCAAGTGGTGTACAAGGCCCGGCATGTCTCTTCGGCCCCGGATCGGCCTCTTTGCGACACTGGCTGTGACGCTGCTGCTCGGGCTGGCGTCCCCGGCGCGGGCCGAAGTCCGAGGCGGGGCGTTCGAGGTGGGCGGACTGGCCGGCGTCACGCTGTGGCAGCCCAAGGTGGGCGTGAAACCCTGCGCGTGGTTCGGCGCGATGGCGGGGCACCGCTTCCAGCCGGTCGCGCAGCGGATCCACATGGGCTTCCGGGCCACCTGGGAGGGCTGCGTGGGGGCCCTGGACACCGCCGCCGCGCCCCGGGTGGACATGATCCTGGTCGCCGTGCACTTCAACTACGGCATCAAGCCGGTGGATTGGATGTACGTGTACGGCACCGTGGGGGCGGGCATGCTGCTCAGCGACCGGACGCCGAGCGGGGGATCGCCCGATCCGCGGCTGGCGTTCGTGGGCGGTCCGGGGGTGCTGGTCACCGCAGGCAAGTACCTGTTCATCGATCTGAGCATGCGGGTGCTGGTGTTCGAGAACTTCACCTTCGGCGGAGCCCGGGTGGGCAACGCCGGTGCGCCGGTGTTCAGCCTCGCCGTCGGGGCCCAGATCTGATGGCCGGGGCGGCGGCGGTCGCGGTGCTCGCGGCGCTCCTCGTCGGCACGCCGGTCCCGAGCGATGCGCCCGCGGACGGGTTCGCTCCCGAGCCGCCCCGCCCGCCGGTGGCCTTTCGTGGCGACTTCTCGGCGCTGTGGGCCATCACCGACGGCCAGGGCCTGTCCGACCACGCGGGCCTCACGCTGACGCTGGGGGCGCAGTTCGGAGACGCGATCCGCGGCCACAGCGTCGGGATCGGCCCCATCGTGACGGGCACCTTCGGCGCGGCCGAGGGCGGAGAGTTCAGCATCCGGGTGGGGGCCGGCGCGGAGCTGGTCCTGCCTCTCGTCGAGCAGGTGGAGCTCGTGCCTGCGCTGCTGGGCGGCTATCTGCGGAGCCTCGACGGTGACGAGCGCGCCGGTCCCTTCCTGAAGGTGGGGCTCGGGATCCGCCTGCTTCCCGGGATCGACGACTTCTGGCTGCAGTTCGAGCCGCTGGCCCTGGTGGTCCTGCCGCCACCCCCCGGGGGGTTCACCCGGTACACCTCGCATGTGGCGCTGGACGTCGCGCTCGTGCGGTTTGGAGGTAGGACCCGATGAGGCTCCTGTTGCTGCTCCTGGTCGCCCTGGCGGGCTGCGCCGGGCCGAACCTGGACGTGGACCCGTTCCTGATCCTGGGCACGGGCGAGACCGAGTTCGTTCCGTTGACCGGTGCGGTGGACGATCTGCCCATCGCCTTCGGGATCCAGGGCGGCGAGCACGTCTGGGGGGCGGTGCGCGCCACCGGCATGGACTGGACGAACCTGACGATCATCTGGGAGCTGCTCGACGCGGACGACGATCCCGTCACCGGGACCACCACGATCCGACAGTCCCTGAGCCACTGCACGCGGAGCGACGGCGGCTGCGAGGGCGGCATGGGCGAGATCGTCGCGGTGACCGTGATCCTGGACGACGCGAACGCGGTGCGGGGAGACGAGCTGACGATGGTGGTGACCGCCTCGGATGAGGACGGCCGGGAGGCCACCGCCTCGAGCCAGATCAGGCCGGTCCTCGAGATCGACACCAACTGAGTCCGGGGCCATCTGGCCACTCTCCCGCTGGTAGCGTCGGCGCCATGAGCCTCATGCGATCCGCCGCCCTCGTGCTCGCTCCGCTGCTCCTGCTGGGGCCCGGCTGCTACGACTGGACTCCGACGGGATCCCTGGGCGGCTCCGACGACGACGACCTGTCGGGGGATGACGACGACGACGCGAGCGACGACGACGACGCCAGCGACGACGACGACGCGACGGATCCCTGCTTCGACAGCCCGGCGGCCGAGAGCGGCCCCGAAGATCCCGACTGCCGGGTGGATCTGGAGATCCAGACGGACCCGGACCTGGACATCGTGTGGCAGGCCGGGACCTTCGCGACGCTGCCCACGTACGACCAGGTGATGATGACCCCCATCGTCGTGCCCCTGACCGACGACGACGGCAGCGGCACGGTCACCTCGGGCGACGCCCGGGCCATCGTGTTCTCGACCTACGCGGGCGGCGCCTACACGGCGGACGGCGTGCTTCGCGCGCTGCACGGCGACGGGAGCGGGCTGCTGTGGTCGGTGACCGAGCCCGCGTGGCGGGTCGATCCCGGCGCGGGGGTCGCGGCGGGGGACATCGACGGCGACGGCTGGCCCGAGATCGTGGCGGTGCACGAGTCCTCCCGCCTCGCGGCGTTCGACCGGTTCGGCGCTCCCCGGTGGCTGTCCGAAACCACCCTGGTCGGCGCCGGGGGCGCGCCCTTCCTCGCGGACATGGACGCCGACGGCGCGGTGGAGATCGTGTACGCCAACCAGATCTTCGACGCCTCGGGCGTGCTGCTGGGGACCGGAGGGCAGGGGACCGGGGCCACCTATGCCTCGGTGCACTACTCCGCGTCCCTGGTGGTCGACCTGGACCTGGACGGGCAGCAGGAGGTCGTGGTCGGAAACGCCGCCTACGACAAGTGGGGGACCACGCTGTGGAGCAACGGGCTCCTGGACGGCGCCCCCGGGGTGGGCAACTTCGACGCGGATCCGGCCGGCGAGGTCGTCGTGGTGTCCTACGGAAGCCTGCGGGTCCAGGACAGCGACGGCACCGTGCTCTTCGGGCCCGTGCCCATCGCCGGAGACGGCAACGGCGGCCCGCCCACGGTGGCCGACTTCGACGGCGACGGCGCGCCCGAGATCGGGGTCGCCAACCTCAGCTACTACTCGATGTTCGACACCGACCTGACGCTGATGTGGAGCAACCCCACCGAAGACGACAGCTCCTCCATCACCGGCAGCTCCGCGTTCGACTTCGACGGCGACGGCGCGGCCGAGGTGGTGTACGCCGACGAGCACGACGTGTGGGTCTGGCACGGCGCCACCGGGGCCCTCATCCACCGGGGCGCGGGGCACGCGTCGGGCACGCTGATCGAGTACCCGGTCGTCGCCCAGGTCCTCTCGGCGGACGGGCCGCCCCAGATCGTCGTGGGCAGCAACAACATGTGGTGGGAGGGATGGACGGGGATCACCGTGCTCGCCGACAGCGGCCGCTCGTGGATGAGCACCCGTCAGGTCTGGAACCAGCACGCCTTCCTGTCCACCCACATCGCCGACGATCTGTCGGTGCCCACGAGCCCCGCCATGCCCTGGTCCGTGGGCCAGGGGCTGCGGCAGAACGCGGTCGTGAGCGCTCCCGGGATCGCGGCGCCGGACCTGTCCCTGGAGCTGCACGCGGTGTGTGAAGCGGCCTGCGCGGTCCGGATCCGGCCCATGAACGCGGGCGTGACCTCGCTGCCCTTCGACGTGCAGCTCCTGGCTGACGGCAGCCCGGTGGCCACCGCTGCGTCCGCGGGGTTGGCGGGGGGCCAGCGGGGCGCGGCCATCGAGCTCGTGGTGGATCCGCTCGACATGATCGGAGTGACCGAGCTGCGGGCGATCATCGACTCCGGTGAGGTCGTCAACGAGTGCGACGAGTCCAACAACAGCCTGCTCGTGCCGCTCTTCGCCTGCGATTGAGGACCCGCGGGAGAAATCCCGCCGAATCTCCACCCCATCTCCACATGCCGGGGCCAGCATGAACGCAATGCATTCCCGAACCCTCCTGCTCCTCCTGCTCCCCCTGCTCATCGCAGGCTCACCCGCCGGCGGCCTGTACTACTTCGCGGCCGCCGTGGATGGGCCCCAGAGCGCCCTGATCCGCTACGACCGCGCCACCGGGGTGGCCACGGAGCTGGGGTCCCTGACCCACGCGGACGGGTACCTGCCCCGGGCCACCATGGATCCCAGCGGCACCGTCGCCGCCGTGGTCATGCCCCCGGGGGGGCGCCACAACAGCCCCGCCGAGCTGCTCCGCATCGAGCCCCGGGACGGGCGGCTGGTGCAGACGCTGCTCGACGACGCCGTCCTGTTCCTGCAGACCCCGGTGTTCCTGTCCGACGGCACCCTGCTGTGGCTGCGCGGGGTCCCCGGGCCCGAGCGTCGGGGCGCCGACGGGCGCCTCATGCAGACCCTGATGGACTTCGAGGTGGTGGCCCTGCCGAGGGGCGCGACCGAGCCCCGGGTGGTGCACCGCGAGCGCGCCCTGTGGCTCGAGCTGCTGGGCCCCGCTGCGGGCGGGCGGTTCGTGGCCCTGAGCCTCGCCGACGACGGCGCCGGCACCGTGTCCGAGCGCGAGTCCACCGGCGGGCTGGTGCGCAGCGCCCCCGGCAGCCGGCCGCAGCAGGCCCCGCGCCGGAATGGCGAGGAGCGGTCCGTGGCGACGCGCACCCTGGCCGACGGCGCGGTCGTGTGGTGGACGTATGGCAGCCCGGAGGGCCAGATCTGGCGCCTCGACGACACGCCGCTCCCGCCGGCCGATCACCGCGGGCCCATCGAGCTGAGCCTCGTGGGGGAGGGCCGATGAAGACAGCCTTCCTGGGCCTTCTTGTGGGCTTGTCGCTCGCGGCGCCGCGTCTGGCGGAGGCCGGCTGTCCGAGCACCGGCGGGTGCCCCCAGGCGGCCGTGAACGGCGTCGAGCCGAGCAACGCCATCCTGTCCGACCTCTTCGAGCAGGCCGCGGCCCAGCAGCTCGGCTCGGACGGCCCCAGCTACCTGCAGATCGGGGTCGGCAACCCGGTCTCGGCCACCGTGGACGCGACGGTGCCGTGCGTGGTCCTCAAGTCCATCGGCTGGGTCGAGTCCACCTGGACCCAGTTCTGCGCGAGCACCGGCAGCTCCGGCCCCACCATCATCAGCTTCGACTGCGGCTACGGCGTGACCCAGGTCACCTCGGGCATGAGCAACGGCTCGATGGGGTCCTTCAACTTCTCACCGTCCCGGGTGGCCTCCGAGCCCGCCTACAACATCGGCACGGGCGCCGGGATCCTGGTGGTGAAGTGGCTCTCGGTGCCCTCCATCGGCGACAACCAGCCCGACATCATCGAGCACTGGTACTACAGCGTCTGGGCGTACAACGGCTTCGCGTTCGTCAACAACCCCAACAACAGCAACTTCCCCTCGGGTCGCCCGCCCTACGGCAGCCCCGGCGCCCTGTCCCGGGGCAGCTATCCCTACCAGGAGCTCGTCTGGGGCCTGGTCGCGTACCCGCCCTCTGGCATGTGGGACGCGGTGGACGTGAGCTACCCGTCGTCGTCCGCCATCGGCAGCAGCCCCGGTGACATCGCGGCCCCTTCTGGGGTGCACGCGGACTCCTGCGGCGGGATCGTCGTGGACGACGCGGATCCGGAGTTCACCCTCGTGCACGGCGCTGGCTCCGAGCTCGTGTCCAACTCCGGGGGGTGGCAGGACGTGTTCCTGCACCAGGGGAACTACTCCCCGGTGGGGGCGCCGCTGACGGTGGGTCACTGGTCCCCGCAGATCCCCAGCTCTGCGCTGTATGCGGTGGACGTCTTCCTGCCCGCAGGCGGGTTCGCCAACGCCCCCACGGCCCGCTACGACATCGCCTTTCACGGGGGCCACACCATCGTGGAGGTGGACCAGGGGGCCATCGCGGGCGACTGGCTCGAGCTGATGCCGGGGCAGTCCTTCAAGTTCCTGGCGGGGCAGCGGGGGTATGTGGGCCTGTCCAACCTCGCCATCGGCGGGGGCACGGACTCCCTGGCCCTCGACGCGGTGCGGTGGCGGCAGGTGGGTGCCGTGGGAAACGTTTTGCTGGGCGGCACCTGCGCGAACTCCGGCAACTGCGCCGGCGCGGGCATCTGCTTTGACGGCTCGTGCATCGGCGACTGCCGGGACACGGGCTGCACCGGGGATGCGTCCTGCGACGCGGCCACCGGGATCTGCGCGGAGCCCATGGGCGGCGAGGGCGATCCCCTCGACGACGGCTCGGAGTTCCTGGACACGGACGGGGACGGGATCCCCAACTACATGGAGGGCTTCGAGGACTTCGACGGGGACGGCGCGCCCAACGCGTTCGACTGGGACAGCGACGGGGACGGGATCCCCGACGGCCAGGAGGGCGCGGGCGACTCGGACGGCGACGGCTGGCCCGACTTCCTGGACGAGGACAGCGACGGGGACGGGATCCCCGACGCCGAAGAGGCCGGCGACGATCCCTCCAACCCCGTGGACACCGACCAGGACGGGATCCCCGACTTCCAGGATCTGGACAGCGACAACGACGGGATCCCCGACAGCGAGGACCCGGACCTCGATCCCGATCCAGGCACCGACGACGGGTCCGGTGGCACCGGCCTGCTCCCGACCGGCGGGGACGAGGTCATCGCGCCCCAGGGCTGCGGGTGCGCCGCGGCGCCTTCGGGGTCCACCCCCCCGTTCGGGCTGCTCATCCTGGGGGCGTGGCTGGGCACGCTGCGGCGTCGCCGGGCCTGAGGACCCACCAGTCGCGGCCCTGCACCGCGCCGCGTCGGGTCGTCGGGTTGCTCGTCGCGGATCGGGCGTGTTCCCGGTGCACGAAGCGCCAGGGCAGCTGCTCGTCCCGGCCCTGAGCGATGCCCAACCTGGTGGTCTGCAGGATCTCCGCCGGTCTCGCGCCGTCATCCATCAGCCGCAGATCTCCGCCGAAGCCTTGCCCCGTCCAGTCCGCCACCCGCAGATCGAGGGCGCGACACAGCAACGATTGCCCGCTGAGGAGCTTGTGATCGGGGCGCCGTCCGCCTCCCCGGAGAGGACTCAGGGCGTGCATCGCAGCCAGAGCGGGACCCTCGCTGACGGCCACCGCGCCCTTGATCAACACGGCGTCGCCCGGGGCACCGACGCTGACGTTCAAGGAGGGGCCCCCCCGCGACCAGTACATGTAGATGGTGCCGGTCGAGGCGAACATGGGCTCTCGGGAGGGGGTGCGCCCGAGTGAGCTGTGGGAAGCACGGTCGGTGATCGCGTACGCCTCGGTCTCGATGATCCGCACGGTGAGGAGCAACCCCTGCCGTCGTCGGACCAGGAGTCGGCCGATGAGGGACCGGGCGATCTCCACCGGCGGCCCGCCGAAGCTGGTGAATGGGACGAGGCTCACCGGGGGATCCTGCCAGGGCGCGCCCCAGGCAGCGTCGAGGGGTCGTCGTGGTGGTGGGTGGCAGGTCGACTCTCAGATTTGTTGTATTCAACAACTTCTCGAGAGGTTGTCCTATTTGACAAATGTGACAGTGCGCCGGAACCCTCGGGACACGCACCTGCCGGAGCGCTGCCCCGCGCTGGACGTACGGCCCCTGCCGGAGCATGTCCCCCGCTGGACGCGCGGCCCCCGGGGCTCCTAGCGTGTCCTCAATGCGCCCCACGCCCCCGACCGACGGCCCCTGGATCCTCGGGATCAGCGCGTCGCACAACGGCGCCGCGTGCCTGCTGCGCGGCACCCGGATCGTCGCCGCGGTGCAGGAGGAGCGCCTGTCCCGGATGAAGCGGGACCGGACCTTCGCCGGACAGGCCAGCCTGTCGGTGGCGTGCTGCCTGGAGGCGGGGGGCATTCGCGCCGCGGATCTGGACCTCGTGGTGTCCTGCGTACAGGGTCGAACGGCGCTGCCCGCCCAGGACCTGGCGAACAACCCCCAGCTGGCGTCGGCGCCGTCCCTGGTGATCTCACACCACATGGGGCACGCGGTGAGCGCCTTCGTGAGCTCGGGGTTTCCCGACGCGGCGGTGCTCGTCGTGGACGGTCTCGGGTCCCCGTGGGACGACCTGTGCCCCGCCCAGCAGGCCGTGGCGGACCACGTGTCCGACGGGTGGGAGAGCGCGTCGATGTTCCATGCCCGCGGTGACGCGGTGCAGCCGCTGGCCCAGCACCTGGTGCCCCACGGCGCCTGGTTGATCCCGCAGGGCGTGGGCATGCCGCGGTTTCGCAGCGTCGGCGGCATGTACTCGGCGGTGGCCCAGCAGATCTTCGGCGATCCGATGGAGGCGGGGAAGGTCATGGGGCTGGCGCCCCTGGGGCGGCCGATCTTCGGGGTGGACCGGTTCTTCGGGATGCATGGGGGCCGGCTGCGCTTCCGGGACCACCTGCCGGACCTGTTCGATCACGACCGCCGCTGGCCGCTGCACCGGCGGGAATACCAAGACCTCGCGGCCTCGGTGCAGGCGGCCCTGGAGGTCGCGGTCCTGTACCTCGCGGGGGCGCTGCGGGAGCAGACCGGCGCGGACCGTCTCTGCTACGCCGGCGGCGTCGCCCTGAACTGCGTGCTCAACGAGCGACTCTGGCGGGAGGCCGGGTTCTCGGAGGTGCACGTGCCGCCCGCCGCGGACGACGGGGGCTGCGCCCTGGGGGCGGCCTGGTTCGGGCTGTGGCATCTGGGAGGCCGACACCCGGCGCAGGGGGCGCGGCACGACGCCGTGGGGCCCGTGCATCCCCCGGGGTCGCTCGATGAGGCGCTCCTGAAGGTGCCGGGGCTGACCGAAGTACTCACCGAGGACCTGCCCGGCGAGGTGGCGGTGTGGCTGGCGCGCGGGGGGATCGGCGGCTGGGTGTCGGGCCGGTCGGAGCTGGGTCCGCGGGCCCTGGGGCAGCGCAGCATCCTCGCCGATCCGCGGGACGGGTCCACGAAGGGAACCCTGAACGCGCGGATCAAGCGCCGGGAGGACTTCCGACCCTTCGCGCCGGCCGTGCTCGCCGAAGCCGTGCACGACTGGTTCGTGGTTCCGCCCGGGGTGGAGCCGGCGAGCCCCTTCATGCTTCGGGTGTGGACGGTGCGGGAGGAGCGACGGGCGCAGATCCCCGCGGTGGTGCACGTGGACGGGACGGCGCGGGTGCAGACGGTGCAGGACGGCCCGCTGCGCGAGCTGCTCCTGCGATTCCAGGCGGTGACGGGCGTGCCGATGCTCCTGAACACGTCGTTCAACGGACCCGGCGAGCCGCTGGTGGAGACCGCGGCCGACGCGCTGTGGTGCTGTGTGCAGCACGGGCTCGACTTCGTGGTGATCGATGAGCGGCTGTTCGAGCGACGCGGTGATCTGTCGGTCCTGGATCTGGTGCCGCGGCGCATCGCCTCGCGCGGGGTCGCGTCCGAGGGCGGCGTCTCCTGGGCCGTGACCACGCCCTGGGGGCCTCGGGCCCAGCTCGTTCCGCCGGCGCTGCTCGATCTCGTCGAGCGCATCGACGGAGCCGCGGATGGCCACGCGCTGCTCGCCGAGCTGGTGGGCCGGATCCCGAGCCGGGACCCGGCGGACTGGCTGCGCCAGGCGCTGATCCAGCTGCGCAACGCGGCGGTGATCGCGCTGGCGCTGGCGTCGGACGGGCGGTGAGCGCGCCGCGGTTGGCCTATCATCGGCGCATGCGGGGGCACACCTTCTCGTTCGTGGCCGTGATCGCAACGCTGCTCGCCAGCGTCGCCGGAGCGTCGCCGATCGACACACCCGAGACCATGGCGGGTGATCACGGCCCCGGTCGGTGCGCCACCTCCGAGATCGGCGCGGCGTTCGCGGCGTTTCCCTCCATGTCCGCCGAGGAGCGGCACAGCACGGCGCTGGCCTTCGATCCCCTGTACCGGGTGTGGCTGGACGCGGGGGGGATCAGCTGGCTGGAAGGCGACGTGCAGGCGGCGCGCTCGGAGGAACGGTCGGCGTGCTTCCTGCCCCAGGACGTGGACGGAGGCGCGGGGTTCGAGCTCCAGGCCGAGACGGAGCACTTCGCGCTGTTCCGGCAGTCCGGCGCCACGACGCCCCAGAGCCTGCTCGACAACACCCTCGCGGCCCTCGAAGACGCCCTCGCGGCGCTGACGGAGCTCGGCTGGCGGCGCCCTGCGGGCATCGACGACTACCAGATGATGATCTTCCTGCAGCCGCTGCCCGCCGGCCTCGGGGGGTACACCTGGGTGCAGGACTGTGCGCTGATCGAGCAGGGCTACATGGACTGGATCGTGATCAGCGAGGCGTGGGCAGCGGAGGCTGACTACCGCCTGCCGCTCGCGGCCCACGAGCTGTTTCACGGGGTCCAGCGCCGGTACGGCTTCGAGGAGTACGTACAGGGGTTCCAGGACTCGCCCTCGCGGTGGTTCGTGGAGGCCTCTGCCGTGTACCAGGAGGGGCTCGTGTTCCCCGACGAGCTCGCGCTGGCCGAGCTCCGGTCCGCCCTGTGGGGCGTGGAGCCGTGGAAGTCGCTGTTCCTGTTCGACGAGGTGGCGATCCGGCACTACCAGGTGTTCGTCTTCCTGCTGTCCATCGAGGCCACCCTGGGGGACCTCGGGTGGCACCGACAGCTCTGGGAGCAGCTCGACGGGCGCAGCGGGTTCGATCTGCGGGAGGAACTCGACACCCTCCTGGAGCCCGGCGGCACGACCTTCGACGCCGAGTTCGGCGCGTACATGGCGCGCGCGGCGGAGATGGATCTTCCCCGCTACGACTTCCTGCTCGGCCCCCGCGATCTCGGGGCGTTCTACGGGATCAACGGCGGGATCGCGGCTTCCTACTCGGCCACCGAGCTGCCCGCCGAAGACGGCATGGAGGCGGGGGCCACCCAGGGGCCCCAGTCCCTGGGCGGCAACTACGTGTGGTTCGGGACCACCGCCGCGGATGAGGAACGGGCCCTGGAGCTGACCTTCGAGGGAGACCTGTCCACGCCCGAAGGCGAGCCGGTGCGTTGGGAGTTGGAGGTCGTCGCGGCGCGCGCCGGGTCCATCGAGCAGCGGGCCCACGTCGAGCCGGGCGTGCTCACCGTCAAGGGGCAGGAGGTCGCGGGGGCCACGATCCTCGTGCACGGCGTCCGAGAGAACGTCGATGGTGTCTGGCTGATCGCCACGCGGCTCGACGAGGCCGGGGGGACGGCCCCCGGATGGCGCTGGAAGGGCCGGTTGGTGCGCGGCGACCCCGAGCTTCGCATCGAAGAGGGCCAGGGTGGCTGTGGCTGCGGCGCGGGCACGAGCTCAGGCAGTCCGTTCATCGTGATCAGCGCGCTGCCCCTGCTCGGGTGGTGGCGCCGCCGCGACCGGCGCTGACACCATGTCCCCGGTCCGCGATCTGGCGCCGAGCGAGCCCCCGGCGGACCTCGCCGTGTACTTCGCCGAGCACCGCGCGAACGGCCGGTTCCACAACCCCTGGGGCGTGAACGTGGAGGCGTCGGTGTCCCGGCTGCTGAAGTGGCAGACGGCGCGCAACCCGTGGCGGTCGCAGAAGCGCTCCGCGCCGGTGGCGGCGCTCGCCGCCGATCCTGCTGGGGCCTGGTCCCATCTGGATGCCGCGGGGCGGGTGTGCTGGCTGGGGCACGCCTCGCTGCTCGTGGAGATCGACGGGGTGACGGTGCTCGTGGATCCGGTGTTCGGCTGGGCGGGGCCGGTCCCGCGCAAGGCGCCCACCCCGTTGACGGTGGGGGAGCTGCCGCACATCGACGTGGTGGCGATCAGCCACGGGCACTACGACCACCTGGACGCCGGCTCGATCACGGCCCTCGCCCGTCGCTTCGGCCCGGACCTCACCATCGCGCTGCCCTTGGGGCTGGAGCGGTCGCTGCCCCGAGCGGCCCGGGGGTGTCGCGTGGTGAGCCTGGACTGGTGGCAGGCGGTGCCGGTGCGGGGCGTGGACGTGTGCCTGGTTCCGGCCCAGCACTGGCACCGCCGCGCCCTTGGCGACACCAACCGCGCCTTCTGGGGTGGGTGGGTCGTGCGAGGCACGCGCTCCGTGTACCACTCGGGCGACACGGGGTGGTTCGGCGGGTTCTCGGCCATCGGCCACGTGTTCCCCGACCTGGACCTCGCGGTGCTGCCGATCGGCGCGTGGGAGCCCCGGTGGTTCATGGGCGACCAGCACATGGATCCCGACGGCGCCGTGCGGGCCTTCCAGGCGGTGGGGGCGAAGCGCTTCCTGGCGATGCACTGGGGCACCTTCGACCTCACGGACGAGCCGTTGGGGGAGGGACCGCCGGAGCTTCAGCGGGCGGTGGAGCGCGCGGAGCAGACGTTCGACGAGCGCTACGCGGTGCTGCCTCACGGAGGAACGCTGGGGCTGGCTCGATGAGCATGGAGCCCCGCCCACGCCCGCCGGCGGACGAAGCGCAGCTGCTGGCCCGCGCCACGGAGCTCGCGGGGCGCCCCGTGCGGACGGTGGCGGAGCGGTTCGGTCTGCCCACGCCCAACGACCTCAAGGCGCACAAGGGCTGGGTCGGTCAGCTGCTCGAGTACGCCCTCGGAGCCTCGGCGGGCTCCCGGGCGGAGCCGGACTTCCCGCACCTGCAGGTGGAGCTCAAGACCGTGCCCGTGGACTCCCAGGCGGTCCCCCGGGAGAGCACCTACGTCTGTGTGTGCCCGCTGGACGGGGTGACCCTGGCCCAGGGCTGGGAGGCGAGCTGGGCCCGACGAAAGCTGGCGCGGGTGCTCTTCGTGCCCGTGGTGCAGCGGGGGGACGAGCCCGTGGGAGATCGCATGGTCGGAGCGCCCGTGTTCTGGGAGCCCGGGCCGGACGATCTGCGCAGGTTGAAGCAGGACTGGGACGAGATCACGGGGCGCATCAGCCTCGGCGAGCTGGCGCGGCTCGACGGATCGGTGGGCGAGGTGCTGCAGCTCCGACCGAAGGCGGCCAACCTCACGGAGACCACCTGGGTGCTCGACGGCGACGCCGAGTGGGTACAGACAGGGCCGCGGGGCTTCTATCTGCGCCGCTCCTTCACCCGGGAGATCCTGGCGCGGGCCTTCGGGTAGCGCGCGGGCCGAGCGCCCAGGTTCAGCCGCCGCTGGCCACGAACGCCGCCCACAGGAACACAGGGGCCTCCCCTCGCTCCGCCAGGAGCCGCTCGATCTGCTCCACCTGCGCGCCCTGAAGGGCCGCCGCGGGCGTCTCGCCAGCCGCGAGGCGGGCATAGAAGCCAGCCATCAGCTGGCGCGTCTCGACGTCGGGTACCTTCCACAAAGACAGCAGCAGGGTGTCCGCCCCGGCCAGGGCGAAGGCGCGACGCATGCCCATGACCCCCTCGCCGTCCTCGACCTCGCCCAGGCCCGTCTCGCAGGCCGACAGGACCACCAGCTGCACGCCCCGCAGGTCCAAGCCGAGCACCTCCTCGGCGGTGAGCAGGCCGTCGTCCCCCCCGGGGCGCCCGGTGGCCGAGGCCCCGCCAGCCAGCACCAGCCCCGTGCGAAGCAGCGGCGACTGCGCCAGGGCGGTCTCGGCGCCGGCGACGGACAGGGTCGAGCGATCCCCGCTCGCCGCGAAGAACCCGTGAGTGGCGATGTGCACCACGCGCTTGCCCGGCAGCAGGGCGCGGACCCGGTTCTCGGTCGCCTCGGCGCCCGACAGCTGCACGACACCTGTCCCCAGGCTCCGCGCGACCTCGTCGGCTTCGGCCTTCGTGCCGGGGAGGAACGCGAAGGTGGGCAGACCGCCCCGTGGTGGGGAGCGGGTCTGGGGCGCGTCCGTCGTCGGGGCGCTCGCGGCGTCGTACAGGATCCCGCCCACCACCAGGGCTCCGTGCCCCGGCTTGCCCTCGGGTCGGGCGAGGTCGCCGGCGGCCCCCAGGTACGAGAACACGAAGCGCGCGCCGAGGTAGCCCTGCCCGTCGGGGAGGGCGCTGAAGGGCAGGCGGGACAGCAGCCCATCGGGCACGAGCCGGACCCTGTTGCGGGGTCCAAGCACCGACTGCACGGGATCCCACACCGCCGCCCGGAGCTGCTCGCCGCGCCGCTGCACGGCCTCCGCGCCGGTCCCGCGGGTGACGCCCTTTCGCCAGCGCACGATGGCGTCGTCCACGGGGGCCGCGGGGCCGAGCTCCACCCGGACAGGCCCCTGGCAGGCCCCGCCCGTGAGCACGAACGCCGCGTAGCTGTCTACGGGCTCTGCCTCCGCCACCCCCACCGTGGGCGCGGGGCGTCGCTCGTAGCGCACGAAGTCCACGAGCGCCTCGTCGGGGCCGAGCCGCGCGCAGAGGGCCGCTGCGCCTTCGCGGGAGGGCGCCGCTCCGCTCGCCCGGGACAGGGCGCGCTCCAGCTCCTCCTTGCGCGCCGTGAGGACCGTGAGTGCAGCGCTGCGCTCCTGTGCGTTCGCGCCTGGCTCCGCGAACACCGCCTCGGCGAGGTCCTGCCGCACCGCGGTGAGGGCCCGCGCGGTGTCGGCCAGCCGCGGGTCCATGGAGCCCCGCGCGACCGCTCGCTGGGCCTGCAGCGAGCCCAGAACGGCTCCCTTCCAGGACAGGAGCGTGCTGTAGCTCGTGGGTGCGTCTCCGGGCTGGTCGAACACCGACAGCGCGAGGTCTGCGTGGTGCCGCAGGGACTGCACGAGCTTGATGCGCTCCCGCTCGCTGGTGGCGTCCAGCAGCGGCACGATCTCCTTGTCCACGATCCGCGCGACCCGGCTCAGGGCGGTCCGGGCGGCCTGTTCGTCGCCCACCAGCCGCTCGGCCCGGGCCAGATCCGTCAGGGGCCACGCGAGATCGGGGTGATCGGCCCCCAGCGTGGCCTCCAGCGCTGGCAGCGCGGTCCGGTACAGCGCCAGGGCGCCGACCTGGTCGCCGGCCCAGGACAGGGCCTCGGCCTGGTGGGCCCGCGCCGCGGCG
>CALAGR010000139.1 GCA_937891735.1 uncultured Pseudomonadota bacterium | reverse complement strand
GGTGCCGCAGCCGAGCGCGAGCAGGAAAAGGACCGGGATCCGTCGCATGTCGAGTGATATACACCCTGCGTCATGCGCCTGCTCCTCGCCCTCTTGCTCCTGTCCGGTTGTGCCCCGCTCCCCGAGGCCCCGACCGAGCTCAACGATCTGTCCCGCTACCTGTATCGCGAGCACGCCGACGACGACCCCCGGGTGATGCAGGAGGGGGCGGCGAACATGTACGACTTCCTGGGCACGCTGGCGCTGGACGGCGACCGGGAGGGCCGCAGCTTCGAGCCCGACAACCTGCACGACGAAGACGTGGCGGACATCGTGCGGCCCGACCGGCCCCTCGAGAACTGCCTGCCCGTGGGCATCGGGGGGCTGTCGCGGCAGCGCATCGACGACCACGCGCTCCTCATGATCCAGCCGGATCAGACCGAGGCCGAGGCGTCGGCGACCTTTTACGACCGCACGTTCCCGGACCTGCCCGACCCCACCTGCTTTCTGGATCGGACCTGCGATCTGCTCGTGACCAGCAACCACGCCGAGCGGCAGAACGCGCTGCTCCAGGTGGAGTTCGTGCTGTTCAAGGACTTCCGGTGGGTCGAGATCCTGGACGACGACGGCGAGCACGCCCGCTGGTCGATCATCGCGCGCTCGTGGTTCGAGCAGGAGTGGTTCGGCGCGGAGGGCAACAACGCCCTGCTGCAGAGCTACGCGATCGACCTGTGGTTCGAGGCGGACGACGGCGGCGTGTGGCGCTACCAGACCCTGTGGTCCGAGAGCGACGTGGGCGACACCGACGACAGCATCGTGCGCGGGATCCTGCGCTTCTCCATCGACGGCAGCTTTGGCCGCGCGGACGACGCCATCGACGGCCTGCTCGCCCGCTGACGGTGCGCAGGGCGCGGCCGGGGCGGTCCGCTAGCGTCCTTCGATGCGCCTCTCTGCCCTGCCCCTCGCCCTGCTGATCCTCGCCGGCTGCCCCCAACCGGGGCCCGACCCGGATCCCGAACCCGATCCCGTCGCCGATCCGCTGGACTACGCGGCCGCCGTGTCCCAGGCCGAGCTCGAGCAGACCATCGCCGATCTGGTGGCCTTCGGCACCCGACACACCGACACCGACGGCGACGAGGCGGCCCGGGACTACCTGGTGCAGCGGCTGGAGGAGTACGGATACGCCCCCGAGCTGGATCCCTTCACGGCGCTGGGCACCCCCGCCAACAACATCATCGCGCGGCTGCCGGGCACCGAAGACCCAGACACCGTCTACCTGTTCTCGGCCCACTACGACTCCACGTCCAGCGATCCCTTCGTGGATGCGCCAGGCGCCGACGACAACGCCACCGGCGTCGCGGCGGTGCTCGAGGCGGCGCGGATCCTGGCGGGCGAGCGCTTCGCGGCGACGATCTGGTTCGTGCTCACGGCGGCGGAGGAGCAGGGCTCCCTGGGCTCGGAGCACATGGCGGAGTGGCTGGACCTGCAGTCCATCGACGTGCAGGGGGTCATCGCGCCGGACATGATCGGCTACTGGCCCCTGGGCGACGACGACCTGATGGACATCCTCGGGGACGAGCAGAGCGAGCACCTCGTGGAGCAGATGGCCAGCATCGCCGACGCGCTCGGCGTCGCCAACAAGACCTGGGTCGAGCACAGCTACTGCTACGGGGACGACCACACCAACTTCCAGGAGGCCGGCTTCCCCGCCATCACCCCCATGGACTGCGTCGAGGCCCACAACATCGCCAGCTCCGGGGAGGACACGCCCCACTACCACCGGACCTCGGACACGATCGACACGCTGCACATGCCGTTCACCACGTCCGTGGTGGCCGTGATCGTGGCGACGCTGGCGGACCTGGGCGCGCCCCGCTGATCTCCCGTCAGGAGGGGGCGCGGCGGTCTTCCTGCCAGTCCTGCCCGGCGACCCGCCCCACCGCCGAGGTCAGCGCCGAGAAGTGCTCGCGGCCGTCGATGCCGATCAGCTCGTGCACCAGGCTGTCGTGCCAGGCGCCGATGATGCACACCCCCAGGCCCAGCGCCGTGGCGGCGAGGCTCAGGTTCTCGGAGATGTGCCCCACGTCCCACCAGACGTAGCGGAACGCCCGCTCGTAGTACTTCGCGAGGCATCGGTCCAGCACGCAGGTCCACAGGAACGTCACGCCCGAGGCGCGCACGGCCTCCTGATCCAGGAGCGCGGCGCAGACCTCGTCGGACAGGTCCGCCAGGCGCAGCCCTTCCAGGGCCCAGCCCTCAACGTCCAGGTGGTACAGGCCGGGCTCCAGGCCCTGTACCCGATTGACCACCATGTAGGTCTCGATGGGGTACAGGGCCCCCGCCGAGGGCGCCGTGCGCAGCTGGTAGCCCCCCATGTCCTGCACGATCCCCTGGCTGCCCCACAGCAGGCAGTTGAGCTCGTTCAGGCTCAGGGGCTCGGGCAGGAAGTTGCGCTTGCTGCGCCGCTCCCGAAGCACTGTCCACAGGTCGGGCGTGGGCGGGAACGTGGGCTCACCCAGAGGCACCCGGACCAGTGCGTCCGGGTGCGTCAGGTAGGTGTCGGGACGGTTGTCCCGGTCGTAGGTGCGGTCGGTCCAGTACTCGTCCAGCTCCTCCGGGGAGTAGCAGGTCGCGGTCAGGAACTCGTCGCAGATCCTCTTCCAGTCGGGATGCATGGTGGGTGGATTCGGTGGGGGCTACTTTTGGGCCGCATCACTGCAGCACCGCATCCCCACTCAGCCCCAGTCGAACTGGGCGGGCCAGATCGTCCTTTGCGTCGATGTGCGCAGCGGCTCCGTGAAGAAGCACGAACCGCGTCCGATGTAGATGCCGTCGACTCCCGTGGGCTCGACCACGGGATCGACGAGGGGGTTGTCCTCGTCGGCCTCGGGGTACATCTCGTAGCCGTCGTAGACCCACTCATAGACGTTGCCGGCCATGTTGCGGATCCCGAACGGCGAGTCGCCCGCCTCGTGCGAGGACACGGGCTCGACCCAGCCCGGGCCGGTGGAGGGAATGTTGGTCAGCTCGTAGGTCGGATCGTCGTTCCCCCAGGGGTGGTCCCAGCGAGCGAACGTCTCGCCCTTCGCGGCGAACTCCCACTCGGCCTCGGTGCAGAGCCGTCCGCCGGTCCACTCGCAAAACTCGGTGGCCTGGAAGTACGTCTTGCCGTTGACGGGGTAGTCCCAGCAGTTCGCCTCGTTGGCGTTCCCCCAGCACTCCTCGGGGTAGTGGTTGATCACGGTCTCGTACCGGGATCCGTCGTTCGGATCGTCCCAGTTCAGCCCCGTCGGATCGCACACGTCCTCGCGCACACAGTCTTCGTACTGCTGCACCGTGGTCTCGTACTTGTTCATGCAGTACGGGCTGACCTGGACCGCGTGGGGCGGGCGTTCGTCGCCGCTGGGCCAGGATGAGGTGGCATGCGGCTCCCGATCCGAGCCCATCTCGAACAGCCCGCCCTCGATCAGCACGCGCTCGGTGAACTCCCGGTTGGCGTTGCCCGCCTCCTCGCAGGTCCACTCCAGATCCGGCTCCGGCTCTGGCGCCTGCGGACAGCCGACAAGGAGAAGAATGCTCGCCCCGCTCGCGAGGGCGAGCTTCGTACAGTGACCTGGTCTCATGTGCGTCCCTTCCAGGGAACGACCCGCGGGTCTGCCGCACAAGCGCGACCCGCACACCTTCGACGAGGGCGACCGCGCCCGGTATGACACCCGTCAGGGACCTGACGTGCAGAAGTCAGGCCCCGGTGGATCCGGCCAGCCGTCCAACCCGCGCACCCGGCTGTGCACGATGTCCAGCACGAACGGATCGCCGAGGGAGCAGAACAGCGAGCGCTCCAGGTCCGCGGTGGTCACGGGCCCCGGGGCATGGTCCGCCTGGAAATCGCGCAGCGCCGCGAGCAGCGCCTCGGGTCCCACCTCCCAGGCGATCCCCGCGTACACCAGCGACCCCTGCAGGTAGTGAAGGAAGTCCAGCGACGCGCCCGACCAGGCGTCCTCGCCCACCAGCAACCGCGGACCGGCCACCCCCGTCGGCATCTGTGCGGAGAAGTAGGGGTTCTCCCCCGTCACCCAGGTGGCCATGCCCTCGTCCATCCAGCCGTGGTGCTCGGACACGGGGGCGATGCCCCGGGCATACCAGGAGTGGGCCATCTCGTGCTGCAGCGCGCCGGGCGTGGACAGCGTCGCCCCCTCGTACTCCATGGACACGGTCAGATCCGAGCGCAGCCACCCCAGGTAGCGGTCGCCGTGCAGGTAGGGACCGAGCTGCTCGTCGTACTCCAGCAGCGTGGCCTCGGCGACGTCGGCGGACAGCTCCAGATCCACGTCCACATCGTCCGCGAAGGCGTGCAGCTCGAGGTGCACGATCCGAGCCCCGGGCAGGACGACGTCGCGCCGCAGGGTGTTCACGCCCTGTGTGGGGTGCAGGACCCAGAAGGACCCGTGGGGTTGGCGGCTCGGGAACGAGGCGGTCCAGCGGTCGCGTCCGTCGGGCTGGATCACCCCGTTGCCGACCAGGGTGTGCGGCGCCTTGGCGCCCGTCAGCTCCACGGTCAGCTCGATGGAGTGGCGGTCGAAGAGCAGGTTGCTGGGCAGGATCCGCTCCAACATCGCGTCGGGGATCCCATCCTCCTGGGCGGATGACCACCACACCTGCCCGTCGGCGAACTCCAGCGCCGGCAGCGGGGCTCCGGAGAGGGCCGAGGCGGGCACGGCGAAGGCCACCTCGAGCTCATGCTCGGAGCACGGCGCGAAGGGATCCGGGAACACCACGATCCGACGAGGTGGGCTCGATACGACCGTGGGCATCAGGGTGTCGGGGGCCAGGCTCACACCGTCCAGGAGCAGCTCGTCGGGCCAGGGCAGGAGCTGGAACACCGGCAGGGCGTCGGACGCCGGCGCGACGAAGGTCATCCGTGCGCGGACCTGCAGACGCTGCCGGACAACGTCGATGACGACGTCAGCGGTCAACAGATCGATGTCGATGGGGGCCAACAGGCCCAACCCTGGCTCGGACCGCGGGGCGGGAGCCAGGGCGAAGTCGGCGCGACCGCAGGGAAGGTCCTGACTCTCTTCGTCGGGCGATGGGAGGTCGGGCCCTGGCTCGGCGCAACCCTGTGCTGCGCCGGCCAGAAGCACCACTACCAACCCGGCCTTCCTCAAACGAAGGTCCCCCCTGGGCCGGCCGGAAAGCAGACTAGAGCTTCTCGATGCCCTGCTTCTTCACGTTGCTGCGCCACACCTTGTCGCCCAGCCAGTCCGGCCCGTTCTTCGGGGCCGCGACCTGCTCGCGCCATCCCTTGAACACATGCACGCGGTTGGTACCGCGCTCACGGAGACGAATGTCGGTGTGACCACGGGAAGCAGCCTTGAGAGCCGCGCCGCGCGCCTGCCGTGAATTGAACACCGTGGCGGTGTCCTCACCGTTCTCGATGAGCACGAAGTACTTCTTGTCAGACATTTGGCAGTTCCTCCATCGAGGCCGCGTCCTCCGCGACCTTTCTCAAACAGGTTAATCCGGGGCTGTGGCACTACGTCAACGCCTTTTGCAGATTTTCGTCAGGCTCGGCGTCTTTTCCCAGCGATTCCGGAAGGCGTGGACAGGTCTGCAGTCGGGGTGGGTAGGGATCGCAAACCCAGCAATCCCGCGGGTTTCAGAGAGATGACGAGGTGTGGATAACTGCCAGGATCGGCCGAAGAGCACGACGCGGGCGTACCCTCAAATAAAATGATGGGTGTCAACGCACGCCGGGGCCAACCCGGCATGAATTGGTCCCATCCAGCGCTCCGAGCCGACCCCGGATCGACCGATCACCCCCAAAACGGCCCTTGCACGCCGTCGGCGCGCCTGACGCGCAGACTCGCGATACCATCCGGCTCATGTCCGAGTCTCCCGATGAGGTCCTGCGCCGGTGGTGCGCCGACGGCTCTCCCACGCTGGATGACGTGGTGGCCGCGCTGGCTCACGACGATCCCGCCGTGGACCAGTTCCTCGCCGACGAAGCGGGGCCCCTGGGGCTGTCGCGCCGCCTGATCGGCGACCACGTCTTCGAGCTCGGCTTCACCGTGGAGGCGGGCCCCGCCATCCCCGGGCGGCGGTGGGTGCAGATCGCGGCGCTGTCGCCCGTTCCGTTCGCGTGGAACGTCGAGCCGGAGACCGTGCTGCCCCTGGGCGACCCCGACGCCGCCCGGGCGTTCGAGGAACTGCTGCTCGGGTGCCTGGCCTCCCGGGAGAACCGCTCGGTGCTGCTGTCCTGGCTCGGCCATCCGGACTTCCTGTCCGGGGACGCGGCGGTGGACCGGATCGAAGGCGCCCTCGCGGCCCAGGGCGCGGCCCTGACCTGGGAGGACCGGCTCGACGCGGTCAAGGCCCTGGCCCGGCGCGGCGGCGGGTGGGAGGCGGCGCGAGCGCTCGAGCGGCTCGTCAACCGGGCGGATCTGGACCTCGACGATGCCCGGGCGATCCACAAGGTCGCCGTCGATCTGGTGGACACGACCCTCTTCACGGTGCTCGCGCTGCAGCCCACCTGGCGCAAGCAGCAGGGCTGGCTGCAGGAGCTGGCCGCCCGGCTGCCCTCGGACGAGCTGGTCGCGGCGTTCGCCCCGGAGAGCGGCGAGACCAACGCAAGGCGCCACCTGGACCGCCCGGGCCCCGCGCACCGCGCCGCTTGGACCGCCCTGGCCCGCCGCAAGGATCCCGTGGCGCTCGACGCCGTGGCGCGCCTGGTGGTGCGGTCGCTGCTCTTCCTTCACGACGATCTGCTGGCCGCGGAGCTGATCGGCGCCACCCGGGCCACGCACCACGCCGCCGCGGTGGGCCCGCTGACCCACGCGTTCCTGTCGGGCCTGCACCGCACCGGACCGGGGCCCTCGATCGAGCGCTTCCTCCGGGAGCACGCCGAGCAGTCCCTGAGCGAGGCGCTGGGGTTGCTGCCGGCCTGGCTTCACCCCTTCGATCAGAACGCGATGGTGCGGCTGTGCGTCCGCCTGCTGCCGGCCACCGACGCGGCGGCCCGCGCCCGACTGAGCGACCTCGCCGACATCGCGGGCGGTCCTCGGGCCCGGATCCTCATGGACGAGATCGAGCAGCTGGGCTGAGATGCCGCCCCGGACCCTCCTCGTGCGCTCCCTGGCCCTGACCGGAGCCCTGCTCCTGCTCGGCTGCCCCCCCGCCGAGCCGGACGCGCCGCCCGAGGTGGAGCGAGTGGTGGCGGTCTCGGTGGCCCCCGCGACCTCGGAGGACGTGGTCGATCCGGTGGTGGTCACGGGGGTCGTGCGCCCCGTGCGGGAGGTGGTGGTCGCCTCCGAGGGGTCCGGTCGGGTCGTGGATCTGCCCACCCGGCTCGGCCAACGGGTCATTCAGGGCGAAGAGCTGGCGAGGCTGGACTCGGGGGTCCAGCGGGCGCACCTCGATCAGGCCCAATCCCAGGCCGAGCAGGCGGCGGCGGGCCTGGCCCTGGCGGAGGCGGAGCTCGAGCGAGCCCAGGAGCTGCACGACCAGGGCGCAACGACGGATCGGGACCTGGAGGCCGCGACGATCCAGGTGCGCTCGGTGCGCGCCCAGGTGTCCGGCGCCCAGGCCGCGGTCCGGCTCGCCGAGCGCGCCCTGTCGGACACGGCCATCCGGGCGCCGTTCGCGGGGACCATCTCGAAGGTCCGCCTGGAGCTGGGGGCCCTCGTCGGCCCCGGCACGCCGGCGTTCGGGGTGGTCGACCTGTCCGAAGCCAAGATCGGCCTGGGGATCGCCGGGCGCGAGATCCCGCTACTCGCAGTGGGGCAGCCCGCGGCGGTGCAGATCCCGGCCCTCGGGGAGCGGGGCTTCGAGGGCCGGGTCACCGCCATCAGCCCCATCACCGATCCCGCGACCCACACCTGGCCCGTCGAGGTGACCCTGCCCAACCCCGGCGGCGAGCTGCACGCGGGCATGGTGGCGCGGGTGCAGATCGTGGTCGGCCAGCGGGTGGGGGTGGTCGTGCCGGAGGGCGCCGTGGTGGAGGGCGATCCGCCGCGGATCTTCGTGATCGAGGGGGACGTCGCGCTCCAGCGCCAGGTGGACCTGGGGCGCAGCGCCGGCGGGCGGGTCGAGGTCCGCAGCGGGGTGCAGCCCGGCGAGATCGTGGCGGTGCTCGGGTCCCAGCACCTGAGCGACGGCGTCAGCGTCAGCGTGTACGCCATGGGCGGGCGCGAGGCGGACGCGGCCGTGCTGCCCGCCGTCCAGGAGTAGCGGGTCCATGCGCTGGCTGGCTCGCTTCAGCATCAACAACACCGTCCTGGTGCACATGCTGCTGATCGGGGTCGTGCTGATGGGCACGTACGCCTACACGCAGCTGCCGCGTCAGCTCATGAGCGAGCTGGCGTTCAACTGGGTGTTCATCCGGATCGACATCCCGGGGGTCCCGGCCGACGACATCGAAGAGCTGATCGCCATCCCCATCGAGGACGCGGTGAGCAGGGTCGACGGCGTCAGCTCCGTGGCGAACCGCAGCAAGGAGGGCTACGCCTTCTTCTCGATCAAGTTCGAGCAGCTGTCGGACGAGGAGTTCGACTCTGCGTACCAGGACCTCAAGGACGCCGCGGGCGTCGTGAAGCTGCCTGCGGACGCCCTGGAGCCGCTCTGGATCAACTTCAGCTCCGCCGACTTCGTGCCCATGCTGTCCCTGATCGTGTCCGGCACCATCGACAAGAAGGACCTGTTCGACCTCGCCGTGCAGCTCGAGGAGGACATCGAGGCCATCCCGGGCATCGGCAAGGCCGACAAGGGCGGGGTGCAGGACCGGCAGATCTGGGTGGAGGTGGATCCCGACCGGCTCAACGCCGCGGGCATGCCCCTGGACGCGGTGGTCCAGGCCCTGCAGGCCGCCAACGTCAGCATCCCCGGTGGCCTGCTCACGGTCGGGTCCGCGGACTACCTGCTGCGCACCACCAACCAGTTCGACCGCGTCAGCCAGATCAACGCGGTGGTCATCGGCGCCAACCCCCGGGGCGGCTCCGTGACGGTGGGGGACGTGGCCTCCGTCGAGGACATCTGGGAGGACGCGAAGGTCATCGCCCGGTTCGACGGCGAGCCCGCGGTGACCCTGACCGTGACCAAGAAGGCACAGGGGAACTCGCTGGAGCTGACCAGCCAGATCCGCGCCCTGGCCGACTCGTACAACGAGCGCTACGCCGACCGGAACGCCCGGGTCACGGTCACGGGGGACTCCAGCAAGCAGATCGCGTCGATGCTGGGGGATCTGCAGACCAACGCCCTGTTCGGGATGCTGCTGGTGGTGGCGGTGCTGTGGGCGGTGCTCGGCCTGCGGAACGCGCTGCTGACGGCGCTGGGGATCCCCCTGGCCTTCCTCGCCACGTTCATCTTCATGTGGTGGTCCGGCGCATCCCTGGACGGCAACAGCCTCTTCGGGCTCGTGCTGGTGCTCGGCATCATCGTGGACGACGCGATCGTGCTGGTGGAGAACGCCGCCCGGCACCGGGCCATGGGCAAGTCCCAGCTCGACGCGGTCATCGACGGGGTCAGCGAGGTGTCCGTCCCGGTGACCGCCGCGATCCTGACCACGGTCGCCGCCTTCCTGCCCCTGATGCTCATGCCCGGGTTGATGGGCAAGTTCATGCGCATCATCCCCGTGGTGGTGTCGATGGCCCTGGTGGCCTCGCTCATCGAGGCGCTGATCTCGCTGCCCGCCCACATCCACGAATGGGGGGAGCGGGACACCGCCCGGCTCGAGGCCCGGGAGCGCATGTTCGACCGCTTCGTGCAGCCCTACCTGCGGATCCTGCGGGTGCTCACGTCGCTGCGCGTGCCCCGCCTGGAAGAGGTGCACGGCGGGACGCGCTGGCTGGTGCGGCTGGCGGGGTGGGCCATGGGCGGCCTGCCGGCCCTGACCCTCGGCGTCGTCCTCGGAGGGGGGCTCGCGTTTCGGGCGGCGGGGGGCCTGGAGCCGAGCGGCGCCCAGGCGGCGATGCCGATGGCGGTGCAGGGGGCCCTGGTGGGTCTGGGGATCGCCCTGGCGGTCCTGGTCCTGCCGTCGCTGATCGCCCGGCGGGATCTGCCGGGGCGGTACGGGCTGCAGATCGCCAACCTGGCGGGGCTCGCCTTCACGATCCTGCTCTTCTTCGCCCTGCTGCCCACGATGCTCTTCGTCGTGTTCGGCGTGGTGGGCGCGGTGGCGGGCCTGGTGCTTCCGTCCGCGGCGGTCCTGGTGGTGCTGGGCACGGCCCTGCGCCGGGGAGGCCTGGGGCGGGCGCTGCGCGGGCTCTTCGAGCGGGCGAGATCCCTGCGCTTCACGATCTTCGCGGCGGTGTACCTGGCGATGGTGCCGGCGGCCCTCGCGGTGGTGTCGCAGGTGGACCTGGACCTCTTCAGCGGCGAGGAGATCCCCCAGTTCTTCGTGCACGTGCGCATGCCCGAGGGCACCTCGCTGCAGCAGACCGACCAGATCATCGCCGAGCTCGACCGCCTCGCCCACGACACCCTCCCCCCCGAAGACGTGGTGTCGGTCACCAGCCACGCCGGCTTCCTGATGAGCGAGACGGAGTGGTACTTCAAGGCCAACTACGGCCAGCTCGACATCCAGCTCACCCCGCCGAAGTCCCGGGACGAGTCCCTGGTGGACCTGATCGCCCTGCTCCGACCGGTGCTCGAGCGCGTGCCCGGGCCGGACTCCATCGAGCTGGTGCCCCTGAACACCGGCCCCCCCACCGGCGGCGACGTCGAGCTCAAGCTCCAGGGGCCGAACCTCGCCCGGCTGGACGAGCTGGCCGGCGTCCTGCGCACCGAGATGAAGGCGGTGCCCGGGGTGGAGGACATCCGCGACGACTTCGTCTACGGAAAGAAGGAGCTTCGGGTCCGGGTGGATCCGGAGCGCGCGGCCCTGTTCGGGGTGCGGGAGGCCCAGGTGGGGCTCGCCCTGCGGGCCGCCTTCGAGGGCGCCGAGGCGACCCGGTTTCAAGACGACGGCGACGACGTGCCGGTGCTCGTGCGGTACCCGAGGGAGGCGCGGGGGGACCTGAGCTGGCTCGACCGCACGATGGTGCCGACGGCCTCCGGAGGCCTGATCCCGTTCCGGGAGGTGGCCGACATCGAGGTCGGACGCGGGATCGACGCGATCCGGCGCTACCAGGGCGAGCGCACCATCACGCTCACCGCGAACGTGGACAAGACGAAGAACACCCCCATCGACGCGGTCACCGCGGTCAAGGCCCGCCTCGCGGACTTCAGCGAGCGGTTCCCCGGCTACAGGATCGACTACACCGGCGAGTTCCAGGAGTTCCAGGAGAGCCTGCACGCCCTGAGCTACCTCAGCGTCGTGGGCCTGCTGCTCGTCTACATGATCCTGGGCACGCAGTTCGGCAGCTTCCTGCAGCCGATCATCATCATCGGCTTCACCTTCCCCGGGGCCCTGCTCGGATCCGCGGTGGCCCTGCTCGTGACCGGCACGCCCCTGTCGATCCTGACCCTGTACGGGCTGGTGGCGCTGCTCGGCATCGTCGTGAACGACAGCCTGGTGCTGATCAGCTTCATCAACGAGGAGCGGGCGCGCGGCAAGGGCGTCAAGGACGCGATCCTGGAGGCGGGGCGGCTGCGGCTGCGGCCCATCGTGCTGACCACGGTGACCACGGTCTTCGGGCTGCTGCCCATGGCCATCGGCCTGGGCGGGAAGAGCGATGTCTGGGCCCCGCTGGCTGCGACCATCGCGTTCGGGCTGCTGTTCGCCACCGCCACCACGCTGCTCGTCATCCCGCCCGTGTACCGGGTGTTCGCCGACCTCGCCGAGCTCGCCACGGGCGCCCTGCGGGGTGACGGTCCCCAGGACGAAGCCGCCCCCTGAGCGATCCGCCCCGTCGGGTGCTAGTCCTTCCCGCCACCGACCGGTGCGCAGACACCGCCACCACCGACCTCAAAGGAACTCCATGGCCAGCATCACGCTCAAGGGCAACCCGTTCTCGACCTCCGGCGACCTCCCCGCGGTGGGCAGCAAGGCCCCCGCCTTCGACCTGCGCACCGTCGGCCACGCCCAGGAGGACGGCTCCTCGTTCGCCGGACGCAAGCTGGTCCTGAACATCTTCCCGAGCATCGACACCGGGATCTGCGCCCAGTCCGTGCGCACGTTCAACCAGCACGCCGCGGGCCGTGACGACGTGGCGGTGCTCTGCATCTCCGCGGATCTGCCCTTCGCCCACGCGCGGTTCTGCGGCGCCGAGGGCATCGAGAACGTGCACTCCCTGAGCACGTTCGACTCGACCTTCCGCGAGGACTTCGGCGTCAAGATCCTCGGTGGCCCGCTGCGTGGCTGCTGTGCGCGGTCGGTCCTCGTCCTGGACCCGGACGGAACCGTCCTGCACGCCGAGCTGGTGCCCGAGATCGTGCAGGAGCCCGACTACGCGGCGGCCCTGGCAGCCCTGACGTAGTCCCACCGCCACCCGGCGCGGACACGCGACTGGTCACCTCGACCCATCGATGTATGGTGCCGACGTGCTGGCCGCCCCCTCCATCGAAGCCTTCGACCTCGGCCCGTTCCGGCTGGAGGCCCTCGTGGCCACCGGGGGCATGGGGGCCATCTGGCGGGGCGTGCACCGCACCGGGCAGACCCCCGTCGCCATCAAGGTGATGGTCGCCGACGAGCTCCAGGGCGCGGCGTTCCAGCGGGCCTTCCGCAACGAAGCCTGGGCCATGGCGAGCCTGGACCACCGCGGCATCGTGATGGTCTTCGATCAGGGCGTGGTGTCGGCCGAAGAGGAGGAGGCGAGCGGGGGGCGGCTGCATGCCGGCGCCCCCTACATCGTCATGGACCTGGTGGATGGCGGCACCCTGGCGGACCGGCCTGCCCGGGACTGGTGGGATCTCAAGGCGACGCTGCTGCTGCTGCTGGACGCGCTCGCCCACGCCCACGCCCGGGGGGTGATCCACCGGGACCTCAAGCCCGCCAACATCCTGGTGGACCCGGATCCCAACCACAGCGGTGGGCTTCAGCTGACCGACTTCGGCATCGCCCACGCCATCGAGCGCGAGCTCGCCGTCGGCGACGAGAACGCCGCTCCGGTGATGGGCACCCTGCACTACATGGCGCCGGAGCAGCTCGACGGCCGCTGGCGCGACTACGGACCCTGGACGGACCTGTACTCCCTGGGGTGCATCGCCTGGGAGCTCGCCACGGGGGCGCTCCCCTTCGACGCCGACGATCCCCTGGACCTGATGGACATGCACCTGGAGGAGGAGCCACCGCCCTTCGAGCCGCGCGTGCCGGTGCCCGACGGGTTCGAGCAGTGGGTGCGGGAGCTGCTCGCCAAGGAGCCCTTCGAGCGCCCCCTGCTGGCCGCCGATGCAGCCCAGAACCTCAAGGCCCTGGGCGAGCCGGACGACGAGGAGCGCACCCGGGCCCTGGGGCTGACGATGGTGCAGGGCCTCCCCGCGGTCCGCCAGGAGCAGGTGGATGCCCGGCTGGACGGTCCGGCGGGCGAGCGACACGACGCCGTCCAGCCGCCGAGGGGCGCCCGGTTCGACCTGGGCCTGGAGACCCTGTCCAGCATCGCCCCCGTGCGCCCCACCGCCGCCGACGACAGCGCCGCCCGCCACGGGATCCGCCTCCAGCTGAGCTGGCGCCGGCAACGGCGACGACGCCCCTGGCGCACCCTGGCCGGAGCGGGCCTCGGCTTGTGGGGCATGCGCACGATCCCCCTGGTGGGGCGGGACGAAGAGCTCGACGTGATCTGGGACGCGCTCCGGCAGGTGCACGAGGAGGGACGCGCCCGGGCGGTGCTCCTGGAGGGCGGCCTGGGCACCGGCAGCACCCGCGTGGCCCAATGGCTGTGCCAGCGTGCCCACGAGCTGGGCGTGGCCGACACGGTCTGGGCGACGCACTCGCCCCTGGCCCGGCCCTCGGACGGGCTCGGACGCCTGCTCAGTCGGGAGTTCCGATGCGTGGGCCTGTCACCGTCCATGCGGCAGGCGCGGATCGCAGACGTGCTCCAGCGCCGCGGGCTGGCCTCGGCGGGAGGCGCCGGCGAGCTGGCCGAGGGGCTGTCCCGGTGGATCGACGCGGACCGGCCGCGGATCGACGGGAGCTCCACCACGGCGCTGGACGAAGGCGAGCGGCCCCGGTTCCGGTGGATCTACGAGCTCCTGCGCCGGGCGGCGCAGCGGCGCCCGGTGGTGCTGTGGCTGGACGACGCCCAGTGGGGCCTGGAGGGCCTCGCCTTCGCCGACTACGTGCTGCGCGCCCAGGACAGACAGCCCGCGGAGGTGCTGGTGATCGTGTCCGTGCAGGAGGACGCGCTGGAGAACGGATCAACCGGCGACGTCCTGCTGGAGAGGCTCCTGGCGGATCGGCGCTCGGCGCATGTGCCCCTGCAGCCCCTGGACCGCGCGACCCACCTGACGCTGGTCCGGGACCTGCTGGGGCTGGACGGCAACCTGGCGCGCCGGGTCACCGAGAGCACCGCGGGCAACCCGCTCTTCGCCACGCAGCTGGTCGGCGAGTGGATCCGTCGCGGCGTGCTCGTGGCCGGACCGAACGGGTTCCTGCTGTCCGAGGGCGGCGAAGCGGACATCCCCCGGGATCTGCCGGCCTTGTGGATGAACCGCGTGCACGGGGCGGTGGGGGACATGGGGCCCGCGGCGATCCGGATCCTCGAGCTGGCGGCGGCCCTCGGCGGGCGCGTGATGCGCGTCGAGTTCGCGGCCATCACCCAGCGCCTGGGCCTGCAGGCTCCCCCGGGGCTGCTCGACCGGCTCTACAGGGAGCAGCTCGCCGTGCCCTCCCGGGGCGGCTGGTCGTTCGTGCACGACGCGCTGCGGGCCGCGCTGGAGAAGAAGGCGCGAGCAGAGGGCCGGTGGTCCGGCTACCAACAGGCGGTGCGGGAGCTGGCCGGCGACGGTCCGACCCGCGGCGCCACCACCACCCCCAACTCCGTGGTGCGCTGATCAACACCCCCTGGGAGGGGTTCAGGCGATCGTGACCCCGGAGTCCAGGTACACGTCCTGGATGGCGTTGAGGAGCTGCACGCCCTCGGCCCGCGGCTTCTGGAACGCCTTGCGCCCCGAGATCAGCCCCACTCCGCCCGCGCGCTTGTTGATGACGGCGGTCTTGACGGCCTGCTGCAGGTCGTTCTTGCCGCTGGGCCCGCCGGAGTTGATGAGCCCCATGCGGCCCATGTAGCAGTTGGCCACCTGGTAGCGCGTCAGATCGATGGGGTGGTCGCTGCACAGCTCGGTGTAGATGCGCTTGTCGAACTTGCCGTAGCTGCTGTCGCCCATGTTCAGGGCCGCGTAGCCGCCGTTCTGCTCGGGCAGCTTCTGCTTGATGATGTCCGCCCCGATGGTCACCCCCAGGTGGTTGGCCTGGGCGGTCAGGTCGGCGCTGGAGTGATGGTCCACGCCGCCCTGCTTGAACGAGTCGTTGCGCAGGTAGCACCAAAGGATGGTCGCCATGCCCAGCTCGTGGGCCTGGGCGAACATCTCGCTCACCTCGACGATCTGGCGGTTGCTGTCATCCGACCCGAAGTAGATGGTCGCTCCGACCGCGGCGCAGCCCATCTGCCAGGCCTGATCGACGCTCGCGAAGGCGATCTGCGAGAACGTGTTGGGGGACGTGAGCAGCTCGTTGTGGTTGAGCTTGAGCACGAACGGGATCTTGTGGGTGTACTTGCGGGCCACGGACGCGAGCACGCCGTAGGTGGTGGCCACCGCGTTGCAGCCGCCCTCGATGGCCAGCTCGATGATGTTGGCCGGATCGAAGTAGTCGGGGTTTGGCGCGAAGCTCGCCCCGGCGCTGTGCTCGATCCCCTGGTCCACCGGCAGGATCGACAGGTAGCCGGTGTTGGCGAGCCGACCGGTCCCGAAGAGCCGCTGCAGCGACACCAGCACCCGCGGGTTGCGGTCGGTCTGGCTGTACACGCGGTCCACCGTGTCCGGTCCCGGCAGGACCAGGCGGTCCGACGAGATGGCCGGGCTGTCAAAGCCCAGGAGGTAGTCGGCGTCGGCGGCGAGGATGTCGACCGTGCGGCTCATCGTGCTCTCCGTGGCGGCGCGCGGGATCGAGTGCGCGCGGGCGCGCGAGGCTACCAGCTTCGAGGGGGACGGACCCTGGCGACCAGCAAGCCGAGGGCCAGCCCGAGGGCGAGCAGCGCGCGCAGGGCCCGCTCGGCGACCCGCAGCGTAGGGCTGGTGAGGGCCGGGATCCGCACCGTGCGGGCCGGCTCCAGGGGATCGGACAGCACCAGCACCGGATCGAGATCGAGGATCGGCTGACCCAGCGGTCGCAGCAGGCCGAACCACGACGAGGACAGGTCCACCGACCGGTTCACCTCCAGGCGCATCCAGTCCCCCACCGTCATTCCGTCGAAGCGCACCTGCTCCTGCCAGGGCTGCTCGAACATCCGCGCCTCGGAGCGGTCGTCCACGGTGCCGTCCTGGTCCACGAGCAACCGGGCCCGGGCGACGCTGGCTTCGTCCCCGCCCGCCAGCAGGCCCCGAAGGAAGCTCACGTGCACCGACCGCAGATCGCCGGGGGCCGCGGAGGGCGGAGCGCGCTCCAGCAGCGCCACGATCAGCTCGGGGATGAAGGACCCGGACTTGCGGTCCGCGTCCGGCGGAAACCAGCGCTCGTGCACGCGCAGGCGCCAGCGCCCGGTGGCCAGCAGGTCCAGGGACTCTCCGCCGCACATGGGCACCACGGGGCGCTGGTTTCCGTCCGAGGGGGCCGCGATCCAGATCCGGTCCGGCAGCGCGTCCTCGGAGCCGCCCTGCAGGCAGTCCCCGGCGTCGGCGGCGGCGAGGGTGGGGGGCAGCCTCCAGCGGATCTGGCGGTACACGATCAGCATGTCGCCGGGACGGTGGTGTCGGCCGATCAGGGCCACCGCCCGGGAGTCCCGGTCCGGCAGGTTCGCCAGCTGCCGCGCCGTGGGCAGGGCCACCACCGCGATGAGCGCAGCCAGGGCCACCAACCCCCCGCGCTTGCCGATGCCCGAGCACAGGCCCGTCCAGGCGAGCGCCAGGGGGATGATGGCGGAGGTGAAGATCCGGGGCTCAGTGGTGAACTCCCGGGCGAACAGCAGCCCGAAGCCCAGCCGGATCACCAGGATCAGGGCGAGGCTGCCCAGGACCATCCACACCGCGAGCCGGTGCACCTCCCCCTCGGGCGCGCGATCCCGCCACGCCCACAGCACCACCAGCACGAGCAGCAGCAGCGGCGCCCAGGTCACCCACGGATCCTGGTCGCGCACGTCCCCGTAGCCGCCCATGTAGCCCCCCGCGAAGCGAAGGCCCAGCTGCCATGCCTCGTTCCACAGCGACACGCCCTCGCTGGGGATCGGATCGGCGTGGGGACCGATGATCTGGTCCGCGTTGAGCCGCAGCAGGTGCGACACGAACCAGATCACGGGGCCCGCGGCCAGGGCCGTCACCAGGCCCCAGGTCGCCAGGAACCGCCTGCGCACCTCGGTGATCGCGCCGCCTCCGAGGCCCGCGGCCCGGCCCGCCGTCCACAGGAACACGAACAGCGCCGGGAACAGGAAGAACAGGTCGTTGAACATGCCCAGGAACACGATGATCCCCAGCAGGATCCCGGCCCGGGGCAGGCCTCGCTCCCACCGCAGCAGGGCGAGCAGCAGCACGCCACCCAAAAGGGTGCTCAGGGAGTAGTTGCTGGACTCGTGGGAGTGAAAGCCCAGCACCGGGTTGACCGCGACGAGCACCCCGGCCGCCACGGCCAGGGTCAGCCGGCCCGTGCGGGCCACCGCCCACCACGCCAGGACGGAGGCCGCCACCGCCGCCACCGCCGCGTGCAACCTCCAGCCCAACGGGGACTGGTCCCCCAGGAGCTCCACGATCCACCACCGGAACAGGTGGGACAGGGGCATGTGCGCGCCCCAGTCGTTGGGCGTGGGGGAGATGGAGCGCACCAGGATCCCCAGGGGCCCGGACCCGGAGAACTCCTCGAACTCGGTGTCGCCCAGGTCCCGGACCGTCAGCCCCGAGAACGCGCACAGCACGCCCACCCCCAGCACCACCGCGAGCCCCGCGAGGCGGGCGGGCGTCCAGCGCTCGCTCACGGCGCGTCCTGCGCGCGGATCACGCACCGGAAGCCCACGTCATCCAGGGGGCGCTCCGGCTCGGGGGTCTCGAACATGCCCCCCAGGATGACATCCGCCGGCGTGCGCCAGGAGCCACCCGCCAGCAAGTAGCCGTCCAGCGGGGCGCCGACGCGATCGCCATCGCCGGGGCGGCGCGCCCTGCGCACCCACTCCGCCACGTTGCCCACCATGTCCTCCAGATCCATGGGGCTGGCCCCCGGGAGCCAGGCGCCGACAGGGTGCGGTCCCCCTTCGGGGTGGGCGATGTTGGCCTTGTCGAGCGTGGGCTCGTCCCCCCAGGGCCAGCGCACGCGGACCTCGCTGACCCCCTGGTGCCACGTCGCGGCCAGCTCCCACTCCATCTCCGTGGGCAGGTCGCCGGTCCAGATCCGCCCTTCACGCTCGCGTCCCTGCACCAGCCAGCGGCACAGCCCCGCGGCCTGGTCGGCGGAGACCCCCGTGATGGGCAGCCACGGGTCCTCGGGCAGCGGCCACTCCTGGGGCGCGCAGACCCCCGCGGCGACGCACTGGTCCCAGGTGCGGCGGGGCATCTCGGTGCGGTTGAAGCTGCCCGGGCCGAGGTTCACCCAGAAGTACGTCTGCGGATCGATGTCCCCGAACGGGGCGTGCCCGGGCTCCGCGAAGGGGTACTCGGCGGCCTCGAAGTTGGGCCAGGCGTAGGGCTCCATGCAGGGATGTGCCCAGTCGTAGGGCCGCACGTACAGCACGCCGTCCTCGATCAGCTGCCGCACCTCGAGGTAGCCCCGCAGCCGGTACTCCTCGCCCTCGTCGGGGTGCAGCAGCCAGCGAGGGCCGCTCGCAGCCGGGCACAGGCTCCGGGACCACAGCCGCAGCACCGAGGCCGTGGCGGACACCATCAGGTACTCCGGCCCCCCGTCCACCACCGCCATGTCCGGGCGCAGGGTGGCCACCACCTTGTCCATGGGCCGGTCTCCCAGGCCGATGTGCAGCAGCACCGTCTGGGCCGGATCCCCCGCCCACGCCGTCAGCATGTCCTGCCGCGTCACGCCCCCCAGCAGCATGTCCAGCGCCACCGCGCCCTGGTCCACCACCACCTCGAAGGGCGGGAACTCGAGCCCCGCGAACAGCGGCAGCGCGCCGGTGCGGTCCCGGATCGCCGTGATCCGGCGGGTGATGCGCTCGTGGTGCTGCCCCTGGCGGATCACCGCGGTCTCCCCGAGGGCGCGGTAGTTGCCTTCGTCCGCCTGGAAGCCGCTGTTCACCGCCGACAGGATCAGCACGACCAGCAGGGCGCCGAACGCCGTCGCGGGCAGCCGACGGGCCATGACGTGGGCCAGCTTCTGGCGCTGCTCGAGGTGTCCGGCGCGCTCCGCCCGGGTCCGGCGCAGGCCGATGTCCAGGACCGTCGCGACGAGCAGGCCCGCGGACAGCGCGAAGAACGGCAGGATCGGCCGCCAGTGGTAGGGCTGGATGTGCTGGGACACCTTGCTGAGGGCAAACGCCGCCAGCAGGGCGCTCAGGGCGCTCCCCCCGACCAGCGCGGTCGCTCCACCAAGGCGCGGACGCCAGATGGTCGCCAGGGCACCGAGGACGAGGGCGGCCAAGGGCGCTCGCGCGAGCAGGGACCCCGACGGCCACTGCAGCCGCTCCGCGAGCAGCCGGTCGAAGCTCATGGCGACGCCCATGGCCCCGAACTCGGTGTCGGCCCGCACGAAGCCCACCAGCCCGTCGCCCATCTGCATGGCCTCGGTGGCGAGGTACAGCAGGTGCGGCAGCGCCACGACGAAGGCCACGCCCACACAGAGCGCCAGGGGGGCCAGAAACGTCCGCCCGCGACGCACCAGCAGCAGCACCAGCAGGGGCACCAGGGCCCCCCCGGCGGCCGCGCCGTAGGGGTGGTTCAGGCCCATCAGGGGGAGCAGCAGGCCCACCGCCGCCGCCGCCCCGAGCACCGTCCGACGAGACGGGCGAGACGGCTCCTCGCGGTCCGATCCCCCCAGGCCCGCCTCCCGCAGCAGCAGGGCGAAGGGGATGGTGAGCGCCGCGCCGAGCTCGGGGCTCCGGTACAGGTGGGGGAAGATCTGCTCCTGCAGGTAGCCGGGATAGCGCGCCAGCAGCGCCCCTCCGAGCAGCGGCCCCAGCAGCGCCCCCGCGCGCCGGCCGATGGTGCCCCCCGGCGCCGGACCGGTGCCCCCCAGCACGATGCGCCCCGCGATGTAGACGAACACCGGCACGAACGACGAGCTCACCGCGGCGGCCCGGACCACATCGAGCAGGCCGTCCGAGCCCAGCAGCAGCGGGATGTGGCACCACGCCCGGGCGTACCCGTACAGGGGGCTGAAGGCGCTGAACGGCGAGGTGGTGCCGGCCAGCATCTGCCAGGCGTGCAGCAGCGGATCCATGCTGTCGGAGCTGACGTTGAAGTGCGGCACCAGCGGCAGCCGGCACAGGAGCGCCACCCCGAACAGGGCCAGGCAGGCGAGCACGTCCACGGCGCGCACCGCGTTGAGCAGGCGATCAGGCTTGTCGCTGAACGTCATCCGCTGTCCACATAGCAGGTGCCCGGGGGCGTGTCCCGACGGGGGCCGGGCCTCACACCAGCTGCTGCTGCTCCTCACGCTGGGCGTCCAGCGCCGCCAGGAGCTCTTCGAGCACCGCCGCGGGGTCGCCGTCCGAGGTGTCTACGGCGAGATCCGCGAGGCGGTAGGCGGGCTCCCGGGTGCTCAACATGTTCTTGAGTTCCTCCATGGGGCGGGCGCGGTCGGCCAGGGGCCGCTCGTCTCCCTGCCGCAGGACCCGCTCCATGTGCTGCTCGGGGGACGCGTGCAGCCACACCGTGGTGGTGCGGCGCCGCACCAGCTCGAAGACCGGCGTGTTCGTCACGAGCCCGCCCGACAGGGCCAGGACCCGCGGCGTCGGCTCCCCCAGCAGGACCCCCACCACCATCGCCTCCAGGCGCCGGTAGTAGTCCTCGCCGTGCAGCGCGAAGATGCTGGCGAGGTCGAGCCCCGCGACCTGCTCGATCCGCGCGTCCACCTCCACGAACTCCCAGACCAGGGCGTCGGCCAGCAGCCGACCCAGCGTGCTCTTCCCGGCCCCCCGCAGCCCGATGAGGGCCACCGGGCGGGGGCGCATGGACCGGGCCCGGGACCCGTCGCCCGCCTCGATGCCCCCCGCGGAGGTCGAGGCGAGCCAGGACGAGCTGGCCACGAGCTCCCCCACGTCCACCCCCAGCACGTCCGCCACCACGCTCAGCCGGCCGATGGCGATGTTCGCCCGGCCGTTCTCCAGATCGCTGATGAAGCGCGCCGACAGCCCCGCCCGCTCGGCGAGCTGCCGGGCCGTCAAGCCCATGCTCACGCGCCGAGCCCGCACCCGGTGGGCGATGCGGCGGAGCACGGGCGAATCGGGGCGGGGGTCTCGCACTGACGCAGTATATTTCCTGTCCGAGTTCGGCCGCAAGCAATATCTTGCATCTAGAATCAAACCTCCCTACCATCCGCCCATGGCCGCAGATCAGCCCCACCCGTCCGTCTCGTTCCAGACCCACCCGTCGCAGTACGCGCACGTCGCGCTGTCCGTGGAGGGGCCGGTCGCGCGCGTCGCCCTGAACGTGCAGGAAGACCGGGGGCTGCGGCCCGACGACTACGCCCTCAAGCTCAACAGCTACGACCTGGGCGTGGACATCGAGCTCGCGGACGCCGTGCAGCGCCTGCGCTTCGAGCACCCCGAGGTGACCTGCGTGGTGATCACCTCCGCCATCCCGGGGGTGTTCTGCTCCGGGGCCAACATCTTCATGCTCGGAAGCAGCGCCCACGCCTTCAAGGTGAACTTCTGCAAGTACACCAACGAGACGCGGCTCTACATCGAGGACGCCACCGCCCACTCGGGCCAGACCTACATCGCGGCCCTGAACGGAGTGGCCTCCGGTGGCGGGTACGAGCTGCCCCTGGCGTGCGAAGAGATCTACCTCGTGGACGACCGCCGCTCGGCGGTGGCGCTGCCCGAGGTGCCGTTCCTGGGGGTGCTGCCCGGCACCGGCGGCCTGACCCGGGTGGCGGACAAGCGCAAGATCCGGCGGGACCGGGCGGACATCTTCAGCACCCTCGCCGAGGGCATCAAGGGCAAGCGCGCGGTGGAGTGGGGGCTCGTGGACGGCGTGTTCCCCACCACGAAGTTCGACGACAAGGTCCAGGCCCGAGCGGTCGCCATCGCCGACGGCGGACGCCCCGACCGCGCCGGCATCGCGCTGACCCCCATCCAGGCGCAGGTCGATGACGACGGCAACCGCACCTACGAGTTCGTGACGCTGACCTTCGGCCCCACGCCCCGCACCGCGATCCTGACGATGCGCGCGCCGGACGCCGTGTCGCCGCTGCCCGCGTCGCCCCGCGACCTGGGGGACGCCTGGTGGGCCCTGAAGGCCTTCCGGGAGCTCGACGACGCGCTGCTGCACCTGCGCTTCAACCACCTGGGCACGGGCCTGGTCCTGCTGCGCACCGAGGGGGACCCCAAGACGGTGCTCGCCCTGGACGAGCAGCTCCTGGCCCACCAGGACGACTGGTACGTCAAGGAGGTCACGCTGCACATGAAGCGCGTGCTCAAGCGCCTGGACCTGACCGCGAAGACCTTCTTCGCCCTCATCGAGGAGGGCTCGGCCTTCGCCGGCAGCCTGCTCGAGCTCGCCCTGGCCGCCGACCGGCAGTACATGTACGACGAAGACGGCGTGCACGTCGCCCTGTCCGGCATGAACTTCGGCCTGCTGCCCATGAGCAACGACCTGACCCGGCTGCAGACCCGCTTCCTGGGGGACCCGGGCCACCCCGATGCGCTGCGCGAGCACATCGGCGCCTGCCTCGCCGCCGACGACGCCATCGACCACGGACTGGTCACCGAGGCCTACGACGACATCGAGTGGGAGGACGAGATCCGGCTCGTGGTCGAGGAGCGCGCCTCCATGTCGCCTGACGCCCTGACGGGCATGGAGGCAAACCTGCGCTTCGCGGGCCCCGAGACGATGGAGACGAAGATCTTCGGCCGCCTCACGGCCTGGCAGAACTGGATCTTCCAGCGGCCCAACGCGGTGGGCCCCACGGGCGCGCTGACGCTCTACGGCCGCCCCGAGTCCGCCGAATTCGACTACGACCGCACCTGATCCCCAGACCCCAGACCACCGCCTGAAAGGACCCGCCCATGCGAGTCGACCTCGATTCCAGGATCCCCAACAACGTCGGCCTCGCCGATGACCGCAAGCTCCAGCGCGCCCTGGAGGAGTGGCAGCCCAACTTCAAGGACTGGTGGATGGAGATGGGGCCCGAGGGCTTCCAGCTCGACAAGATCTACCTGCGCACCGCGGTGGCCGTGGATCCCAAGGGCTGGGCCCACTTCGAGCACGTCAAGATGCCCGACTACCGCTGGGGCATCTTCCTGACCCCCCACGACGAGCAGCGGATGATCGGCTTCGGCGACAACCTCGGCCAGCCCGCCTGGGACCAGGTGCCCGGCGACTGGCGCAAGGAGCTGCGCCGCATCATCGTGACCCAGGGCGACACCGAGCCCGCGTCCGTCGAGCAGCAGCGCCTGCTGGGCCGGTGCGCGCCGTCGCTGTACGACCTTCGCAACCTGTTCCAGGTGAACGTCGAGGAGGGTCGGCACCTCTGGGCGATGGTGTACCTGCTGCACAAGTACTTCGGGCGGGACGGCCGCGAAGAGGCCGAGGACCTGCTGGTCCGGCGCTCGGGCAACCCCGACAGCCCCCGGATCCTCGGCGCCTTCAACGAGCCGATCAACGACTGGCTCAGCTTCTTCTGCTTCACGTTCTTCACGGACCGGGACGGCAAGTACCAGCTCGCGAGCCTCGCCGAGTCGGGCTTCGATCCCCTCGCCCGCTCCTGCCGCTTCATGCTGACCGAGGAGGCCCACCACATGTTCGTGGGCGAGACGGGCATCAGCCGGATCCTGCAGCGCACCTGCGAGCTGATGAAGGACGCGCCCGCCGAGGACGTGACCACCCGGGGCGGCATCCCGCTCGACGTCATGCAGAAGTACGTCAACCGCTGGTTCAGCGTGTCCCAGGACCTGTTCGGCGGCGAGGACAGCAGCAACGCGGCGTCCTACTTCGCGGCGGGCCTCAAGGGGCGCTTCAACGAGTCCATGCCCGGCAAGTACCCCGATCACCTCGCCCTGGACCAGGTCTACAACACGGCCCGGCCCGACGCCGCGGGCGGCGAGCAGTCGGTCGAGGTGCCCATGCGGCGCGCCATGAACCTGGTGCTGCGCGACGAGTACCGCACGGACTGCCAGAAGGGCGTGGACCGCTGGAACAAGATCATCAAGCGGGCGGGCATCGACTTCGAGATCACCCTCGCCGACGAGCGGTTCGGCCGCGCCCAGGGCGTGTGGTCCCGGGGCCGGTACACGCCCTCCGGCGCGCCCCTCACCGAGGCGCAGTGGGAGCTCCGCAAGGGCGAGTGGCTGCCCACGGCCCAGGACGAGGCGTACGTCGCCTCGCTCATGAAGCCGGTGTACGAGCCCGGCAAGATCGCGCCCTGGATCGCCCCGCCGCGCACGGGCATCAACAACAACGGGTTCGACTTCGAGTACGTCCAGTTCTCCGACGACCCCTACGCCCGCATCTGATCGCCGCGCACCGGAGCCGAGCATGACCATCGTCCTGAAGAGCTACCTGTCCGGCCAGTGGGTCGCGGGCACGGGGCGCAAGAGCCTCCTGCACAACCCCACCACCGGCGCGGTCGTCGCCGAGACCAGCACCGAGGGCCTCGATCTGGGGGCCGCGCTGGAGTTCGCCCGGAGCCGCGGCGGGGCGGCGCTACGGGAGCTGTCCTTCGCCCAGCGGGGGGAGCTGCTGACCGCCATGGCGTCCGCGCTGCACGAGCACCGGGCCGAGCTGCTCGCCCTGGGGGCCCTGAACGGCGGCAACACCCGCGGCGACGCCAAGTTCGACGTCGACGGGGCCACCAGCACGATGGCCTGGTACGCCAAGCTCGGCGAGAGCCTGGGGGACGCGGGGTTCCTGGTGGACGCGGACACGATCCAGCTGGCCCGGAACCCCCGGTACGTGGGCCAGCACATCCGCGTGCCGCGCCACGGGGTGGCGGTGCACATCAACGCCTTCAACTTCCCGGCCTGGGGCTTCGGCGAGAAGGCCGCGGTGGCGCTGCTCGCGGGGGTGCCCGTGGTGTGCAAGCCGGCGACCAGCACCGCGCTGCTGACGGCCCGCATGTTCGAGATCCTGGTGGACGCCCAGGTCGTGCCGGAGGGCGCGATCTCCCTGCTCGCGGGCTCCGCGGGGGATCTGCTGGACCACCTCGGGCCCCAGGACGCGCTGGCGTTCACGGGCTCCTCGGACACGGGCGCGTTCATCCGCAGCCGCGACAACGTGGTGCGGCTGGGGGTGCGCACGAACGTCGAGGCGGACTCGCTCAACGCGGCGGTGCTCGGGCCCGACGTGGAGGTGGACACCGACACGTTCGACCTGTTCCTGCGGGAGGTCGGCAAGGACATGTCCCAGAAGGCGGGCCAGAAGTGCACCGCGATCCGGCGCATCTTCGTGCCCAGAGGCAGCCTGGAGGTGGTGCGCGACGCGCTGGTCGAGCAGGCCGCGGGCTTCGCGTACGGCGACCCGAACGTCTCCGGGGTGCAGATCGGCCCCGTCGCCACGGCCGCGCAGCAGCGGGACGTGCGCGCGGGGGTGCAGACCCTGGCGGCCAGCGGGCGGCTGCTCCTGGGGGACGGCGGAGTCGGCTCGCCCCAGGGGACCGGGCTCGAAGGCGGCTACTTCGTGACGCCCACCCTGCTCGAGGTGGACGGTCCCGACGTGGGCGTGGTGCATGACCTCGAGGTGTTCGGGCCGGTGCAGACCATCATCCCCTACGACGGGACGGCGGATCAGGCGGTGCGGGCCGTCGCCCGCGGGCGCGGCGGGCTCGTGTCCACCGTGTACACCGACGACAAGCGCTTCGCGATGCGCGCGGTCCTGGGGCTCGCGCCGCACCACGGCAGGGTGTGCATCGGCGGCTCCAAGGTCGCTGACCACAGCCCCGGTCCGGGCACGGTGATGCCCCAGATGGTGCACGGCGGGCCCGGTCGCGCAGGCGGCGGCGAAGAGCTGGGCGGGGTGCGCGGGCTGCACTTCTACATGCAGCGGTGCGGGGTCCAGGGACTCAAGCCCCTGGTGGAGAAGATCGCGGGTCTTTGAAGGCGACCCGTGATAGGAGACGCCCATGCGCAGTTCCCGTCTCGTTCATGTCCTCCTCATGGTCCTTCTGGGCGGCCTGCTCGTGCTCGCCGCGTGCACCACGCGCGGCAACGGGCGGCGAAGCAACACGGACGATGACGACACCGGGGACGACGACGACACCGGCGACGACGACACTGGCGACGACGACACCGGCGACGACGACGACGCGTCCCACGGTGACGACGACGACTCCACCGCCCACGGTGACGACGACGACTCCACCGCCCACGGCGACGACGACGACTCCACTGCCCACGGCGACGACGACGACACCACCGCGGCCCACGGCGACGACGACGACTCCACCGGCACGAGCACCGGGGCCTGCGCTGCGAGCCCAGACGCGACCCTCGTCGTCACCCCGGTCCAGCCCGCGACGGCCACCATCAACCTCGTCACCAGCGGCGCGACCCTCTCCACGGGCCTTACCTGCTCGGACACCGGCGGGAACAACGCCGTGATCTCCTTCATCACGGCCCTGCCGCAGCCCGTGTCCATCGCGTTCGACCACACCGGCGGCGACATCCAGTACGAGGTGTTCAACTCTGGCTCCGTGGGCTGCGATCCCGTGCCGGTGCTGTTCAACAGCACGTCGATGGAGTGCGTGGATCCGATCCCCGACCAGACGGGCACCCTGACCTTCACGCCGACGGTCGGGGGCATGTACGTCCTGGTCATGGATGCGTACCAGACGGGCGCCGAGGCCAGCGTCACCATCACGATCACGCAGTAGGGTCCGATGGCCGGCGACGGCCATCGGTGCTAGAGAGTTGAACCGCGTACCGAGGTTGAGCGCCGCTGAGGATGCGGATTCACTGGCGAGAAACAAAGAGGGAGCGGGGTGGACCCCCCGTGACCGATGAGTGACGCTGCCAGGGGATTCGCAGACCAGCGGGGCGACCCGAGCGTATGCGGTTCACCTCTCAATAGACCACCCGCTCGGGGGCCAGCCGCCCTCGAACCCCAGGAGTTCAGCCACTTGGCCAAAGAGATCACCGTCAACGGACCCGACAACGTCATGGACATGCATGACGACGCCGTCTATCGGAACACCATCGCGAGGATGTTCCGCTGGTCCTTCATCGAGTTCTTCTCGAAGGTGCACCCCGTCGTGCCGGCGCTGATCTTCGTGCCCGTCCTGGCCGTGGCGCTGTCTGCGAGCGTGCGCACCGTGGGGCTGGTCACGCTGCCGCTGGTGCTGGGGGGCGTGCTGTTCTGGTCGATCACCGAGTACGTGCTGCACCGGTGGCTGTTCCACATCGCGCCCACGAACCTGATCAGCCGGATCATCTACGTGTACCTGCACGGCATCCACCACCACTACCCCGAAGACCACTTCCGCCTCGTGATGGTGCCCATCATCAGCGTGCCCCTCGCCATCGGCTTCTGGTTCCTGTTCGGCGCGATCCTGCCGGCGCCCCTGGTGGCCGGAGCGTTCACGGGCATGACCCTGGGCTACCTGGCCTACGACTACTGCCACTACGCCACGCACCACATCAAGATCCCGTCCGGCGCCTGGGCGAAGCCCCTGGCCTCGGTGCTGCGCGGGCAGCGCAAGCGCCACCTGATGCACCACTTCGGGAACCACGACAAGGGCTTCGGCGTGAGCACGGGCCTGTGGGATCACGTGTTCGGCTCGGTGGATCCGAAGCTGTCGGGGTCCTGATCGCCCAGACGCCCGACCGCGACTGCGATCGGACGCCTGTCTTCGGCTGATCTCGGGGCTGCTCTGCGTGCCTACGCGCCGTTGTCGGACACGAGGATCTGCCCGTCCACGAACTCCGCGCCGTAGCTGAGGAAGCGCTGGATGGCCTCCGGCTCCAGGTGGCGGTTGCGCTCGATGCGCACGTCGCCCTCGATGCGGTCGATGCTCAACGCGCCGTCCAGGTCCCGCAGCTGGTCGTTCTCGATGACGTGCAGGTCGCCTTCGATGCGCTCGAGCCCGGCCATCGAGTAGAGCGACTCGACCGCGTTCATCCCCTCGATGATCACGCTGCCGCGCACCACCTGCAGCGCGTCCAGCAGCGCGACGGTCCGGGCGTGCCGATTCCAGACGATCTCGACGTCTCCGGCCACGCGACGCAGGTTCGGCGCCATGGTGATCGTGATGGCCGCCCCGTTGTCGAGGATGGCCACGCGGCCTCCCACGGAGCCCAGGGCTTGCAGGCCGTCGATCCCGCTGGTCGCCGACAGCGCCTCGATCACGAGATCCCCGCCGATGGACTGCAGGACCGGGAACGGGTCCGCCCACTGCAAGTGGGGCAGGTTCGCGACCCGCAGATCCCCGCCGATCCAGGTGAGGTCCTCGAAGGGCTCGATGGACGCGAGCCCGAACGCCGACTCGATCTGCAGCGCGCCTCCCACCGACTGCAGGCACGCGAGCCCGACGGTGGACGTGACGGCCTCGCCCATCCGCAGCGAGCCGGCGATGCCCGTGTACCCAGCAGCGCAGAACGCATCCGCCGCGGCGTCGTCGCCGATGCTCAGGTCCGCGGGGTACACGCCCCCGGGCCCGGTGTCGTCCTCGGTGTCGTCGGCCGGGTCCTGCCCGTCGGACGGCGCGAGATCCGGGAACGCCGGCTCGACGCCCGCGCTCTTCGGGTCGTCGGACCACGCCTGCAGCTCCGAGGGTCCGGCGGAGTTCGCGCCGCGGGACTGGTCAGCAGCGGGCGGCGCGCAGCCCCCGGCCAGGGAGAGGGCGGCCGTCCAGGCCACCAGGGAACAGGTCAGGGGGAGTCGGTCGAGCTGGGAACGGGTCATGGTCGTCACCTCCGTGGCCCCAGACGAAGAGATCTGGTCCGGAGGGCCAACAAAAGTGAACAAATCGACCACGCCGCCCCGAAGCGGCTGGAATCACTGCGGGATCGGCCGCACCCCGACGACGTTGGGCAGCGGCCACGCCCGGTCGTTGTCATCCGACTCGAAGAAGCCGGTCTCGTAGCTGCCGAACCGGTCCAGCTCGACGTCCCCCGCCCGCACGAACAGGCTCGCCTCGGGGCCGCCCTCGGCGTACTGCAGGCGCTTGAGATCCAGGGGCAGGGCGAGCAGCAGGTCGATGAAGTCGTGGGTGCTCCAGGGGGAGCGGGCGTGGATGAGCAGCACCCGGCCCTGCCCGTCCAGCCCGATCACGGCGTGGCTCCAGCGCCTGGGCTGCTGGCTCCACACGTTCGCGCCGTCGCAGCGCAGCATGCGGATGCTCTGGATGAGGGTGCGGTACCGCGGGGCCAGGGTGGCGCGGTCGTCGCACCGCTTGTCGATGATGGTGGCCTTGGGGCCGTCGGCCCCGATCCGGTCGAAGGCGAGCACGTCGTTGTCGGCGCTCCAGCGGGCGTTGTTGACGTGACCGGACCGCTCCATGTGGGCGACGGACGTCCGGTGGTCCTCGGCGTACATCGAGGCGTTGATCGCGGCGACGAGCCCCTCGGTCTCGACCCAATGCCGCGCCGTGCGGTTGCCCAGCGTCGGGTCCGCCGAGGCGTTGAGCAGCACGAGGTCGAAGCGCGCCGGGTCCACGCGCAGGACGTGGATGTTCGAGTCGCCGACGTCCGACCGGGTCGGCGCCGCGAACACGCCCAGATCGAGGCCCGGCTGCAGCTGGGTCCAGGGGGACGGGCTCGCGCCGAGGATCAGGAGGAGGAAGAGGCCGGGCAGGAGGCGGTGCAGACGCATGGGTCTGGGACCGCGCCCCGCGGAGGGTGTTCCCTAGTCGTCGTGGCAGTCGTAGCAGCTCATGCGCTGGGGGCCGGTCAGCGGGCGGTCCAGCAGCTGAGCCATCTGTGGCTTGACGACGTCCTCCATGAACTCGCCGTACCGGGCGATCCGGGGATCGCTGGACTGGGAGTAGGGATGCCCGCTCAGGGGCAGGTCCTCGAGCTGGTTGGGCAGCTCGTACTCCACGTCCTCGGCGTCGTCGCCGTGGCACACGGGGCAGCTGAACTCGGCGTACTCCTCGGCGTCGAACTCCTGGAAGAACCCCTGCATCGTGGGCTCCACGATCTGGGTCATGTACTCCTTGCGCTGGTCGAAGTCCATGTCGCCGAAGTCGGCGGGCTTGACGTACTCGGTGGAGTCATCGTCGTCCGCGGCGTCGTCGTCGTCCCCGCCTGCGGGCGGGCAGCCCAGGACGGGCAGGAGCAACACGAGGGCGAGCGCGGCGGAGCGCAGCCGCAGAAGGGTCACAAGGCTGGAAGGGGTCATCGAGTCTCCGAAAGCGCCATCCCTGACACGACATCATCGTAGCCAACGGGGAAGCGGTTTCGAGGAAGCGGCAGAGCGCTCCGGGAAGCGCCGCTGCTGTGGTAGACGCTGCCCATGCGGTACCTGCTCCTGCTCTCCTTCGCGCTCCTCGCCGGATGCCCCGTGCCCCCGGCGGGGGCCGACGACGTCTCCCCTCCCCTGCTCGACGATGATGACTCGGGCGACGACGACGACTCGGGCGACGACGACGACACCGGCGACGACGACGACACCGGCGACGACGACA
>CALAGR010000138.1 GCA_937891735.1 uncultured Pseudomonadota bacterium | reverse complement strand
CTGGGCGGCGGGGCCGTCGAGCAACGCCCGGTGCAGGACGGCGCGGGCCAGGGCTCCACCGCGGGACGCGAGCGCGCCCTGGGCGGCGTCGCGACGCCACTGCTCGGCGCTGGACGCGAGCTTGGCGAGGGACTCTCCGGCGGCGTCACCGGGGGCGAGACCGAGGGCGGCGATGGCGGGGTAGGCGTCGTCCACGCCGGCGGAGGACCAGGCGAACGCGGTCAGCCGCTCGACGGCCTCGTCGGTGCCGATCCGGCCCATGGCCGCGAACGCGGCGTACTTCACCGATCCTCCACGGTGCGCCAGGAACGGCGTCAGGGTCTCGATGTCGTCGGCGTTCCCCAGGATCCCCAGGCGCGCGAGCAGCTCTTCGAGCTCCGCCGGCGAAGAGGCCTGACCGATGCGGGCGCGCAGCGCCTCCAGCTCGCGGGGGTAGGCCCGGGCGGCGACGGAGGGCAGGGACAGGGTTGGGTCCGCGGGGGCCACGGTGCGGGCCAGCAGACCGTGGTCGGAGGGGCTGAACACCTCCTGGGCGCGGTGCACGACCTGTCCGCCGAAGGCGCCGAGGCCCAGACACGGCACGCCGATGGCAAAGGCTGCGAGGGCCGACAAGGCCGGAGCTCGGCGAGATCGGGGTGCCAGATCGGGGGTGCGGGCGCAAGTCTTGGACATCGGGACTCCGTCGTGGGGCGGGGAGGACCGAAAGCAGGACACCCGGGGGTCAGCCAAGGTTCCCACGGAGCGACGCCGCAGGTCGTGCCGTCCGCCAGCACCCGCGGTCGACCCCTGACGAACCAGGTGGGTGGACATGCGGCACCCACCCCGACCTCGTTCGCCCCAACGGGTGACTCTGGCCGGTCGTTGGTCCCAGCGGCGAGTGCCACACGAACTCGTTGAAGTAGCTCGACGGGCTCGCGATGTAGAAGCCGCAGGACGCCGTGTAGCCCAGCACCAGGCACCAGCCAACCATAGCGGGGCGGTACACTCCCGGCGATGACCCGGCGCCCCCCCGAGCGACAGCTCCGCGACGACCTGCTGCGGTTCGGCCGCCTCTGCTACGAACGGCACCTGCTGGTCGCGCTGGACGGCAACCTGTCGGTGCGTCTGTCCGACGACCTCGTGCTGTGCACCCAGGCGGGCTGCCACAAGGGCTTCCTGGAGGACCGGCACCTCGTGGTGATCGACCTGTCGGGGAAGAAGGTGCGGGGCGAGGGCGAGCCCACATCCGAGATGGCGATGCACCTGGCGGCGTACCGGGAGCGGCCCGACATCGAGGCCGTGGTGCACGCGCATCCGCCGATGTGCATCGCGTTCACGGTGGCCGGCATCTCCATGGCCCGCTGCGTGCTGCCCGAGGTGGTGCTGACCCTGGGCGCGGTGCCCACGCTGGACTACACGACCACCGGGACGTCGGACCTGGCGACCCAGGTGGGGCGGGCCCTACGCAGCCACGACGGCGTGATGATGGACCGGCACGGCGCGGTGTGCGTCGGATCGTCCGTGCTCGACGCGTTCTGCAAGCTCGAGACCATGGAGCACACCGCCAAGGTCATGAAGTGGGCGCGGGATCTGGGGCAGGTCCAGGAGCTGCCGGCGGCCGAGGCGGTGCACCTGCGGTCGATGGGCCTCAAGCGCTACGGCGGCCCACCCGAGGCCGTGGCCAAGGCCGACGCGGCCGGCGCCGATCTGCCTGCGGCGTGCCTGGGATGCTCCGGCTGCGGCACGCCGACGGAGACCGGACTGGCGCCGCGAGCGACGTTCTCGGTGGCCCGGGTGAGCGCCACGCCGATCCTGCCCCAGTCCCAGCGGCACCTCGAAGACGAGGTCCGCAAGGCGGTCGCGGAGCACCTGCGAAGCTAGGGAGCAGGGACCGCTGCGAGCCGCGCGATCGTGCGCTCCTGCTTGCGCAGCGCCACCTCGAGATCGGTGATCCGGCCGGCCTGCGCCGCCGCCGTGGACCTCGCCCCGGACAGCTCGGCCCGCAGCCACGCCACCTGCTCGGCGCTGGCCTGCTCGACCTGCTGGAGCTGACGGGTCAACGCCGCGACGGTCCCCTTGGCGGAGGTCTGCCCGTCCAGGGCCACGTCCCGCTCGGACTCGATCTCCTGGATCTCCCGGACCTGGGCCTGATGTCGCAGCTTGATGCTGTCGAGCTCTCCTTCGATCTCGGCGGCGCGCGCCTGCGCCGAGGCCAGCGCGATCTCGATCTCGGCGCGCAGCGTCTCGTCGGTGGAGGACTCGGCCCGCGCGGCGGCCACCGCTTCGTTGATCTGCCGGTCCCGCCGGGCCTCGCTGGCTGCGAGCTGGCCCTTGACCATCTCCAGCTCGCTCTCCAGCTCCGCCTGCGCGTCCCGGGTGGCGAGCAGCTCCGCGCTCTGGGCGGCGAGGTCGGCGGCCGACTGCGCCACGGCCTCCTCGGCGTCGGCCTCGCACTCCGCGGACCGCGTCCGCAACGTGTCGCGCTCCGCCTCGAGGGCCTCGGCCCGGGCGGTCTGCGTGGCGAGGGTGGCTTGGGCGAGCGCAAGGCCCTCGGCCTCCCGAGCGGCGTCGGCCCGAGCCACGTCCAGCTCCGCTTCGAGCGCCGCCACCTCTGCCGCCTTCTGCCCGGCCTCGCTCGCGACGCCCTTGAGCGCGTCCAGCCGACGCTCGAAGTCCGCCTTCTGGTCCGCCATCCGGCCCTCCGTAACCCGGACGATCTGCGCCTGCGCGTCCCGCTGGGACTTGGCCTTGTCCAGCTCCCGGACCACCTCGGCCCACCGCCGGTCCGCGTCCGCCGCTTCGAGGGCGAGGGTGTCGCCTTCGCTGCGCGCGTCCTCCAGCGCCGCCGCCAGCTCGTCCACCCGCAGGGTGTGCTTGCGCTCCATCGCGGCGAGCCGTCGCTCCAGCTCGTCGACCTGGTCCTCACCGCCATCCTTGAGCGCCGTGATCTGTCGCTTGAGGGACGCGATCAGGGCGAGCAGGTCGTCTCGCCCCTCGGCAGGCTCGGCCTGGGCGGCGGCCAGGGCGTCCTCCAGCTCCGCGCGGCGCTCGGCCTCGCGCGCGGACTGCGCGACCGCAGCGTCGCGGCTCTGCACGGCATCCTCGAGGGCAACTCCGTACGCGTGCTCCGCGGCCCGCAGCTGATCCCGGATCTCCACGACGGCCAGCAGCTCGCCCTCGGCGGCGCCGCTGACCTGGACCCGGAGCCCCGCCGCGGTGCGCACCGCCTCGTCCCGAGTGACGCGGGCCTCGGACAGCTCCCGATTCAGCTCGGTCTCCCGCGCGCGGCTGCTGGCCAACGCCGCCTGCAGGGCCGCGAGCTCCTTGGCGGCCTCGGCCCCCGCGTCCACGGCGATCTGTGCCCGCAGGCTGGTCAGCTCGGCCTCGTAGCCCGCCCGCTCCTGGTCGATCTGCGCCCGCAGCTCGGCCACCCGCGCGTCCGACTCGCTCGCGAGCTCCCCCCGCGTCTGCTCCAGCGCGGCCGCCTTCTCCGCCTGCGCCGCGCGCGCCGAGGTGAGGTCCGCGGCCAGCGTGTCCCGCTCGACGCGCACCGCGTCCGCGTCGGCCTTCGCAGCCTCCACCTCGGCGTCCCGGGCCGCCAGCTCCCGCCCATGAGCCGAGAGCAGCGACTCGCTGGACTCCTCGGGCTCCTCCCGCTCGGCGTTCTTGATGGCCTTCTGCCACTTCTTCTCGGACTTGCCGGCCTGCCGATCCGCCCTGGTCCAGGCCCGCTTCTTGTTGGCGACGGTCTTGAAGGACCTGCCCGCGGCGGTCTCGACGTCCGGGCCTCCGTTGTTGCGCGCCCAGGCCTGCAGCTTCTCCCGCTGAAGCTCCGCTTCCCGCTGCGCCACCATGGCCTTGGCGACGGACACCCGCTGGTTGAGGTGGGTGATCTCGAGCTTGCTGGCGTCGAGCAGCGAGCGCCGCCACTGCACGGTCCTGTCGGCCCGGGTGCGCCGCACCGCCAGCGACTCTTCCTTCCCGCCCGAGTTGAGCAGCGCCGCGGACTCCCCGTCGGCGTCGAGCGCCTTGAGCTCGCTCTCGGCCGCGGACAGCCGCAGCCGGGCCGCGTCCTGCCGGAGCTTCGCGGCCGCCACCTCTGCGCGCGCCCGCTCCTCGCTGGCCTCCGCCGCGGTCAGCTTCTGGCTCGTTTCCTCGACCACGACGGTGGCCTCGGCGGGCAGCCCCAGGACCGCCGTGTCGATCTCCGACTTGCTCGGCGCCTTGGCGTACGCGCTCGAAGCGGCGAAGAGCAGGATCGTGAAGAGGACGGGGATTCGGATTCGGGACATGGAGTCTCCAGGGCGGCGAGGCGCGAACCTGCGCGGGTGACGAAACCTACTGCAAACGGCATGCCCAGGCCCCCCGCGTGCGCTCCGCGTCTTCGTTCAGGTCGTCGTTGACCCGTTTCTGGTGACCTCGTGCGGCAGATCGGGACGTCGGTGACCCACAACTCCCCGTCGCGGCAACAGAAACGCCGTACCCATGCCGTTCTCGAACCTGGCACGGGCCCTGCATCGTGGTTGCTGCGATGACGCTCCCCGGCGGAGCCATCCGGGACAGACCCCATGCATGACTTCATTCTGATGGCCCCCGGGCCGCTCGGGATCGGCGAAGACGCAGGCCAGAGCGCCCCGAGCGGACTGCCCGGCATGCTCCAGAGCTCGGCGGCGTCACCGGCGAGGCGTAGCCACACCACCTCCACAACAGCTTTCAGGCAAGCCATCGGGTCGCCCCATCCGATGGCCCGGGTCCCCCCTTCCCATCCTGGGTTGGGGGGGCTCTCTTCAACCAGGGCTGGCCGGACCCGAGCCCCCCACTCCTTCCCGGTCCGGTCAGCCTGTTGAAGGGGCCTGCGCCCGGTGGCTTCCTCTGCCACCATCCCGCCCGGCGGCACCAACCGGCGCCGCCAGGGAGACGATCCATGTCCGGCAAGCTCTATCTGGGCCGCCCCGTCGACCCCGAGTCCGGGGCGCTGACCTCAGACCGCTTCGAGTACAAGACCGACCGCTTCGTGCGCCACGGCGTCTGCATCGGCATGACCGGCTCGGGCAAGACCGGCTTGAGCGTGGGGCTGATCGAGGAACTCGTGCTCGAGGGCGTGCCGGTGATCTGCATCGATCCGAAGGGCGATCTGGCCAACCTCGCGCTGCTCTTCCCCGAGCTGAGCGGGCCGGACTTCGCGCCCTGGGTGGATGACGGCGAGGCGCGCCGCAAGGGCATCAGCGTGGACGACCTCGGTCAGAAGACCGCTGACATGTGGCGCACGGGCCTGGGCGAGTGGGGGATCCAGGGGGATCGCCTCGCGGCCCTGCAGAGCAAGATGGCTCTCAAGATCTACACGCCCGGCTCCGAGGCCGGCATCTCCGTGAACGTGATGGGCGCCCTGTCGCGGCCCTCGAACGCGACCCTGGCCGACGCCGACGCGCGCCGGGAGCTCGTCGCCGGGACCGTCAGCGGGCTGCTCTCGCTGGTGGGCGTCGAGGCGGATCCGGTGCGCTCCCCCGAGCACCTCGTGCTGTCCCAGATCGTGGATCTGGCCTGGAGCGCGGGCGAGGATCTGGATCCTGAGACCCTCATCCTGCGCGTGGTCGATCCGCCGTTCGAGAAGGTGGGCGTGTTCCCCCTCGACCGGTTCTGGACGCCCGACGACCGCATGGACCTGGCCCTGAAGCTCAACGGGGTGATCGCATCGCCCACGTTTCAGGCCTGGACCCAGGGTCCGCGCATCGATCCCGAGGCCCTGACCGACACGTCCGACGGCAAGGTGCCCGTGAGCGTGTACTACCTCGCGCACCTGTCCGACTCGGAGCGCATGTTCTTCTGCTCGCTGCTGCTGGAGCGGATCGTCGCCTGGTCCCGCGCCCAGTCCGGCACGAGCTCGCTGCGCGCCTTGGTGTTCCTGGACGAGGCGTTCGGCTTCATGCCGCCGCATCCGGCGAACCCGCCCACGAAGAAGCCGCTGCTCACCCTGATGAAGCAGGCGCGGGCGGTGGGCGTGGGCGTGCTGCTCTCCACCCAGAACCCGGTGGACCTCGACTACAAGGGCCTGACCAACGCCGGCACGTGGTTCCTGGGTCGGCTGTCCACCCAGCAGGACATCAAGCGGGTCAGCGAGGGGCTGCGCTCCGCCGGCGCCGGCAGCGACGACGTCACGGACCTCATCGGCAAGCTCAAGCCCCGGCAGTTCCTGCTTCGGGACATCAAGAGCGACACGCCGATCCTGTTCAACACCCGCTGGGCCATGAGCTACCTGCGGGGGCCCATCACCCGCCACGAGCTGGCGCGGCTGCCCGGCGGACACGGCGAGGTGCAGGCCCTGGCCGAGACCCTGGTCATGGGGACCCCGAACCCGCCTGACCCCCGCGCGCCCGCTCCGCACCTGACCGTGCATGACGGGCTGAGCCCCATGCCGCCGGCCTCACCCAAGGGCGCCGACACGTTCTTCCTGGAGCCCCGCACCGCGTTCGCGGCCCGCATGGACGGCGCCTTCGAGCGGTACTCCGAGGGCAGCCGCGACGACGGCGCGATCGCCTACAAGCCCGCCCTGTACGCGCGCATGTCGCTGCGGTTCGACGAGGAGAAGGCCGGCTACACCCAGGACGAAGACCACCACATGGTCTGGTTCCCCCTCGACGGCGGCCGCCTGCCCGAGGAGGCCCTGCCCGTGCGCCTGGATGCGGACGATCTCGACACCCGTCCCCCGGAGTCCGGCCGCTTCGCCGATCTGCCCGACTGGCTGGACGAAGCCTCGGAGCTGTCCGCCGCGAAGCGCGACGTCCTCGATCTGGTCTACCGCAACGAAGCGCGCGCCCAGTGGGTCTGCGCGCCCCTGAAGCTGCACGGCAAGGCCGGCGAGAGCCGCGAGGCGTTCACGGATCGATGTGAGGAGCAGGTCGCGGACCTGGTGGACGCGGAGCTCGCCAAGCTCAAGGAGCGGTACGAGACGAAGATCGACCGCATCGAGGAGAAGCTGCGCAAGAAGCAGAATGACCTGGACACGCTCGAGTCCCGGTCCAAGGCCGAGAAGGCCCAGGAGGTCGTCAACCTGGGCGAGGTCGTGCTCTCGTTCTTCATGGGGCGCAAGCGCTCGGTGGGCTCGGTGCTGAGCAAGCGCAAGACCGCAGCCACCACGGGGCGGCGCATCGACTCCGCCGAGGACGACGTGGAGACCCTGCAGGCCGAACTGGAAGACCTCGCCGCCGAGCTCGAAGAGAAGCGCGCAGCCGTCGAAGAGGAGCACGCCGAGTCCCTCGAAGAGATCGAAGAGCGAGAAGTGCGGCTCGAGAAGAACGACATCCACATGCGCGACTTCGGGATCCTCTGGATCCCCGTGTCCCGCCGAATCTGATTACGGAGCTTTGATGACCCCCTCCCTGCGCGCCCTCCTGGCGCTCGCCGCGCTGCTCACCTTCGGCACGGGCTGCATGACCGGCAAGCTGCCGTCCGCGGCCTTCTCGGGCATGACGGTGACGACCGTGCAGAAGTCCCCCGGATCCGAGGACATGAAGCTCGCCGTGGGCTTCGACTTCAAGGTGAAGAACCCGCTGGGCATCAAGCTCGTCGTGCCGGACCACACCTTCGGGCTCGACGTGGACGGCGCCCCGGTGGCCGAGACGGGCCACAAGGGCGGGTTCGACGTGCCCGCCGGCACCGCCAAGAAGGTGCGCTACGACTTCACGCTCGACCTGAGCGAGAAGGGCCTGGGGCGCGCCTTCGGCAAGGACGCCACCTTCGCGTTCACCGCGGACGCGAACATCGACATCCCGCAGAAGGTGTTCGAGATCCTGTCGGAGATCCCCGGGAGCTCCGTCGTGCCCGACGCCGCCAAGGGCGCCGGCCAGGACCTGCTCACCACGGGCCTGGAGGCCCTCAAGGGCGCGGACAGCGGCGGCCTCGCCAAGGCAAAGCTGACCTTCTCCCACGAAGGCAGCCTCAAGCTCGCGAAGTTCCCAAAGCTGCGCGGCCAGGACGGCGGCAAGCCCCAGGTCGCCCTGGTCGGCCGCAGCGAGACCATGAGCCTGGACAACGTCATCGGCGAGCTGACCAGGGACGTCGAGCCGCTGGCGGCGTTCCTCGAGCAGTTCGAGAACGCGGCGATGAACCAGCAGGTGGACATCCCCGTGGGCGAGCTGCTCGAGCGCCTCGGCATCCCGAGCAACCTGACGAGCGCCGCGCTGACCGCCATCAACGGGGTCCTTCAGCTCAACGGCAAGCAGACGATCAGCAACAAGAACAACTCCGTGGCGGTGCCGGTCCAGCTCCCGAAGCTGGGCGTCCTGCTCGGCACCCTCGACCCGAAGGCGGGCCAGAAGATCGCCTCGTTCACCAGCGGCTGGGCCGACTTCAAAAACAACCCGACCATCGGCAGCCTCGTGATCCCCACGGCCCTTCCCCAGGGGATCCGGGTCGCCACGCCGTTCCTCATCGACAACCCCAACGAGTTCCTGATCCACGCCCCGACGTTCAAGCTCGGCCTGGTCGCCGCGGACGGCACGACGGTGGCGCTGGTGTCCGTGGGCGCTCCGGCGTCGGCGGGCACGCCCCTGGGGGCGACCCAGAGCACCCAGGTCGCGGTCAGCGCGCTGGGCAGCTCGCAGCTGGAGCTGGTCAGCGAGTTCAACTGGGACAAGCTCGGCGCGGACCTGCTGGGCGCCGCGGCGGGCGGCAGCAAGCCGGACCTGTCGGGGCTGCGCCTCATGGGCGAGGTGTCCATCGATCCCGGCTACGGTCCGATCACGGTGCCCCTGAACATCGCGCTGGGAGTGCCGACCACGACGGGCCAGACGTCGAGCACGAGCGCCCAGACCAGCGGCAAGGCCGAGACCGGCAGCAAGCCCGCCTCGGGCAGCGGTTCGACCAGCACGAGCACCAAGGGCAAGGGCGACTCGGGAAGCACAAGCACGAGCACCAAGGGCAAGGGCGACTCGGGCAGCAAGTCCAGCGGCACCAAGGGCTCCAAGCCCCCGAAGGGAAAGTGATCATGAGACTGACGACCACCCTGTTTCTGGCGGGAGCGCTCCTGGGCACACCCGCGCTCGCGCAAGACGGCGATGCCGCGAAGGGCGCTGCTGGGGGCATCTCCAAGCGGCTGCTCGATGCCATCAACCTGCCCGACAAGGTCGAAATGCTCCGCAAGGGCGGCATGAGCGACGAAGAGGTCCGAGGCGCGCTCGACGCGGCTGAGGCGGCCGGCGTCAACGCGAGCGAGGCCACCGAGCTGATCGACGCCGCCGCGTCCTCCGACGATGGCGATGCCTGGAAGGGCAACTTCGGCTCCTACGTGAAGAGCCAGCTCGAGTCGGGCAAGCGCGGCAGGGCCCTCGCCGACGCGATCGAGACCGAGAAGACCAGCCGCAAGGCCGACAAGGAGGCCGCGAAGGCCGCGGGCACGTGGCGAGGCCGGTCGACCGAGCACGGCAAGGACGAGGGCGCCGACGTGGCCGCCAAGGCCAAGGACCAGGACAAGGACAAGGACAAGGACAAGGACAAGGACAAGGACAAGGGCAAGAGCAAGGCCGCCGAAGGCAGGGGCCGCGCCGCCGTGAACACGCCCGCCGAGACGAGCCAGCCCTCCAAGGGCAAGGGAAAGGGCAACTGATGCGCGCTCTCACCAGCACGTTCGTGGCCAGCATCACGCTGGCCTTCCTTGCCGGGTGCGGCGCCGAGCCCACCGCGGTCCCCTCCGTCGAGCCGGAGCCGGTCGCGGCTGTCGCTCCCGCCGGATCGCAGCAGGAGTCGGAGGTCGAGACGCTCGGGCGGATCGCCCGGGCCATCAAGGCCGATCCCGCCAACGCCGAGGCGACCCTGAGCGCCGCCGGCATGACGGCCGACGAGTTCGAGGCGGCGATGTTCGCCATGGCCAAGGACCCAGCGAAGACCGCGGCCTTCGCCGACGCCATGAGGTAGCGCGTCAGGCGGCGGCGCGGGTCGATCAGCTACCTTCACGCCGATGGCCCACCTCCCCCTGGTCGACCTCAAGCGCCTGCATGAGCCCCTCGCGAGGGAGCTGGGCGATGCGTTCGCTCGCGTGCTCGCCTCGGGCTCGTACCACCTGGGCCCCGAGACCGAGGCGTTCGAGGCGGAGTTCGCGCGACACGAGGGCGGTGGCGAGGGGATCTGCTGCGGCTCGGGCTCGGATGCGCTCTTCCTGGCCCTGCGCGCCCTGGACATCGGCCCCGGCCACGCCGTGGTGACGGTGTCCAACTCGTTCATGGCGACGCCCGAGTCCATCGTGCGCACCGGCGCCGAGGTGATCTTCTGCGACGTGGGCGAAGCCTCCCGCACGCTCGATCCGGCCGATCTGGCGCAGATCCTCGAGGAGCCCGGCGCCGAGGGCATCAAGGCCGTGATCCCGATCCACCTGTACGGCCGCCGCGCCGACGTGGCCGGGATCGACGCGGTCCTGCAGGCCGCCGGACGCCAGGACATCAAGCTGATCGGCGACGCGGCCCAGGCCCACGGCTCGCCCGGCGTGTCCCAGGACACCACGCTGACCTGCTACAGCTTCTATCCGGCCAAGAACCTGGGGGCCCTGGGGGACGGTGGCTTCGTCATCGCCCAGAACAGCCGCCACGCGGCGCGGATCCGCGGCCTGCGCAACCACGGGCGGGCCGGCAAGCACAGCGTCAGCGAGATCGGCCTCAACTCCCGGTTCGACGAGATCCAGGCCGCCGCCCTGCGCATCAAGCTCAAGCACCTCGATGAGTGGAACCAGCAACGGCGGGATCTGGCGGACGCGTACCGCGAGCGCCTCGGACGGCACGACGGCGCCGGCGCCCTCCGACTGCCAGCGGACGCTCCGAACCACGTGCACCACCTCTTCGTGGTGCAGGTGACGGTGGGCGCCGACTCGACGGTGCGGGATCGCGTCTTCGCCGACCTGCGCGACAAGCACCAGATCGGCGCGGGGCTGCACTACCCCATCGCCTGCCACCAGATGCCGCCCTACCCCACCTCCCGGGCGCTCCCCGTGACCGAGCACCTGACCGACCACGTCCTGTCCCTGCCCCTGTTTCCGGGGATGACGCTCGACGAGGTCGACCGCGTCGCCGGCGCCCTCGAGATCTGCCTGGATCTGCGCGCGCCCGGCACCCGAATCACCACACCCCGAGGAGCCCGCCTGTGACCAAGCCCAGGAAGGCCCACGCCGCCGTCCTCTTCTCCGGTGGCACCGACTCGACCCTCGCCGCCGCCCAGATGCTGGACGAGTGCGACAAGGTCACGCTGCTGACGTTCGATCCCGGGTTCCTGCTGTTCGTGGGGAACACGAAGGTGCACGCCCGCAAGCTCCAGGCGAAGTTCGGCGCGGACCGCGTCGAGCACCAGATCATCGACATCAAGCACTTCATCCGCCAGATCCTGGGGGTGGACGTGAAGGCCGACCTGAAGGAGTTCGGCTTCAACATGTCGTCGCTGGTGTGCCTGGGATGCCGGCTGTCGATGCACTCCTTCGCGATCTACTGGTGCCTGAAGAACGGCGTCGCCTACCTCGCGGACGGCTCGATCCGGGCGCAGTCCACCGTGCCCGAGCAGATGGAGTCGGTGATCCGCCGCAACCGACGCTTCTACTCGCAGGAGTACGGGATCCGGCACTTCTCGCCGATCTACGAGGAGAGCGAGTCGGACCGGCGCCTGGACGAGCTCGGGATCTCCGGCAAGAAGCGCCTCAAGAAGCAGTTCATCCTGTTCGACACGCAGCCCACGTGCCTGTTCGGCGTGCCCGCGGACGTGTACGGGCGCCTGTTCTACGGCGGACTCGTGGGCGAGCAGCGCGAGAAGGACAGCGAGCAGTACTGCGCCGAGAAGTACCCGCTGATGCAGGACGTGGTGCGCAACGCGGTGCTCGAAGAGGGCCTGGACGTGCAGGCCGCGGCCGAACGCCTGCGCGAGATCCGCCGCCGGGACGGAGACCTGGGCGCCACCCAGGGTCCCGGGGGCAGCCCCGCGTTCGACAACGCCTACAACCCCGAGATCAACTCGCGTTAGGGCGCCAGGGGCGGCGCTCCGGGCACCGGCTGCAGGGGCCCGTCCGCCGGCTCCCACCACGGCTGGCCGTGGGTCACCACGAAGCTCGCGGCCACCTCTGGCGCCGTGTACGTCTCCGACTCGATCGAGCCTGCGGGCAGGAGGTGCCAGTCGGCCTGCAGCCGCTGGTGGTCGACCTCGCAGATCACGAAGCCCCGCAGCGTGCTGTTCTGCCAGCGGATGTACGGGTTGTCGTCGTTGAAGAGCGCATCCAGCACGGACGTGCCGGGGCTGCTGATCCCCGGGCACACCGCCTCCACGGCCACTGCGCCGGTGTGCAGCGCGGCGTCGTAGGCGTTGAAGTCCAGGGCCAGATCGTTGGCCCAGGAGCTGTGCACGTCGCCCGAGATCACAACGACGCCCTCGATCTGCTCGTCCACGATGTGCTCGAAGATCCGCTGCCGCGCTGCCTGGTAGCCGTCCCAGGCGTCCTGGTTCAGGGGGCGAGCCCGCCCCTGGTCGTCCGTGCTCAGAGACCACTGGCCCATGCAGATCTGCTGGGCCAGCAGCGTCCACCGGGCCGGCGTCGCGCTCAGGCGATCCAGCAGCCACTGCTCCTGCAGCTCACCGAGCAGCTGACGGTCGGGATCGTAGGCCTGGTCCGTGGTGGTGGGCGGGGCGTCGCGTCCCACGACCCGGGTGTCGAGCACGAGCACGTCGAGCAGATCGCCGTACAGCAGGCGCCGGTAGATGATGCCCGGCAGTTCCTCGCGGATCGGCAGCCACTCCACGTAGGCCCGCATCCCCGCGGCGAGGCGATCCTCCCAGGTGCCCTCCGTGTCCGGCTGGTGGTCCTGGGCGCCGCCCGACCAGGTGCCGTTGGCGAACTCGTGGTCGTCCCAGGTGCACACGAAGGGGTGCTGGCGGTGCACCTCCTGCAGGTCCGGATCGAGCCGGTAGTACGCATAGCGCCGCCGCTTGTCGTCCAGGGTCACGGTCTCGTGGGTGGGCTCCAGCGGCCGCACGTCGCCGTAGTCGCCCTGGGCCTGCTCGTAGGTGTAGTCCCCCAGGTGGAACACCACGTCCAGATCCGGCTGCTCCGCCAGGGCCCGGTAGGCGTGGTACCAGCCGTGGGCGTAGCTGGCGCAGGAGCAGAACGCGAAGCGCAGCCGATCCGCCGGGCCGTAGGGCGCGGTGCGGGTGCGGCCCACCACCGAGGTCCGGCCCAGGGCGCTGAAGCGGTAGTACCAGGTCTGGCCGGGGCGCAGGCAGGTGGCGTCCACCTTGACCGTCCAGTCCCGCTCCGCCGTCGCCGACGCCAGGCCCGATGCGTAGATCGTCGCGAAGTCCGGCGTCTCGGCCACCTCCCACAGCACGTCCACGGCGTCCTGTTCGGTGGTGACGCGGGTCCACAGGATCACCGCGTCGGCCAGGGGATCGCCGGACGCGACGCCGTGGGAGAACGTGGTCTCGGGGCCCAGCTCGCCGTCGTAGACCCAGTCCACGGTCTCGGGATCACAGCCCTCGAAGGGAGGCCAGCCGCTGGCGCTGGGGGTGGAGTCGTCGTCGTCCGGCTCGGGCTCGCAGCCGACGCCCATCGGCGCCAGGGACAGCAGCCCCAGCTTCGCGGACAACTCCAGGATCTGACGTCGTGTCCAGGCCATCGCACCTCCGGTGACGGGGTGAGGGTGGATTGAAACGGCCCCCGTTGCCAGCGGTTACTCTTCAGCCGTGCACATCCTCGGGATCAGCTTCGGCATCGACACGTCCGCCGCGCTGCTGCGGGACGGAGTGACCGTCGCGGCGGCGCTGGAGGAGCGCTTCACCCGCATCAAGCACGACCGCGCGTGGCCCGGCCAGGCGATCCGGTGGTGTCTGGCCGAAGGGGGCATCAGCCTCGCGGACGTCGACTCCATCGCGTTCTTCTGGAACCCCGCGCTGCAGCTCGACTTCCCCCACGGCGGGCGCAGCAACACCTACCGGCACCACGGCGACTACCTGCACATGGCCCCGTCGTGGCTGCTCGGCGCGCTGCGGGCCCCCCTGGGCGGGATCTCCAGCGGCCACATGACGCAGATGATCCACCTGGACGGCCGCGAGCCGCTCACGATCCACTACGTCACGCACCACCGCACGCACGCCGCCGCCGCGTTCTTCCCGTCGCCGTTTCAGGAGGCCGCGGTGCTGACCGTGGACGGCTACGGCGAGCGCGCCGCCACCACCCTCGGGGCGTGGCGCATGCAGGACGGGGCCTACCGGTACGAGGCCATCGAGCAGCTCGACTTCCCCCAGTCGCTGGGCGCGGTGTACGCCGCGGTGACGGGCTGGCTGGGCTTCCGCCCCAATGACGGCGAAGGCAAGGTCATGGGCCTGGCGCCCTACGGGGACGACCGCCACGTCTGGCGCTTCCTGAAGATGCTGGGGGTCGATCCCGAGGTGGATCCGCACGACGGGCCGGCCTATCGGGTGGACCCGACGTGGTTCGCGTACACGCTGGACACGCCCGACCGGGTCAGCGCCCGCTTCGTCGAGGTGTTCGGGCCTGGACGCGCCCCCGAGTCGCCGCTGGACGACAACCACAAGGCGGTCGCCCACGCGTTGCAGCGCGCCACCGAGGAAGCCCTGCTGCGCATGGCCCGGCGCCTGCACGACAGGACCGATCTGCCCGATCTCGTCATGGCCGGCGGGGTGGCGATGAACTCCGCGGCGGGGGGCCGGCTCGCGCTGGAGGGGCCGTTCCGGGACGTGTGGATCCAGCCCGCGGCGGGCGACGGCGGCACGGCGGTGGGCGCGGCGCTGCATGTCTGGCACGGGCTGGAGGGGCGCACCGAGCGGCACCGCTGGATCAACGACCGGTTCGGACCGTCCTTCGACGCGGAGGCGTGCCGCGCCGCGCTGCGCCGGGGTGGCTGGGCGTGGACCGAGCCCGATGACATCGCCGCCGACACGGCCGCCGCGCTGGTCCGGGGCGAGCTGGTGGGGTGGTTTCAGGGTCGGGCCGAGCTGGGCATGCGGGCGCTGGGCAGCCGCTGCATCCTCGCGGATCCCCGCAAGGCCGAGAACAAGGACGTGCTGAACGCTCGGGTGAAGTTCCGGGAGCCGTTCCGGCCGTTCGCCCCGTCGGTGATCGCCGAGGCCGCGGCGGGGCTGTTCGAGCTGCCCGAGAGCCGTTCGTCGGACGACTGCGTGCCCTTCATGCAGAAGGTGTTCGTCGTGCGGCCGGAGGCCCGCGCGCAGCTGGGCGCCGTCACCCACATCGACGGCACGGCGCGGCTGCAGACGGTCAGCGCGTCGGGCGATCCGCTGTACCACCGCCTCATCACGGCGTTCGGGGAGCTCACCGGCGTTCCGGTGGTGCTGGACACGTCGTTCAACGTGCGCGGAGAGCCCATCGTCGGCACGCCGGACGACGCGATCCGGTGCTGGGCGAGCACGGGGCTGGACCGGCTCGTGCTGGGACCGTGCGTGCTGGTCAAGCCGGGGCTCGGCGCGTGACGCACCCCGCGGCATCGGCCGAGGACGCGCCCCTGGTCACGGTGATCGTGCCGTGCTTCAACGAGGAGGAGACGCTGGAGCCGACCCTGGACGAGCTGTGCGGCGTGCTGGATGAAGCGTCGTTCACCTGGGAGGTGCTGGTCGTGGACGACGGATCCCGGGATGCCTCGGCGGAGATCGCGACGCGCTACCAGCGGGAGCGGGAGCCGCGGGTCGGCCTGCTCCGGCACCGGACGAACCAGGGCTCCGGTCAGGCGATCTGGACGGGGATCCAGGCGGGACGGGGCCGCTACGTGATCTACGTGCCGGCCGACGGGCAGTTCGACCACGGCGAGATCCCGATGTACGTCAACGCGGCCGAGGACGGCGCGGACATCGTCATCGGGCACCGCCTGAGCCGCCACGACTACACGCTGTACCGGCGGCTGAGCTCGTTCGTGTTCCTGCAGATGTGCAACCGGCTGTTCGATCACCAGTTCCAGGACGTGAACTGGGTGCACCTGTGGCGGCGCGAGATCTTCGACCGGCTGGAGCCGAAGTCGCGGGGGGTGTTCTTCCTGGAGGAGATCCTGGTGCGCACCCGGGAGCGCGGAGGGCGCGTGGTGGAGGTGCCGTCGGTGTACCGGCCGCGGCAGGGGGGGCAGGCCAAGGGCGGCCGGCCCGACGTCATCGTAAAGACGGTGCTGGAGATGCTGCGGCTGTGGGTGGAGGTCGGCCGGGGAACGCGGGGCTGAGTCCGCCGGCCTGGGGGATGGCGACGCCGCCGAGCGCGGCCGGCAAGATGCCACGGAACCGGGGGGAGCTCTCAACGCTGCGCGCGTTGGGGGGCACTTTCGCCGTTGAGGGGCGCCTACGCGCGCCGCCACCCCTTCACTGCGCGGGGTCGGCGGTCCGGCTCAGCACGCAGGACCAGGGCGCGGCCCCGTCCCGCTCGGCCTTCAGCGTGTTCCTGTCCAGCACCCGCAGCGTGGACACCACTGTCCAGTCCGTGGACGGCATCCGGGCGCTGAAGCGCAGCACGGAGCCTCCGTCCCAGGTCACCTCGCCGACCTCGAAGGCCTCGCCGTCCCGCACATCCACGCCAGCCACGGACATCGCCCCGCCCGCCGCACCGAGCTGCCACACCGCAGACGAGTCCGGGCAGGCCCAGGACCCGGGGAACACGGCGGCGGGGTCGATCACCGAACCCGTGGCCGCCGCGCCGATCACGGCCTTGGGCGCACTCCGGGCGTCGTCGTCGGCCGCCGGCTCGGACCGGCACCCCAGCAACACCACCAGCAGACACAGCGCGGACGTCCGTGAACGTCCGAGCAACCACACGAAGCCGGCCCCGGCCCGCACGAACGTGTGCCGATCAGCCAGTGCCTGACGGCATGCTCGCCCCCATGGGAGGTGGCTGGCACGCGGCTTGCGATGAGAGGAGGCAACCGCCCTGGAGATCGTCATGAGCAACCGCATTGTCTTCGCCTTCCCCCTCGCCGTCACCCTGCTCGCCGCGGGGTGCTGCCCTGGTCAGGCGGCCCCGCCCAGACCCCTGCCGAAGCCGCCCGCAGCGCCCCCCAAGGCTACCTCGATGGCCAGCCCGTCCCGCAGCAAGGAGGCCCGCGTGCCCCGTCGCGAGCTCAAGCCCGACGCGGTGCTCACCGCGATCCGGCGCCAGATGCCGCGGGTCAGGGCGTGCTACGAGCGCGCGCTCGAGCAGGACTCGGCCCTGGACGGCCTCCTGACGCTGAACTGGAACGTCGAGCCCGCCGGCTCCGTCGCCGACGTGGAGTACCCCCTCGTGCTGCGCCGGAGCGGCGCCTCCACCCGGGGCTGAGCTACCTCCAGGACGGCAGCTCGTCCGCGGTGCCCAGCTTGCGCGCCTGGGCCCGCCACCGGTCACGCGCCGCTCCCGTCGAGGAGTAGGCGATGGCCCCAGCGGCCGCCGCATGCTGGCGCAACCCGAGCGCCCCGAGGGCGTCGTCGGTGGCCTGCACGTCCACGCCCCCTGCCAGCGACGGGATGACGGTCACGAGGTCGCTCGACTGGAGCTGCGCTTCGATGGCCCCGGCCGCATCGAGGCCGTTCTTGCGCGCGAAGGACAGCGCCAGGAGCTGAAATTCCTCGCTCATCGACGGCAGCTCGTCGCCCGAGAGGATCGCCGAGACCAACGCCCGGTCCGCGTCTGTGGCGCCATCGCTGACCGCCAGCCGCAGCGGCACCTGGAGGGCGAGGTTGTCGACGGAGAGCCGATCCTCGGAGCCGGCGATGTACTCCCGGGCCGTGTCCAGGCGACCCGCGGTGATCATCATGTCGGCCAGCACGTACACGTCCACCTCGTCCCCGGCGACCCAGTCCTCGATGAGCTGGTCGGCCTTGGAGGGGCGCGCGGCGATCCGCATGTGCGTGCCGAGCCAGGAGGGCTCACCTTCGTCCATGCCCTGGTCGGCGACCGCCAGCTGCTCGTCCAGGGAGGCGCCGTTCAGACCGGTCAAGCGCACGAGCTCCCCCTGGATCCCCGTGAACTCGTCGGGGCTCAGCTCGACCTGGGTGTGGTACGCGGCCAGCGCGCCGGGGTAGTCGCCAGCGATGGCGCGGTTCCAGCCGAGCGCCCCCCACGCGCGGGCGTGCTGGGCGTCCAACGCGACGGCCTTCTCCAGGAGCGCCAGCGTGTCGGGCTTGCGGGCGTCGAGCAGGCGGGCGAACAGGTAGATCGCGTCCGCGGACCCGGGCGCGGCCTCCATGCGCGCGCGGTACTCGCTCTGCAGGGCCTCCTGCTCGGCGGGGGTGTGCAGCTCCTGCCAGGCGCGGTGCAGATCCAGGGAGTCGGGCTGCGTGTCGAGGATCGGCCGGAGCCACTCCTTGCCGGCCTGCGCGTCGCCGCCCAGGGCCATGTCCGTGACCCAGCCAGCGTACAAGGCCGCGTCCGGATTCACCTTGAGCTCCGAGGCCATCATCGCCAGACCATCGTCGCGGCGGTCCTCTTCGATGAGCAGCATCAGCAGGCTGACGACCGGGATCTCCTCATCGAGGGACTCGAGCACCGTGTTGTCGATCGTGCCCCCTTCGACGACCTGCTTCTCTTCGGGCGCTTCGGTGAAGGGGTAGTCGATCTCGTCGAGCACGATGATGGGTCCACCGCTGATCAGGTCGCCGTCCGGCGGATCGCCAGCGCCGTACCGCACCCAGAGCTTCTCGTGCACGCCCCGGCTGCCCACGTTGTAGAGCACGGTGTCGCCGCTGGTCCCGTTCAGGTCGGCCTCCAGCGCCTCGATCTCCTTGCCGTTCGCGCTCGCGCTGACCATCAACGCCTCGGCGGGCACGCGCCGGAACGTGTGATCGCTGTGCGGCGGCAGGGTCGCGGTGTCCTCCCCGACGGCCACCTCGATGTCCACGTCGAAGCCGTTGTAGGCGATGACGTCGGTCCGGGTGGTCGCCATGAACGAGCCGAACAGCGCGACCAGGATCGAGCCCAGGACGCCTGCGCCCACGAGGCCGCGCATGAAGCGAGCGACGGGGGGAAGCGGCGCCTTGCCGAAGAAGTAGTACCCGCCCTCTTCCGCCTTCGCGCACAGGTAGGCGCTGATCGGGAAGAACGGGACGAACAGGATCGTGAACCACAGCGTGGCGATGTGCAGGCCGTCTTCGCCCTTCTGATAGCTGCCGTACAGCATCGAGCCCACACCGTTGAGCGTGTACATCGTGGGCGCCTTCGCCGGCTTGACCCAGTAGCGCAGCTCGCGCAGGACCTGCTCCTGAAACGCCTTGCGCACGCCGTTTCGCTCGTTCTTGCTGTGCTTGAGCAGGAGACTGCGCGCGGCGTCCATGCGACCGGCCCGGTAGGCCTGCATCACGGCGGACGGGATGTTCTCCGGATCGCCGCTTGCGGCGACCAGCTTCTCGAGCAGGGTCTGTTCGTCTTCGTTCGTCATGTCGCCTCCCCGGAGGCGGCGAGACTACCATCGCGCTCGGCCTATACACTCCGCGGTCATGACCGATCCCACAGCCACCGCCGCCTTCGTCGGAGCCTTCTGGGACGAGCACATCGTCCCGACGATCACCGACTACATCCGCATCCCCAACAAGTCCCCCGCGTACGACGCGAACTGGGAGGCGAACGGCCACATGGAGGCTGCGCTGCAGCTGGCCCTGGCGTGGCTGCGGGCCCACCCGGTCGCCGGAATGCAGGTGGAGGTGGGGCGACTGCCGGGGCGCACGCCCTTGATCCTGCTCGACGTGCCGGCCGTGGGCGGGGTCGAGGGCACGGTGTTGATGTACGGACACCTCGACAAGCAGCCCGAGATGACCGGCTGGCGCGAGGATCTGGGCCCCTGGAAGCCCAAGTACGAGGACGGCAAGCTGTACGGCCGTGGCGGCGCCGACGACGGGTACGCCCTGTTCGCTTCGGTGTGCTCGCTGCTCGCCCTCGCGGAGCAGGGCGTGGCCCGTTCGCGGATCGTGGTGATGATCGAGTTCTGCGAGGAGTCCGGCTCGCCGGATCTGCCGGCGTACGTGGACCACTTCAAGGACGTTATCGGCACCCCGGATCTGGTGGTGTGTCTGGACAGCGGCGCCGGCAACTTCGAGCAGATGTGGTCGACGACCTCGCTGCGCGGGATCCTCGGCGGCACGCTGGACGTGAACGTGCTCACCCAGGGCGTGCACAGCGGCGACGCATCCGGCGTGGTGGCGAGCAGCTTCCGGATCGCGCGAAACCTCCTGTCCCGGCTGGAGGATCCGGACACGGGACGGATCCTGCCCGAGGCCCTGTGGGCCGAGATCCCCGAAGACCGGCGGCGCCAGGCGGCGCGCGCGGGCGAGACCCTGGGCGCAGCGGTGCACCAGCGCTTCCCCTGGGCCGGGGAAATGCAGCCCACCAGCGAGGATCCGACGGAGTGCGTGCTCAACCGCACCTGGCGCCCTGCGCTGTCCATCACCGGCATCGACGGCGTGCCCTCCACGAGCGACGCCGGCAGCGTGCTGCGGCCCCACACGAAGCTGAAGCTGTCGCTGCGCCTGCCGCCCACCGTGAGCGGCGAGGCCGCGGGCGAGGTGCTGACCGCGCTGTTCCGGGACGACATCCCCTACAACGCACAGGTCATCGGCGACTTTAGCGATGTGGCGGGCGGGTGGAACGCCCCGCCCCTGGCCCCGTGGCTGGAGCAGACGCTGGACGAGGCCTCGATCACCTACTACGGCAAGCCCTGCCTGCACATGGGCGAGGGCGGCTCCATCCCCTTCATGGGCATGCTCAACGCGAAGTTCCCCGACGCGCAGTTCGTGGTGACGGGCGTGCTCGGGCCGAACAGCAACGCGCACGGACCCAACGAGTTCCTGCACGTGCCCTACGCCAAGAAGCTGACCTGCTGCATCACCGACGTGCTCGCCGGACACGCCACCCGGCGCGGCTAGTCAGGGCGACGGCTCGGGGCTCCCAGGGCTCAGGCCCAGGAGGCGCGCCACTTCGGGGGCGATGGCCGCGGCCAACACGGCGTGGCCCAGCCGCGTGGGGTGCACGGTGTCCCAGTAGTAGGGGTAGCCGGCGATCCCCTCGGCGCCGGTGGGCGCATCACCCCAGTCCCCGGCCGCGTGGGCGCGCAGGGCGCCGGCCCCATCCACCACGACCGAGTCGGTGACGGCCGCCGCGTCCACGGCGATCCTGCGCAGCTCCTGGGGGAAGCAGTCCGGCGTGATCTGCTCGGGCAGCAGCGGACAGGCCTCGCCGTTCTGCCCCTGCACCACCAACAGCACCTGCACCCCCTGGGCCCTGGCCCGGGAGGCGACGCGCACGACGTTCCACGTGGCACTCCACCGGGCGAGCCGCGCCACGGCCGGACGCCCGGCGGGGTCGTCGTCCATGGGGGACAACATCGCTGCGTCCTCGCCTGCGTCGGCGGCTCGGTCCAGCGCGGGCCGGGGGAGGGCAGCGCGCAGCAGGCGCGCGACGCGCAGGCGATCGACGATGTAGCGGGCGTACAGGTTGTCCGCATCGAACGCCCGGAAGGCGACCTGCCGATGCAGGTGCTCCAGGTCGTTGTTGCCCAGGTACAGGATCAGCAGGTCCGGGTCCCAGCGGTCCAGCGCCTCGAAGGCGAGGAAGGCGACCTGGTCGGACAGCACGCCGCCAAGCCCCGCGTTGATGACCTCCACCCCGGGGATCCGCTCCTGCAGCAGGGACGAGAACGTCTCCTCGGCGAGGTAGTGGGTTCCGTGCGCCGACGAGCCCCCGAACGTCACCACGCGCGGGCGCCGGGCGCGGGAGGAGAAGAGCGCGTAGCGGGCCTCCGGGTCCGTGATGCGCACCGCCGGATCGCCGTCGTCGAGGTCGACCTGCTCGCTGATGAGGCGGGGCGCCCGGGTCGGATCGAAGCTGGGGCGCTGGGCGATCAGCGGGTGGTATCCGAGCAGCGCGAGCAGGCCCTCCAACACCAGCAGACCCAGCGGCGCCAGCGCGAGGGCGCCCAGGCGAAACAGCAGGCTCCGACGGGAAGGCAGCAGGCGCAGCAGCAGCAGCCACAGCCCGAGGGACAGGACGGCCATGGCCCCGAGCAGGGCAAACAAGGGCAGCCGGACCGTCGCCTCGGGGCTGGCCTCGGCGCGCGCGTCCACCGCGAAGGACCGACCCGGCGGCGGCACCCGGATCGGCGCCTGCACGGGGTACAGCATCGCGCCCCGGCGCAGGCGGAACGCCGGCAGCTCCGGCAGGTCGGCGGCGAGCGCGGGGAGCGCGGGATCGGTGGTGACCTGGAGGCGGGCCTGGATGGCATCCCGGATCCGCGGACCGTTGGGCACGCGCTGCCGGATCAGCTCCAGGGCCATGCGCACCTCGGCGTCCGAGCCGGCCCGGATCAGCTCGGCGACCAGCACGGCGGCCACGCGGTCGAGCAGATCGAAGGCCGCATCGCCGCTGTCCGTCTGCAGGCGCACGAGGCCATCGGGGTCCTGCAGGAGCTCGACGATCCACGCGCGCACGACGTCCGCGGCGCGGGCCCGGGCCTGGGGATCCTGGCGTGCCAGTACGGCCTCGGCCTCGCCCGCCTGCTCCGCGATGGGCGACAGCCAGGTGCCGAGCAGGTGGTTCCAGGCGAGGTCGACGATGGGGTCCGGATCGGCGGCGAGGAGGGCCGCGTCGACCTGCTCTCGGGGAAGGCGCTGGAGCGTGCGCAGGTGCCGCTCGAAGATGTCGGGATCGTGGATGGCGACGTCGAGCTTGCTCTCCAGGAACGCCTGCCAGAGCACCGGCACGAGCGCGGGATCGTCATGGCAGGCGGCGATCCGGGCGGCGCTGATGCGCGCTTCGCGGAGGGAGGAGGGATCCAGGGCGAGTTCCTCGATCAGCGCCACCGGGGCGGCCTCGGCATCGCACAGGTCGGAGACGAGGGCCTGGCGCTCCACCGGTGGCAGGCTCGGCTGGTTGAGCAGGCCGACCGTCTCGTTGGCCAGGACCGGCGAGACCAGCAGGCTCAGGAGGCAAGCGGCGAGCGGCCAGGATCGTCCCACGCCGCAAAGGGTACCCGGCCCCGGTCCAGGCTCATGGCGACGCGGCGCCAGGGGACCCGGCACACCTCCTCGCTGAGGCCGAAGCCCAGGCGCGCGTAGAAGGGATCGGCGTCGCGCGTGGACAGGTGCACCCAGCGCACGCCCGTCATTGTGTCGTGGGCCAGCAGGGCGCTCATGAGCCGGGTGCCGACGCCCTCGCCGCGCAGATGCTCCGCCACGACGACGTCGTAGACCCACGCACACTTGGCTCCGTCGCTGATCGCTCGGGCGGTGCCGACGATGCGGTCGCGCTCGTGGGCGAGGACCCAGGCGCTGGAGCCGAGGTGGGCGGCGGCCATGCGGCCCGGCTCGTGGGTCCGGTTCCAGTACACATCGCTGACGAGGGCCTCGACCTCCTGCGCGAGCGCCTGCAGGTGGGGCCGAAGGAGGGGGTGAGCGGTCGCGGGAGAGTGGGTGGAGATGGTGATCATGGACGCATGGTGAAACGGATCCGGATCGTCAAGAAGATCCAGCTCACCAAACTGTGCTAGTCCGGATTCATGGCCTGGACACCGAGGATCCACCTGGAGCGGCCCACTGAGGGCGCCGTCTATCTGCACATCGCGGGCGCCGTCCAGGAGGACGTCAGGACCGGCGTGCTGCGTCGGGGCGACCGCCTTCCGGGCACGCGCGCGGTGGCGAAGAGCCTGGGCGTGCATCGAAACACCGTGCTCGCGGCGTGGCAGGAGCTGGAGGCGCAGGGGTGGATCGCCACCCGGCCCTCCAGCGGCACGTTCGTCACGGCGGATCTGCCCCCGCTTCCCGCGACAGCCGCGGTGACGCGAGTGGCCGGCGAGGCGGGCTTTTCGGTGGACCTGCCTCCGTTCGTGGGCAGCTACGGCGACGTGCCGGCAGGAGCGCTGGAGCTGGAGGCGGGCAAGCCGGACCTGCGGCTCGTGCCCGGCGATCTGCTGGGGCGGGCGTGGCGGCGGGTGCTGGCGTCGCCTCGGCGGGCCCGGGAGGTGCTGGCGTACGGCGATCCGCGCGGGCTGCAGAGGTTGCGGCGGGAGCTCACGGCGATGCTCGCGGCGCGGCGCGGACTGGCCGCCGACGAGGAGGGCATCGTGGTCACCCGCGGGGCCCAGCACGCCTTGTTCCTCACGGCGCAGGCGCTGGTGCGGCGAGGCGACACGGTGCTGGTCGAGGAAATGGGGTTCCCGCCGGCGTGGGCGGCGCTCGGATCGACAGGGGCGACGGTGGTCCCCATGCCCGTGGACGAAGGCGGCCTGAGCGTGGCGGCGGTCGAGCGGTGGATCGAACAGCACGGTGCGCCCCGGGCGATCTACGTCACGCCGCATCACCAGTATCCGACCATGACCGCGCTGGGACCGGGCCGACGGGCCCACCTGCTGAGGCTGGCGACGGAGCACCGGTTCGCGGTGATCGAGGACGACTACGACAACGAGTTCCACTTCGAGGGGCAGCCCGTGCGGCCCCTGGCGGCGGCGGACCGCGCGGGGGTGGTGGTGTACGTCGGAACGATGAGCAAGGTGCTCGCGCCGGGGCTGCGCCTGGGCTACGTGGTCGCGTCGCAGCCGGTGATCGAGGCGATCGCGCGGGTGCGGCGAGTCGTGGACCGGCAGGGCGACCAGATCAGCGAAGCGGCGATGGCGGAGCTGCTGGCCGACGGCACGGTGCTCCGGCACATCAGCCGGGTCCGGCGGGTGTACCGCGGACGGCGTCAGGCCCTCGCCGAGACGCTGACGGACCAGCTGGGGGACGTGCTGCTGCCAAGTCCGCCCCCCGGCGGGCTGGCCTTCTGGGTGCGCGTGCTCGACGACACGATCGACATCGCAGCGTGGCACCGTCGATGTGAGGAGCGCGGGGTGGTCTTCCGCATCGGCAGCGAGCTGCACTTCCGGGGTCAGGACCCGCGGCACCTGCGCCTGGGTTACGCCGCCCTGAACGAGGAGGAGCTGGTCGAGGCGGTCAGGCGGATGCGGATCGCGCTGTAGTCCGGCGCCGCCGCAGGCCGATGGGCGAGCGCAGCAGTATCGTGATGCCGATGACGCCAGAGAACGAGGTCAGGCTGCGACGCAGGCAGGAGTTCCTGTGGATCGCCGCCGGGGTGGTCCTGCTGGTGGCCGTCCGGACGCTGCAGCTCCGCACCCTCGCCCCGCTCTTGTACTCGCCCGAGTTCGCCCAGTTCGCGAACCTCGCGGCCGATCTCGCCTCAGGGCGCGACGTCTGGCCTGGTTCGGTCAGCGACTTCTACGCCTTCTATGCCTACGGCGATCACGCTCAGGGCACGCTCCTGATCTCCCTTCTCGCCGTCCCCGCGAGCCTCCTGTTTGGCCCGACCACCATCGCGCTCCACGCTGTCGGACTGGGGTTCGAGGCGCTCCTGTTGGTGCTCGCCGCCCACCTGGGCTTTGGGCTCGGTCGAGGGCGGGGCGCGCTCGCCGCCATCTCGCTGATCGTCTTCCCACCGTTCTTCGCCGTCGCGTTCCAGTCGATGCCCTACGGCAACCACACCGAGTTCCTGGCCGTTCCGTGGCTCCTCGCGCTGGCCGCGAGCCGCACCCCAGGCGCGCACCTCCGCCGGCTCATCGGCCTCACGTGCGTGGTCGCGGCCGGGTTCTTCCTGTACCGACTGAATCTCGCCGCGGTCCTGGCGTTCGGCGTCGTCGTGCTCCTGGAGGGCTCTCCCTCCGTACGAGTCCGGTCGATTGCAGTGGTCCTGCTCGGGCTCGGGGTGGGGTTCCTCGCGACCCTGCTGGCGCGATCCGGTGCTGGGGACGTCACGGACGTCGCGCTTCCGGCGCTCTCCGCCGACCCCCAGGCGATCCTCGGTGGGATCGAGCGCCTCGCGCGGTCGTCCTGGCCCGCCGCACCGCGAGGAGCCCCAGGACTTCAGAGCGTGGCGCGGCTGCTCTCGCTCGGGTCCGTGCTTCTGTGCGCGGGCGTCGCACTCGGGGACGCCGGACCTCTGCGGCGCGTGGCCCGCTTCGCCGTCGTGTGGGCCGCCCTCGGGGCTGCCGCCCCGGTCATCTCCGGCCAGGCCAAGCCCGAGTACCTGCTCCAGGCGTTCTATGCCTCGCTGCTGGCCTTGACCGTCGCGGGGCTCAGCCCGAAACGACCCGTGCATCTGGCGGCAGGGCTCTGTGGGGCGCTCCTGCTGGCGTTCGGGATCGCTGATGGCCTCCGAGCGATCTCCCCCTCAACGTGGAGCCAGACTCCCTACGACGGGGCACGGCTGGCGCGCGAACTCCGACTGGACTCCCTGGACATCGACGAGCTGCCCTTCTGGAATCGCATCGTGGACGAGGGTCGAGCCGCCAAGGACATGGGCCTGGTGACCCGCCTGGGGGATTGCAGGCAGCAGTTCGCCCGCCGGTTGGACTTCGCGCTTGGTGGGTACGACGAAGACCGCTGCGGAGCCCGTTGCGCCGATGAGCCACTGGCCCGAGCACTCGAATCGGAGATGGCGGCGAACCCGGCCCTGGATCGGGTCTCGGTCGGTCGAGCGCTCTGGGTGGTGTGCAACCGCGATCTCGAACAGGTCGAGGGGGTCCTGTCCAGGCTCGAGCCGGGGGACGCGACCGGCTACCGCGAAGGGGCGCTTGACGAGGCCGGGCGGTAGCGACGCCGACGGAGGAGGGGAGCCACGAAGAGGAAGCCGACAGAAATCGGCGCACCGCACCCCGTTCCCTTCTGACAGCCGGTCGGGGCCGTCGGCAGGGCCGGGTCGTCGTCGGCCTCAGAGGAGTCGTCGTCGTCGGAGCCGGATGACGAATCGTCGTCGTCGTCGTCGTCATCGTCACCCGAGTCGTCGTCGTCCCCGAGCGGGGGATCGATGAGGTTGCTCCCCTGCGGGCACTCGTAGCAGTCGTCTGTGACGTCCCAACAGTCTTCGCTGTTGAACCCGTCCGCGCCCGGCACCGACGGAGTGCTCACGGCTTCGTTGTCGCAGTCCACGAGGGTCGTCCAACCGTCTCCGTCGCCCACGACCCCGTCGCGGTCGAAGGGAGGCTCCCGCTCCTCGCAGAACCACCCGGAGGCGCCGGGGGTGTTGTAGGGATCCCCGGTCGCTCGGCTGTCAAAGTAGTCCGTCGCCCATGGCCAGGCGGGACCCTGAGACACGGCGGCCGACGACGGAACGTAGGCGGATGCTGCATCGAGAGCACAGAGCTGTTCTCTGAGGTTGACCGTCGTCGGACAGGTGAGCTCTGGGCACAGCAGCCGCGCGCGCAGGCAGCCGTCCAAGGCCTCGAGCTCGGACGAGGGCCTGAACGAAGTCCCGAGGGACCAGTCAACGGCCGTCGGCTCGGGACCCGCGAGGCCACCCTGGGTGGAGACCGCGCCGCTCCACGCGGCGACACCGCCGGAAGACTCGTCCATCGTCATCTCGAAACGGGGACTCGGCCCCATCACCCCGAGCCGCGGCGGCCCCAGGAACAGGTTCTTCGCGCTGACGAGCCGGACTCCGGTGGACGCCCCCAGGTACTCGACGACCGCTTCATCGCTGACTGTCACCGTGTTGTGGATCAGGTGAAGCGTGAGCGCGTACCCGGAGCCGCCCGCGCGGACGAGCGCTGACGAGTCGCTCAGATCGTTGTCCACGATCACGTTCCCCATCAGGTCCAGATCGAATGGCGACACCGCGCTTCCCCCGTCGAAGGCGATGAGCGCAGCCGAGGACATGTCCCCGGAGTATTGGGGCGTCGCGCGGCCCCCGAAAGCGAGATTGTCCGACGCCTCCGGCAGGCAGAAGTTGGTGATGTGTCCCGGATCTGGCGCTCTCGGCCCCTGGACGCCGACCGGCGTCGCCGAGCCGCCGACGGCCACCAGCGCGTTTCGGGAGATCACGGTCGACCGGATCGAGAGGCGGTCCTCGCCGCCCGCAGCGGGGCGCTGGAAGCGCATCAACGGGGCACCATCGAGCGCCACGTTCCCGGCGATCACGGATGAGCGAAACAGGCCACCCTCAGCCTCGACCAGCGGTGCTCCGCCCGAGGTGACACTCCCGAAGATCGCCGAATCCCAGAAGTCGAGAAGCCGGGCGGTGACCACGGCCTCCCCTGATGGCGGCTGGATCGCGGAGATCTCGCTCGCCGTGAGGAACACACCGGCCTCTGCCTGGATGGCGACACCCGCCCTCCCCTCGACTCGAAGCTTGGTGAGGGACGTGCCGCCGAACCCTGTCTGCACGAGGAATGGACCGGTGCCCCCGATGGCGCGGACGTTTCCGCCCGAGAGCAACGCGTCCCGAACGCTCACCAATGGACCGCCCACCGAGGCAGGACAGAGAGCCGAGTCGAACCACAGGTTCAACAGGCCGACGACCGACGACGAACCGTCGCCCGTGAGGGTGACTCCGTCGGCGCTCGGACACCAGGTGGGAGCCACGTCCTGCTCGAAGACCACGTTGACGGTGCCTCCGTAGACCCCGGAGGTGTTGTCCAGCGTGATGTCCTCGGTGTGCAGCCCCGGCGTGGCGACGCAGATCTCCTGAAGCGCTGGACGGACGCCAGGAGAGACATCGGGGGCAGCCGCAGCAGCACCGAGGGCCTCCGCGATGCTCGCGAATGGCGTGGCGTTGTCGCATGGCCTTGGGATCCCGCAGCCGGGCACGATGCCTGAGACCGTCGCGTCGACACACCACTTGTTCAGGTCCCCGCTTGCAGCGCTCGGCGTCGCCGCCCCCACCACCAGCCCGAGCACTCCAGCCTCGAAGATCCCCCGCATCACCGTCCCCTCCCAGGCCCCGAGCATGGGGCCCGCGTCAGCTCGCTGCCAGGGCGCCCTCCCACGCCGTGATCGTCTCGTCGATGGCGGCGTCGTCGTGGGCCGCTCCGATGAAGCCGGCCTCGTACGCCGACGGCGCGATGTACACGCCCCGCGCCAGCAGCTCGTGGAACACGCGCCCGAACCGCGCGACGTCGCAGGTGCGCGCGTCGTCGAGGTTCCGCACCGGCGCATCGCGGAAGTACACCCCCATCATCGCGCCCACGCGCTGCACCCGGGCCCCGCCGCCGGTCTTGGCGATCGCCGCCGCGATGCCCGCCTCCAACCGGGCCCCCGCGCGCTCCAACCCCTCGTACACGCCATCCGCATCCAACAGGTCGAGCATCGTCTGCCCCGCCGCCACCGCCAGCGGGTTCCCGCTCAACGTGCCGGCCTGGTACACCGGGCCCGTCGGGGCCATGCGGCTCATCAGGTCGCGCCGCCCGCCGTAGGCCGCCGCGGGCAGCCCTCCGCCGATCACCTTGCCCAGGCAGACCAGGTCGCCCGTGATGCCGAACCGCTCCTGCGCGCCGCCCCGCGCCACCCGGAAGCCCGTCATCACCTCGTCCACGATCAGCACCGCGCCGTCCGCGGTGCACACGTCGCGCAGGCCCTGCAGGAAGCCTGGGTCCGGCGGCACGCAGCCCATGTTGCCGGCCACCGCCTCGAGGATCACCGCCGCGATCTGACCGTCGTGGGCCGCGAACGCCGCCCGCACCGCGCCGAGGTCGTTGTAGGGCAGCGACAGCGTGAGGTTGGCGATGGCCGCCGGCACGCCGGGCGAGTCGGGCACGCCGAGCGTCTCGGCGCCGCTGCCCGCCGCCACCAGCAAACCGTCGCTGTGCCCGTGGTAGCAGCCGTCGAACTTGATGATCAGGTCCCGGCCAGTGGCCCCGCGCGCCAGCCGGATCGCGCTCATGCACGCCTCCGTGCCGCTGCTCACCATGCGCACCATGTCGCAGCCCGGGACCCGGCTGCAGACCGTCTCGGCGAACTGGATCTCGCGCTCCGTGCACGCCCCGAAGGACGTCCCGGAGGTGAGGGCGGCGGCCACGGCGGCGTTCACCTGGGCCTGGGCGTGGCCGAGGATCAGCGGCCCCCAGCTCCCCACATAGTCGATGTACCAGTGGCCGTCTGCGTCCTGCACCCGGCACCCCTCGCCCTTGACCAGGAACAGCGGCTTGCCGCCGACGCTCGAGAAGGCGCGGACCGGCGAGTTCACACCGCCGGGGATCCGCTGCTGCGCCCGCTCCATCAAGGCGACGCTGCGCGGGTTTCGCTCCCAGGTGGTCTGTGCGGCAGAGCTATCGGTCATGGCGTCATCTCCGGTAGAGGTGCCCGCTGTCGGGCACTTCGCTGGCGTGGTTTTCGACGTCCCGCCGTTCCTGGCGGTCACGGATCGATTCGATCTTCAAGTCCACAGCGCGGGGGTTGGGATGGGCCGCGCGCACCCGCTCGTACAGCGCCAGCGCCTCGTCCAGCTCCCCCAGCTGCTCCAGCGCCTCCGCCTCGCCGAACATGGCCAGCGGGGCGATCGAGTGCTTCGGGTTCTTCCGGTAGAGCGTCCGGAACGCGCGACGCGCCTCCTTGGGGTTGCCCTCCAGATCCCAGCTCCGGGCGATCGCCAGCTCCACCTCCGGCGCCCGCGCGGAGCGCGAGAACCGAGCCAGCAGCTCGCTCCAGTCGGACCGCGCCTGCTCGTGCTCCCCCAGAGCGCCGTACGCCCTGCCCGACTCCATGAGGCAATGCTCGGTCCACTGGCCCATCGGCCGCAGCTCGATCGCGCGGCGATAGGCGTCGATGGAGGCCCGCGGATCCGCCCCGTCCCGGGCGAGATCTCCCAGCTCCACCAGGCACGAGTAGCCCCAATCGCCGTCCTCGAACTCCTTGGCGCACGACGAGAACTGCTCCTTGGCGCGGGACCGATCACCCAGCGGATCGCGGTAGATCACCCCCGCGCGCCAGGCCCCGTAACCGCGCCAGTCGCCCGAGCCGGCCGGCAGCGCCGCATAGGCCGTCGCCGCCTCCTCCCAGTTCTGGGTGCGGTAGAGCCGATCCGCGGCGCGCACTGCGTCTGCGTCCGGGTCCGAGCAGCTCCACGGACCCAGAAGGAGCACCGCCAGAGCGAGAGCCCGCACGCCGCCCGCTACTCGGCTTCGTCGTCCGCAGGACGGTCAGCGTCGTCCTGGATCGTCGCTTCGGCGTCTTCGGCGTCCTCGCCGTCGGCATCGACCACGGCCTCGCCGTCCTCGTCGATCTCCTCGTCCTCGTCCTCTTCCTCGGTCTCGCCGACCCGCTGGAACGCCACCACGGTCTCGTCCGCGTCCACGTCGATGAGCTTGACGCCCACGGTGTTCCGGCCGATGACGCTGACCTCGTGCAGGCGGATCCGGATGAGCTTGCCGCCGTCGGTGATGATCATCGCCTCGTCGCGGACCCCGCACAGGGCCGCGCCGACCACGAGCCGCTCCCCGTCCCGGGTGCGCGTCTTGATGTCGATCAGGCCCTTGCCACCGCGCCTCTGGGTCCGGTACTCGCTGACCGGGGTCAGCTTTCCGAAGCCGTTCTCGACGATCGTCAGCAGCGCCTGACCATCGACCAACCGACGGGACTCGCTGATCTCGGGCTCCGGCAGATCGCCCGGTACGAGCTCCATGCCCACGACCCGATCCCCGTCGTTGAGCGAGATCCCGCGCACGCCCCGCGCCCCACGCCCCATCTCGCGAACGCCGTCGTCGTAGCCGGTGGCCTCGTTGAAGTCGTGGATCTTGAAGTGGATCGAGTAGCCCTGGGCGGTGCTCAGCAGGACCGAGTCGTTCTCCCAGTCGCCCACCAGCTGCGTCGCGAGCACCTCGTCGCCCTCTTGGAGGCCGCACGCGATGATCCCGCTGCTCCGGATGTTCTTGTACCGCTCCAGGCTCGTGCGCTTGATCTTGCCCATGCGGGTCACGAACAACACCGAGCGCTCATCGAACTCGCGGATCGTGATGACCCCTGCGGCCTCGTCGTCCGGGGCCATGGGCACCAGGTTGATGATCGGTCGGCCGCGCGCCGCCCGTCCACCCTCGGGCACCTCGTACACCGGCAGCAGGAACGCCTGGCCCTGCTTGGTGAACACCATGAGCTTGTCGTGCGTGCTCGCCACGAACAGGTCCCGGACGAAGTCCTCCTCCCGGGTGCTCATGCCCTTCTTGCCCTTGCCGCCGCGGCGCTGGGCTTCGTACTCGCGCAGCGGGGTCCGCTTGACGTAGCCCAGGCTGGACAGCGTCACCGCGACCTCTTCGTCCGCGATCAGGTCCTCGATGGACAGGTCCGCCGAGGCCGCGACGATCGTGGTGCGACGCGCGTCGCCGTAGCGCTCCAGGATCGCCTCGAGCTCGCCCCGGATCTCCTGGAAGATCAGGGCCTCACTGCCCAGGATGCTGCGCAGCCGCTCGATCTTCTGGTTGATCTCCGCCAGCTCGAGCTCCAGCTTGTCCCGCTCCAGGGCGGTGAGCCGGGCCAGCCGCATGTCCAGGATCGCCTGGGCCTGCACATGGGTGAACTCGAACCGGTCCATCAAGCTGGCGCGCGCGATCTCGACGTCGGACGACGCCCGGATGATCTTGATGATCTCGTCGATGTGGTCGAGCGCCTTGAGGTACCCCTCCAGGACGTGGGCCCGCGCCTCGGCCTGGGCCAGCTCGAAGCGGCAGCGCCGGATCGTCACCTCCTTGCGGTGGGCGATGAACTCCAGGAGGAGCCGCTTGACCCCCATCACCTCGGGACGGCCATCCACCAGCGCGAGGTTGATGACACCGAAGGTGCTCTGCAGCGCGGTGTGCTTGAAGAGCAGGTTCAGGACGACCTGCCCGATGGCGTCGCGCTTGAGCTCGATGACCACCCGCATGCCGGTGCGGTCCGACTCGTCCCGCAGGTCGCGGATCCCGTCGATCTTCTTGTGCCGGACCAGCGCCGCGATGTTCTCGACCAGGCGCGCCTTGTTCACCTGGTAGGGGATCTCGGTGATGATGATCGCCTTGTCGTCACCCTTTTCGTCCCGCTCGATCTCGGCGACGCCGCGCATGATCACGCGGCCGCGACCGGTGAGGCTCGCGTCCCGGCAGCCGGAGGCTCCGTAGATCACGCCGCCCGTCGGGAAGTCGGGACCCGGGATGATCTCCAGGAGTTCCTCCGGATCCAGATCCGGGTTCTCGATGAGGGCGATGGTCCCTGCGACGACCTCGCCCAGGTTGTGCGGGGCGATGTTCGTGGCCATGCCGACGGCGATGCCGCTGGCGCCATTGATGAGCAGGTTCGGCACGCGAGACGGCAGGACGAGGGGCTCGAAGGTCGTGCCGTCGTAGTTCGGCGTGAAGTCGACCGTGTCCTTGTCGATGTCGGTGAGCAGATCCTCCGCCATCCGCGTCATCCGGCACTCGGTGTACCGGTAGGCGGCGGCCGAGTCGCCGTCGATGGAGCCGAAGTTGCCCTGACCGTCCACCAGCGGGTAGCGCAGGTTCCAGGGCTGGGCCATGCGGACGAGGGCGTCGTAGACCGCGCTGTCACCGTGCGGGTGGTACTTCTTGAGCACTTCGCCGACCACGCCCGCGCACTTGCTGTAGCGCCGGTTGTGGAGCAACCCCTCGCGGAACATCGCGTACAGGATCCGGCGGTGCACGGGCTTGAGCCCGTCGCGCGCTGAAGGCAGGGCCCGGCCGACGATCACGGACATCGAGTAGTCCAGATAACTGGACCGCATCTCATCTTCGATGTTCGTGCCGACGACCGAGGAGGCGAAATCAGTAGAGGTCATGCATTTTCCAGTCGTCCTCGGGACGGCGAATGGTACCCCCCTGCGATCACCCGGTCAAGCATCTTAAGTTGTTGATTTCATTGAAGAAATTTACTGCGAAATCCCCGCCCCGTCGCCGCGCTGGAGGCAGGCCCGAAACGGGGCCCTCCCAGGGGTCGCGCACGGGGTGATCGGAGGCTCTTCCGGAGCTCGTAGATCGACGCGCGGATCACCCGAGGCGAGGCATCGCTATCCTGCCGAGCCATGCGACTTCCTCGCACCATCGCTGGCTATCGCTTCCTGGAGCTCCTCGGCGTGGGCTCCCTCGGCGCCGTGTACCGCGCGGTGATCTACGGAGGCCTGGGCTTCGAGCAGGAGGTGGCGATCAAGGTGTTGGACGCGGGGCGCGCCGAGCAGGATCCTGACAACGTCGCGTCCCTGGCCAACGAGGCCCGGATCCTCAGCCAGGTGCAGCACCCCAACATCGTCCAGGCCCGCCACTTCCGGCGCGTGTCCGACGAAGCGCTGGGGGACACGTGGTTCCTCGTGCTGGAGCTCGTGCGCGGCCAGTCCCTGCGCCGCCTCATGCGTTGGGATCGAGACGCGACCCGCCCGCTGCCCATCGAGGCGCCCCTGCTGTTCATGAGCGAGGTGGCCGACGGCCTGCACTTCGCCCACCGCCTCAAGGACGAAGCGGGACGCCACGTGGGCCTGGTGCACCGCGATCTGAAGCCCGCGAACATCCACGTGACCAACGAGGGACGCGTCAAGATCCTCGACTTCGGGATCGCCTGGGCGAAGCGGCGGCTGGGCCGGGACACGGACAGCGGCCTGACCAAGGGCACGCCCCTGCACATGAGCCCCGAGCAGCTGCGGGCGGAGAACCTCGACGGGCGCTCCGATCTGTACGCGCTGGGCACCATCGCCTACGAGTTCCTGACGGGGGAGTCGTACGTGCGGCTGCACGGCGGGTGGCCCGCCCGCTCGCCCCTGGAGTCGGCGCTGTCCACCACCTTCGACCAGCGGGAGGGCGTGCTGCGGGCGGCCCTGGAGCGGCGCTACGAGCTCGACCCGACGGCGGACTCGACGGAGGAACTCGTCTCCCTCATCCGCGACCTGCTGGCCCCGGATCCCGCCGGGCGACCCGCCGAAGGAGGAGAGGTCTTCGACCGCCTCGAAGGCCTGTTCGCCCTGCATCGCCCCAGTCGCGGGCGAGGCGCCCTGCGCAGGTGGGTCGAGTGGCGCAACAAGGAGGACGCCGATTCGCGGTGGCGGGGCGAGGTGCCCGAAGACCTGCGGCAGGAGAAGGCAGCGCCACGCCAGGTCAGCGCGACGCTCCTCATCGGCAAGAGGTAGAGACCCGGCCCCTCAGCTGGACGAGTCGTCCGAGGCCATCCAAGGGGCCTGGGGGCCGCACATGCACTCGTCGCCCCGGACCTCGCAGACCTCCCCGCGTCCGGCCCGATCCGCGCAGCCCGCGCAGCCCTGGGTGATCTCGGCGTGCGCCGCCCGACCCGTCCAGGCGCCCCCCACCGCCGCGCCGACGAGGAGCGCGCCGGGCACCAGCCCTCCCGTGAGGTCCTGCAGCGGCACGAGGTCTCCGGACGCGAGCCACCGGTCGGTGAGCCCGATCAGGGTCGTCGAGATCGCCTCCGCTGACGCACCGCCCGCCACCGCCGCCGCCCGGGCCCCTGCCTCGCGGCTCCCGGTGCTGTTCCAACGGAGGTCGGAGCAGGTGTAGCTGCGCAGCCCGATCGGGTCGATGCCGGTGTCCACGGCGCTCGGCAGGGACAGATCGAGGGGCCACAGCGCGTCCATGAGCCCGGCGTTGTCCAGGATCAGGACCGTGCCGGGCAGCGGCGAAGCGACCTCCTTGGCGGACGCCTCGGAGCAACGGGTGAGCTGATCCACGGAGACAGCCGCCATCGCCGGGGGGCCGGCGGGATCCACATCCGGCAGCGCGAACGCGCAGATCACGCCCTCCCGGATCCCCTCGAGCTGCAGGAACATCAGCAGGTCGAAGTCCCAGCCCGGCAGGTTCAGGGCCGCCGGACGGTACAGGCGTACGTCGACGTGCTCGTCCCACCACTGCCGGGTCATCCCCGCTCCCGCCAGCGCGGCGCCCAGGGAGTCGAAGTCCGGGTCCTGCATGTGGGACGCGACCGCCTCGAGGAGACGCCTGGCCGGCTCCGCTGACCGCACCGGGGGCGGCACCGGCGCCGCTGTCGCCGCGGGAGCGCTCGCTGCGATGAGTCCCAGGATCACGAGCGCCGACGCCATGCCCTGCGCGGTCCGGATCGCCCGCCCGGTCCGGCTCGTCTCGTTTCGTTCGACCTGTCCCATGATTCCGCCAAGGGGGCTCCTGCCGCGACGCGGGGATCGCGCCGGTCGGGAGTCCCGTGGCCCCAGACGGAAAAAGGCCGGCGTGAGGGCCGACCTTTCTTCAGAAAGATGGGTTCTCGAGGGACGCTACGGATCGCCTCCGAAGAGGTGTCGGTCGATGGCGAGCAGCCCGTCCAGGTCGTAGATGTCCTTGGGCAGGCGCGGCACCACGCAAACCTGGGCCCCGCTGCCGGCGAACGCCCGCAGCCCCTGGATGGCACCGAGATCGTTCCGATCCAGCGCCACGCTGCGCTCCAGGTGCGTGTCCAGCATGTCCATGAAGAGCCGCTGGGCGCTGCTCGTGCCCGTGCCCGCCAGCGCCTCGGCGATCCAGTCCCGGTCCGCCCGGCCGAGGTACTGCAGGCCATCGCCGTCCGCCGCGGGAGCGCACTCCGCGTAGCGCCCCGCCTGGTTGACGATGAACAGCCCTCCCGGCATGCGCCGCTCCAGCAGCTGCTTGTGGAAGTACCGGGCCTCGTCCATCGACACCGAGCGCGGCGTGCAGACCACCACGAAGCGCGTCAGCGTGCGGTCGTGCAGCAGACGGCCGACCGTCTCGGCGCGCTCGCGGAACCCCGCCAGCAGGTCCTTCGTGGCGAGGAAGAACTCGGAGATCTCGTCCATGAAGTCGTTGCCGAACACCCGCCCCAGCAGCCGATACACGACCGTGCCGGTGCCCGAGATCAGCGAGCTGCCGATGCGGCGTCCGCCTTCGTGGGGCTTGAGGAACCAGCTGATGATCGAGTCGTCCAGGAACCGCGCGAGCTGACCCCCCGCCTCCAGGAAGTCGATGGCGTTCTTCATGGGCGGCGTGTCGAGCACGATCAGGTCGTACTTCTTCGAGCTGTACAGGTCGTGCAGCTTCTCCGACGCCATGTAGTCGTGACTGGCCGACAGGGTGTCGCTGATGTGCTTGTAGATCCGGTTGCCGAGCACCCGGTCCCGCGTGGCCTCGTCGGGCGACACGCGGTTGATCACCTCGTCGAAGGTGGCGCGCGTGTCGAGCATCATCGCGTGCAGCGTGCCCTTGGGCTCCAGCCCGAAGTCCCGGAAGCGCTGCGGATCGATCTGCCGCTGGTCGTTGCCCAGGGCCTCGAGTCCCAGCGAGTTGGCGAGCCGCTTGGCCGGATCGATGGTCACGACGATGACCCGGCGGCCGTCCAGCGCCGCCTGGATCCCAAGGGCCGCGGCGGTGGTCGTCTTGCCCACCCCGCCGCTGCCGACGCAGACCACCAGCTGCCGCTCGTGCACCGCCGCCCGGAGCTCCGCCTGGGCTGCGGCCTGCAGGGCGAAGGTCTCGTTCACAGCCAGTCCAGGATGATGAGGGAGACGGCGTCCGCCACCTGGCTGTGAGTGCCCGGCAGGACCGGGAGCTTGCCCACCAGCGTGTCCCCGAAGGCGGCGCGCAGCCGCTTCAGGCCGTCCTTGGCGATGACCTGGTTTCGTCGCGTCTCGCCGGCCGCTTCGACCGCGGCGCGCACCGTCGGGGGCATCGGCGCGCGGGTCGTGCCGTTGGGTCCCTCGCCGCCCTCGGCCTCAACGAGGTCTTCGAGAGCGGTGAGCAGGTCCTTCTGGGAGTGCTCGAAGGACTCGTCGGGGAACTGGTTCAGGAACGCGCCGCCGATGGGCGGCATGCCCAGCCCCACCAGGATCTGGCGGGTCTCCAGCGTCTCGTTGATCGGCATCTCGCCGGGCAGCGCGCAGAAGTACAGGCCGGCCACGTTGGGATCGCTGAACCGCTCGATGATCTCGTCCGCGCGCTTGCGCAGGGGGCCCCGGGCGAAGGTGCGCTTGGCCAGGAACGGGCACCGCATGAGCGCCAGGGCGTGGCCCGAGGCGGGCAGGTCCACGATGATGTGGTCCCAGCGGGGATCCCAGCTGAACTCCCAGATCCGCGACAGCAGCACCAGCTCCCGGGCGCCGGGGGTCGCGGTGAGGAAGATCTTCACCACCCGGTTGCGCAGGATCAGGCCCACCACCCGCTTCGCCGGCACCACCGACTCCACGTAGGCCCGCAGCGCCGCGAAGAAGTCCACGTTGCAGCCGTCGATGCGCGTGGCGACCTTGCGGGGCTGCGCGCTGATCTCGCCACCGAAGTAGGCGGGCAGGTTGGGGCGCGGCGCGTCGATCTCCACGATGAGGCAGCGCTTGCCTCGACGGGCCAGCGCGCGGGCCAGTCCTACCGAGACCGCAGTCTTCCCGGTGCCGCCTTTTCCGCTCAGGAAGAAGACGCGCTTGTTGCCGAAGCGGATGCTCGCGGCGACGGGGGGGACCTCAGTCAGCGGATCCTCCGGCTGCGGTTCAGAACCGCACGATGGTGGCGGCCCAGGTGAAGCCCGAGCCGAACGCCGCCAGGCACACCAGCGAGCCGGCCACGATCCGACCATCGCGCCGCGCCTCGTCCAGCGCAATCCCTACCGAGGCTGCGGTGGTGTTCCCGTACATCTCGATGTTGTGCACGACCTTGTCCTGCGGAAAGCCGAGCTGCTTGGCGACCATCTCGTTGATGCGCCGATTGGCCTGGTGGGGCACGAGCAGATCGATGTCGTCCAGCGTGTAGCCGGTCTTTTCGAGCGCCTCGTTGATCACCTCGGGCAGCTTCGTGCAGGCCCACTTGAACACCGCGCGCCCGTTCATCTGCGGGTACACCGACCGGTCGGCGTACATCGTCTGGGGAGCGCGGTGGGGGAAGTTGCGGCTGCCCGGGTTCGGGATCCACAGCTGCTGCGCGCCCGAGCCGTCGGCGTGCAGGCAATGGGTCAGCATCCCGACGTTGGGGTCGTCCGTGGGACCGACCACCGCCGCGGCCGCGCCATCACCGAACAGCACGGTCACGTCGCGGCCCTCGTCGCTGAAGTCGATGCCGGTGCTGTGCACCTCGGACCCGATGACCGCCACCCGCTTGAACATCCCCGCCCGCACGAAGCTGTCGGCGATGGCGAGGGAGTACAGGAAGCCCGTGCACTGGTTGCGCACGTCGATGCAGGCGATCCCGTTCAGCCCGAGCAGATCCTGGACGAGCACCGCGCTGCCCGGGAAGTCGTAGTCTGGGCTGAGGGTGCCGAGCACGATGCAGTCGATCTCGGCGACGTCGATGCCCGCGTCGGCGCAGGCGGCGCGCAGCGCCTTGGCCCCCATGACGGAGGTAGGATCCTCCTCGGTCGAGTACCGCCGCTCCTTGATCCCCGAGCGCTGTTGGATCCACTCATCCGATGTGTCGAAGCGCTTCGCCAGATCGGCGTTCGTGACCACCGTGGGCGGGACGTAGTGCCCCGTCCCGAGGATCTTGCTCGCGGCAGTCAATCCCGTCATCGATTCAGGCCCTCAGACGTCGAGGTTTCGGACGTTGAGCGCGTTGGTCTCGATGAAGTCCCGACGAGGCTTCACCTCGTCGCCCATCAGCATGTCGAATGTCTTCTCGGCGTAGTCGAGGTCCTCGACCTTGACCTGGACCAGCGTCCGCTTCGTGGGATCCATCGTGGTCTCCCAGAGCTGGTCGGGGTTCATCTCGCCGAGGCCCTTGTAGCGCTGGATGTCGTAGCCCTTGCGGGAGTCCCCATCGACCCGGGCGAACAGCTCCCGCTCGGTGTCGTAGACCGCCTCGTTGCCGCGCTCCGGAACGTGCGTGTAGGGCGCCGATCCAAAGGCCCGCACGGCCGTCAGCAGCTTCATGACCTGCAGGAACTCGGCGGAGGTCACGAACTCCCAGCCCAGGTGGGACGTGCGATCCACGCCGTTCTGGCGCGTGCGCGAGTGGATCTCCCAGGCGTCGTACATGTCGTCGTGCTCGAGCTCCAACCGGGTGAGCCGCAGATCGTCCGGGCGATGCAGCACCTCCAGGCGGGTCTTGACCTGCGCCACCAGCATCTCCATCTGGGGGCGGCTGCGCACGATCTCCCGGTCCCCCGGCCACGCCTCCAGGAAGGCGTGCACCACGCGGATGTCGAACCGCCGCGAGACCTTCTCGAGCATCTCCAGGAACGTCTGGATGGCGGTGAGCAGGTCCAGCACCCGCTCTCCCTGCAGCTCGATCTGCCCCTCGCCCTCGCCGACCCGCACGGTGAGGCTCTTCGCCTCGGCGTGGAACAGGTGCTCGGTGAGCGCCGCTTCGTCCTTGAGGTAGGTCGTCCGCTTGCCCTTCTTGGCCTTGAACAGCGGCGGCTGGGCGATGTACAGGTGACCCCGGGTCACCAGCTCGTTCATCTCCCGCCAGAAGAACGTCAGCAGCAGCGTGCGGATGTGGGCTCCGTCCACGTCGGCGTCGGTCATGATGATGATGCGGTGGTAGCGGAGCTTGGCGAGGTCGAAGTCACCCGCCCCGATGCCCGCGCCAAGGGCCGTGATCATCGTCACGATCTCGTTGTTGCCGAGGATCTTGTCGATCCGGGCCTTCTGCACGTTCAGGATCTTGCCGCGCAGGGGCAGGATCGCCTGGAACTTGCGGTCCCGGGCGGACTTCGCGGAGCCACCGGCGGAGTCACCCTCGACCAGGTAGATCTCGCACTTCGCCGGATCCTTCTCCTGGCAGTCCGCGAGCTTTCCGGGCAGTCCGCCGCCGTCGAGCACCGTCTTGCGCCGGGCGAGGTCACGGGCCTTGCGGGCAGCCTCGCGAGCGCGGGAGGCGTCGACCGCCTTCTCGAGCACCTGCCGACCCACGGACGGGTTGAGCTCCAGGAAGTAGCCCAGCTGCTCGTTGATGATCGCCTCGACGATCCCCTTGACGTTGCTGTTGCCCAGCTTCTGCTTCGTCTGCCCCTCGAACTGGGGCTCCGGCAGCTTCACGGAGATGACGGTGACGAGGCCTTCCCGGATGTCCTCGCCGGCCAGCGTGGACTTCATCTTCTTGAAGAGGCCGGCCTGGGTGCCCCAGGCATTGATGGTGCGCGTGAGCGCCGCCTTGAAGCCGGACAGGTGCGTGCCGCCCTCGCGGGTGTTGATGTTGTTCGCGAAGGTGTACAGCGTCTCCTGGTAGGCGGTGGTCCACTGCATGGCGATCTCGCAGTCGATCCCCTCCTTCTCGCCGTGCAGGTACACGACCTCGGGGTGGATCGGCGTCTTCGCCTCGACCAGGTACTCCACGAAGGACTTGATGCCGCCCTCGTAGTTGAAGTCGTTGGTCCGGTCCGTGGCCTCGTCGTGGATCCAGATCCGCACGCCGCGGTTGAGGAAGGCCAGCTCCCGCAGCCGCCCCGACAGGATCCCGAAGCTGTACTCGGTGACCTCGAAGATCGTGGAGTCCGGCTTGAAGGTGATCTTCGTGCCGCGCCGGTTGGTGGCCCCCATCTCACGAAACGCCGTCGTGGGTGCGCCCTTGGAGTACTCCTGGTGGAAGTACTTGCCCTTCTGGAACACCTCCACCCGCAGGAACTCGGACAGCGCGTTCACCACGGACACGCCCACGCCGTGCAGACCGCCGGACACCTTGTAGCTGTCGTTGTCGAACTTGCCGCCGGCGTGCAGCTTCGTCAGGACGACCTGAACCGTGGGGATCCCCTCGGTGGGGTGCATGTCCGTCGGGATCCCGCGGCCATCGTCCTCGACGGTGATCGAACCATCGACGTGCATGTCCACCTTGATGGTGGTGCAGTGGCCCGCCAGGGCCTCGTCGATCGCGTTGTCGACGACCTCGTAGACCAGGTGGTGCAGCCCGGTGTTGTGGGTGTCACCGATGTACATCCCCGGGCGCTTGCGCACGGCCTCGAGCCCTTCGAGGACCTTGATGTTCGCGCCGGTGTACTGGGGCTGGCCGCCTGCGGCGGTGCCCGTGGTCTCTTCGGTCATGAAGCGTGTCGCTTTCGCGTGTGCGCGCGTACGCGCGCTAGGGGGTCCGCAGACGGCGCAGGGTACCGCCTGATATGCCACAAGGCCAGCTTTTGGGCCGCGCGGCCGTATCCCCCTACCGGGAGGCTAGCGAGCGCGTCCTTCGGCCGCTCAGACGTCGAGGTCGACCCTTCCGTCCGACACCCGGAAGGCCGAATACCCCGCCCCGGCGAGCTTGAGGTTGCTCAGCGAGGTGGTGGTCACGAGCACCTGGGCCTGAAGCTCCGTCAACCGTTCCATCAGCTGGCGGTTCCTGCTCGCGTCGAGCTCCGAGCTGACGTCGTCCAGCAGGAACAGCGGGCAGACCCCGGCGGCCTGCTTCGTCAGGACCATCACGGCCATGCGCATCGCCAGCGCCGCCGAACGCACCTGCCCCTGGCTGCCGAAGCTGCGCAGCGGCTCTCCGCCCACCCGCAGCTCCCAGTCGTCCCGGTGGGGACCGACCGTCGCGTGGCCGCGCCGCACCTCCTGGGCGAGGGCCCCCTCCACCTTCCGACGCAGCTCCGCGGCGATGCCCACCTCGCCCCCGTTGACGGCCTCGGCGCTGACCGGGCCCCGGTACCGGATCTCGGCCCGTCCCTTGGCGGCGCCCGTGATCCCCTCGTGCACCCCCCGGAACACCGGCGCGAACGCCTTGAGGAAGGCGACTCGCCGCACCACCACCGAGACCCCGGCCACGATGAGCTTGTCGTTCCAGACGTCGATCAGCGCACGATCCGGCGGGCGGCCCGTGCTCTTGGCCTGTCTGAGCAGGGCGTTCTTTTGCTTGAGCGCCGCGGCGTAGTCCCGGGCCAGCTCCAGGTAGGTCGGATCCAGCGTGAACGAGGCGCGATCCAGGAACGAGCGACGCAGCTCCGGACCGCCGTCCACCATGCGCAGGTCCGACGGGACGAACGCCACCGCCTTGATGCCCTCGAAGTAGTGGGGGAGGCCGCGGGGGTCCTTGCCGTCGATCCGAACCCGCTTGCCCGTGCCGTCCACGGTGACCTGGTAGTCCCGGGGAAGGTCCGCTGCCAGCAGACGCCCCTTGATCACGGTGCAGGTGGCCGCGGCCGTGGTGCTTCCTGCGCCGGTCCGCTCGAAGCGGATCAGCTCCTTGTTCTTCGCGCCCCGGAAGCTCTTGAGGGTCGCGAGCAGGTAGACGGCCTCGAGCAGGTTCGTCTTGCCCTGGCCGTTGTCCCCCCAGAACACGGAGATCCCCGGCGGAAGCTCCAGATCCAGCCCCTCGATGTTGCGGAAGTCCCGCAGGCTCAGGGAGGTCAGACGCAGATGAAGTCCGGGCGCCCTACTCGAGCCGCATCGGCATCACGACGAACAGCTCGTCCGCGTCCCCATCTCCGGGACGGACCAGGCACGGCGACAGCGAGTCACCGATCTCGATGGCCACGTCGTCCGTGGTCATCTCACCGAGCGCATCGAGGAAGTAGCGGGCGTTGAAGCCGATCTCGAGATCGCTGCCCTCGACCGTGGCCTCGAGTTCCTCGCGGGCCTCGCCGGCCTCGGGCTGCTTGGCGGTGATCACCAGGGTCCCGCCGGTGATGTGGAAGCGCACGGGGTGCGACTTCTCCGAAGCGAGGATGCTGACCCGGCGCAGAGCCTGGACGAGGTGCCCCCGACCCACCAGGATCCGCCGCTGCCAACCCGCGGGCACGACCTGCTTGTAGTCCGGGAAGTCCCCCTCCAGCAGACGCATGGAGAAGGCGGTGGTGCCGCGGTTGAAGACCGCCTGGGTCTCGCCCAGCACGATGCGCCAGGGGCCATCGCCCACATCCACGAGCTTGCGGAGCTCCGCGAGGCCCTTCTTCGGCAGCAGCACCGAGCGCTGCGCCGTCCAGGTGCCCGTCAGGGGCCGGCCGGCCAGGGACAGACGGTGTCCGTCGGTGGACACGAACCGCAGGTGGGTTCGGCCTCCGGGCAGCTCGATGGACTCGGCGTGGGCGCCGTTCAGGCCGGTCCGGGTGTCGTCCGACGAGATGCTGAACAGGGTCTTGTCGATGATCGCCTTGAGGTCCGCGGCTTCGATCTCCAGCCCGTCGCCCACGTCCACGTCGGCGGGCAGGATCGGCGGGAAGTCGTCGGCCGGCAGTCCGAGCACCTTGAACTGCGCCTTGCCGGAGTTGACCTCCATCAGAAACGAGCCGGCGGGCAACCGGAACGACACGCTGTCCGTGGGGACCAGCCGCGCGATCTCGTACAGCTGGCGTGCGCCAAGGGTCAGGCTGCCGGGCTGGATGCACTCGACGGCGTAATGGCCGATCAGGGACACCTCGGTGTCCGTCGCGCTGACCTTCATGCCGTCGCTCGAGACCTCGAACAGCACGTTGGCGATGATCGGATTCGTCGAGCGCTTCTCGACGATGCCCTGGACGCGAGAGAGGGCTCGAATCAGCTCGTCCTTGGCGATGCGGAATTCCATGAGGCTGCGCGCTCCCGATGGCTCCTGAGAACCACGATCTCAGAAAGGAGATCTTCTATTGATTGATCTTGTTGTTGTTGGAGAGCCCTGTTTCTGTGGATAGGGGCTCTAAGTCGCTGACTGTGTTGATTGAATGCCTGTGTGCGGTCGGGGGAAGGTGCCGTGGATTCTGTCGGGGACAACCGGCCGGGTCGCGTGCGGGTGCGAACGTTAACAAGTCGTCCACGGGCCTTTCAACAGCATGTCCACCGGGTTGTACACAGGGGGTCGAGGGTGTGCGAATGCCATGAGAGCTCCCAGCGACGCTCCCGGCGGGATCCTACTCGTTGTCGCGGCTATTCGACGGGCAGCCCCAGAGAGCGAGTCACTCCCTCGAGGCGGGTTCGGTAGCCGGAGTCCTTCGTCCGGGTCGCCTTCACCTTCCTGACGGCGTGCAGGACGGTGGTGTGATCCCGGTTTCCGAAGCGTTTTCCGATCTCGGGGAGCGACAGGCCGGTGTGCTGCCGCGCCAGGTACATCGCGATCTGTCGGGGCACGACCATCTGGCGCGTGCGCCGTGGGCCCTTCAGGTCCTGCACCTTGACCCCGAAGAACCGGGCCACGCCGCTCTGGATGGTGTCGATGTTCGTCGAGCGCTCCTCCACCTGCAGATAGCCCTGCAGCGAGCGCCGGGCGAACTCCACGTCCAGGGGAGCCGCGTGGAAGCTGCTCATGGCGAGCAGGCGGGTGAGGGTGCCTTCGAGCTCCCGTACGTTTCCAGTGGCGTGCCGGGCGACGAAGAACGCCACCTCGTTGGGCAGGGCGATGCCCTCGTCGTCCGCCTTGCGGCGCAGGATCGCGACCTTGGTCTCGGTGTCCGGCGGCTGGATGTCCGCCACCAGGCCCCAGTCGAACCGGCTGCGCAGGCGCTCCTCGAGACCGCCGATGTCCTTCGGGTAGCGGTCTGCGGTGACCACGATCTGGCGTCCGCTGCCGTGCAGGGCCTCGAACGTGTGGAAGAACTCCTCCTGCGTCCGATCCTTGCCCGCCAGGAACTCGATGTCGTCCATGAGCAGGACGTCGCAGTTCCGACGGAACTTCTCCCGAAACTCCTCCATCCGCTTGAACCGGATGCAGTTGATGAGCTCGGTGGTGAAGTCGTTCGCGGACAGGTACAGGATCCGGGCCCGGGGATCCCGCTGGCGGATCCGGTTCCCGATGGCGTTCAGGAGGTGGGTCTTGCCCAGCCCCACCCCGCCGAACAGGAAGAGCGGGTTGTAGTTCCGCGCCGGGTTGTCGGACACGTTCTGACAGGCTGCGGTGGCGAACTGGTTTCCGCTGCCGACGACGAACGTCGCGAAGACCTGGCGCACGTTGAGGTGGGTGTCCCGGGATCCGGTGGACAGGCTGGCGGGGGCGGCGGCCTCCGGCTGGAAGGCGTTTCGCTCCGAGCCGGCCGCATCGTCGAGCTGGTAGTCGATGGCGTAGGGACGGTCCGCGATCGCGTGGATGTGCCCGTGCAGCCGGGGCTCCAGGTTCTCCTGGATCCACTCGACGTACAGCCGGTTCGGCGTGGCCAGGATGATCCTGTCCTCGTCTGACGCGATGAATGAGAGGCGGTTGAGCCAGGGATCGTGGAAGAAGGGGTCTTCTTCACGACGAACCCTGGCGCAGACCTCGTCCCATGTGGAACGAAGCATCGATGATTTCCTTTGGCGTTGGTGGCTGCGTCCCGGAGGCCGCCGGGACTCTGAAGCTACTCCGCGACCTGTAGCCCCGCAACGGGCTCTGTAGAGCGATTCCAACAGGCGTGGAGCCGTTCTGGGCGTGTGGGAATGTGCGCCGGGAGTGGCGCCGAATTCCGTCGCGAAGTCGCGTTGGCCGGATCCTTGATGGGAAGAAGGGGGTCGGTTCTTCCGAGCGTTTCTGGTGTCGTTGGCAGGTACTTGCGTCCGCTATTTGTTCGGTACCAGGACCAGCTCGCCCGGAGGGCTCGAATGGAGTGACCCTCACCGGTTCTGCCCGAGCCGGGATCGCCCTGCCGATCCCAGCCCGTCGATCCACGGGGGGGACCGATGGGCCCACAAGGTGTCGTGCGCGCTCGCACGCGCGTCATATAAGGAGGCGGAAATCCTGGAGCCGTGGGGCGCGCCGCGCTGCGCGAGGCGGTGGTCTTGACAGCCTCATGGACAGCCTCTATTTTGCGCGCCCTTTGGACCCGGCCATTTCCGCGGGTCACGGAGCTGACGATGAAGCGCACCTTCCAGCCCTCGAATCTCTCCCGGAAGCGGACCCACGGCTTCCGTGCCCGCATGTCCACCAAGAACGGACGGCGGATCATCACGCGCCGTCGGCTGAAGGGGCGCAAGCTCCTGGTGCCGACCATCGCCACGAAGTAGCGCTGGGCGACTTCGACTTTCCCCGCGGCCTACGGATCCGTCGATCCGCCGAATACCGTCGGCACCGTCGGCGATCCCGCACGTTCCGAACCGCTCATTTCATGATCGCCTGGGCCCGCGGCCCGGGACAGCTGGATCACGGACGGGTCGGGCTCACGGTCAGCAAGAAGGTCGGGAATTCGCCGCAACGCTCGCGTGTAAAGCGCCTGCTGCGTGAGTGGTACCGACTCAACCGTCACGGTCTCCTGCAGAACTGGGACCTCGTGATCATCGCTCGGCCCGGCGCCGCCACCCTGAAGCTCCAGGATGTCGATCGGGAGCTGGGCCAACTCCGGGACTGGCTGAACCGCCGCCCTGGGAGCCCTCGGAGGCAGGACTCACCGTGAAGTGGCTGCTCCTGTTCCTGCTGCGCGGCTACAAGCGCTGGATCTCCCCAGCCCTGCCGCCGGCATGTCGGTACGAGCCCTCCTGCTCCATCTACGCGGCCCAGGCCATTGAGCGCTTCGGACCCCTGCGGGGGGGCTGGATGGGCGTCAAGCGGCTCGCTCGATGCCACCCGGGGTACCCCGGCGGGTTCGACCCCGTGCCGGAGCTGCCCGCACCTCACCTACACGCTCACCCTCTGTGTGATCACGACCACTCCGGCGAGTCCTCGGTGCATGTTGCCGACGGACCGGCGGCGGCACCCCGGTAGCTGGCGATGGATCTCGACCCGAACCAACAGGCCCACCAGGACCGGCGAATGCTGGTCGCCATGGGCCTCACGGCCATGGTTGTCTTCTTCTTCTACAGCTTCGTCTTCCCGCCTCCGAAGGCACCGGAAGAGCCGGTCGATCCGGAGGCCACGGCGGTGGTGGACTCCGCCACGCCCAGCCCCGCGAGCCACGGCGCGGCGCCGGCAGAGGCCGACGACGACGACAGCGCCCGTGGGGACGACGACAGCGCGGCTCCCGCGGTGGCCGCCGTCGTTCCCGAGGCCCCGAAGCGCGAGCTCGAGTTCGGGTGGAGCGGCGTGGGGGCGAAGTGGTCCAGCCTCGGAGGCGGGCCGGCCGAGTACGTGCTCGACGGGTACCTCGCCCAGCCCCCCGAGACGCCGTGGCTGCCCACCTGGCTGCTGCACAAGATCAAGGGCGAGGATGTCGGCCCGTTCACCCTGGCCTGCTCCGAGGAGGAGGTCCACGGGCTCGTGGACGTGATCCGCGCCCCGGACATCGCGCACCTGCCCGTGGGCATCGACAGCCGCGGGATCGCCAGCGACTCGGTGCAGTACGCCGTGGTCTCCAGCAGCGTGGATGCGGCGGTGTTCGCCACCACGCGCGACGGCATCGAGATCACGAAGAGCTACGCCTTCCCCAAGGACGGCTTCGTCACCGACTACACCGTGACGATCCGCAACGTGGGCGGAACGGCGCGGGAGGTGACCCCGAGCTTCGGCGTCGTCGACCTCATGCCGGAGGCGGAGAGCCGCTACGGACCGAAGGTCGAGACCCACCTGCAGGTGGACGACGACCACGAGATCGCCGACGAAGCGAAGCTGCGCAAGAAGGGTGAGCTGCCGTTCATCGGCCAGATGAGCTGGTGGGGCGTCGGCGGCAAGTACTTCATGCTCGGCCTCGAGCCGGCGGAGCCCATGACGGGGACGGCCGCGTTCACCGTCGCGGACGAGAAGGCGGGCCTCTTCGCGTCCACCGTGACGGTGGCGCCCAAGCTGCTCGCGGTCGGTGAGAGCGTCAGCTACCCGTTCAAGCTGTGGGCCGGCCCCAAGACGCTCGAAGGGCTCGAAGGCGCCGAGATGCGCATGGCCTCGTCGGTGGACTTCGGCATCTTCGGGCTCGTCGCCATCCCGATCCTGTCCTTCCTCAAGTTCCTGTACGGCCTGCTGGGCAGCTACGGGCTCTCCATCATCCTGCTGACCGTGACCGTGAAGCTGCTGCTGTTCCCGCTGACGCAGAAGCAGTACCGCTCCATGAAGCAGATGCAGGACCTCAACCCCGAGCTCGCCGCGATGCGGGAGAAGTACGGGAGCGACAAGGAGGCCCTCAACAAGGAGATGATGGAGCTGTTCAAGGAGCGCGGGGTCAACCCGATGGGCGGTTGTCTGCCCATGGTCGTGCAGATGCCGATCTGGTTTGCGCTCTACCGCGTGCTGTGGATGTCGGCGGATCTGTACCAGGCCAAGTTCCTGTACTTCTGCGACCTGACCCTTCAGGACCCCATCGGCCTGTTCCCGGTCCTGATGTCGCTGACCATGTACATCACCCAGAAGATGAACGAGAGCCCCACCATGGACGCCTCGCAGCAGAAGATCATGCGGTTCATGACGCTGTTCTTCGGGGTGATCATGTTCACGCTGCCCTCGGGCCTCGTGATGTACATCTTCGTGAACAACATCCTCAGCATCCTGCAGCAGTGGGTGATCAAGCGGGGCCACGGAGAGCCCGTGCCCGCTGGGAGCAAGGCATGACCTCGACACGCATTTCCGGTGAGGGACCGACCCTGTGGGACGCTCTGCAGAGCGCGGCCGCACAGCTCGGCGTGGAGGGGGTGCACTCCCTCAAGTGGGACTACGAGCGGGAGCACTTCCGCGGCGGGGCCTGGAGCGTCAGGGTCTCTGCGGAGGCCGCCGCCGCCGGACAGCCCGTCGCGCGCCAGTCCACCGAGGGGCCCACCACCGACGCCCACCGCTGGCTTCGCACCCTGCTCGGCTGGTTCCACAACGACGGCGCGTCCATCTCGAGCCGCAGCCGCGGTGAGAAGCTCGTGCTGAGCATCGATGGGGCGCGCGACAGCAAGCTCTTCATCGGCCGGGACGGCAAGAACCTGCCGGCCTTCCAGCACCTGCTCGACAAGGCCGTGACGCGCGGCTCGGACCCGGACACCCGCGTGCTCCTGGACGTGGACGGCTACCTCGGCGAGCGCGAGGGCCGCCTGGAGAGCGAGACCCAGGAGGCCATCGAGCAGGTCGAGAGCACCGGCGAGCCGGTTCGCCTGCGCGAGATGAACAGCTACGAGCGCCGCCTGGTGCACCAGATGGTCAAGGAGCACGGCGGGCTCGTGTCCCGATCCGCAGACCAGGCGCGCGGCGGGCTCAAGTCCGTCGAGATCGCCCCTGAGCCCACCGGCGCGGAGTAGCGCCCGGTCCCGTGCCCGACAGCATGCTCGGTCGGGTGCACGGCCTCCTCGATGATCCCATCGTCACGATCTCGACTCCCCGGGGTCGAGGCGCCATCGGCATCGTGCGGATCTCCGGCTCCGGCCCGCAGGTCGATGCGCTGCTCCACCACCTCATCGGCGCCCCGGCGCAGCGCCTGGTCGACCGACAGCTGCAGCTGGTGACCGTGCGCATCGCCGGCGCGGTCCTGGATCGCGGGCTCGTGGTGCGCTTCTTCGGTCCCCGGACCTACACCGGCCAGGACGTCGCGGAGCTGCACCTGCACGGAAACCCCGTGCTGTTGACGCAGGTGGTGGAGGCGCTGCAGGACGCCGGTGCGCGGGCCGCTCGCCCGGGGGAGCTGACCCGCCGTGCGGTCCAGAACGGCCGGCTGTCGCTGCTGGACGCGGAGGGGGTGGACGCGCTGATCCGGGCGCCGGGCCGGGCCGCGGTGCAGCTCGCAGCCCGCCAGCTCGGCGGGGAGCTGACCCAGCGGCTCGAGCGCTGGAGGGACGACCTGCTCACGGTGGCGGTGGCCCTGGAGGCCGCCGTCGACTTCCCCGAAGACGTGGACGAGGCGGACATCGCCCAGGATCTGGCGCGGCTCGTGGCGCTCGCCACGTCCATGGCGCGGCTCGCCGACACCGCGCGCTCGGGGCGCCTGCTGCTGGCGGGGGTGCGGGTGGTGCTGACGGGGCCCGTGAACGCCGGCAAGTCCACGCTCTTCAACGCGCTCCTGGGGCACGACCGGTCCATCGTGTCGCCCCGGCCCGGCACCACCCGCGACCTGGTCGCCGAGTCGGTGGAGTGGGATGGCGTGGTGTATCGCCTGGAGGACACGGCGGGGCTGCGGCAGGCCGCGGATCCCATCGAGGCCGAGGGCGTGGAGCGGACCGGGCGGGCGGTGGAGCAGGCCGACGTGGTGGTCGTGGTGCGGGACGGGCGGGCGGTCGAGGGACCCGCATCCGGGGTGGGCGTCGCGACCCACGCCGATCTGCTGGATGAGTCGACGAGGTCGCGGCTGCTAGGCGGAGGGTGGCTCCTGGTGGCGACGCCTCAGGGGGCGGGGCTCGATGCCGTGCAGGAGGCGATCACGGCAGCGGCCGGGGCCTCCGCGGTGGCCACCCAGGACGTCGTGCTGACCACGGTGCGGCAAGGCCAAGCCCTGTCCGAGGCGGTGGCCGCCCTGGACGACGCGATCACCGCGGGGGCCGAGGAGGTCGTCCTGTCGGCGGTGGCGGTGCGGCGGGCGGGGCGCGCGCTGGAGGAGCTGATCGGAGCGTGGCCAGAGGAACGCGTGCTGGACGAGCTGTTCAGCCGCTTCTGCATCGGCAAGTAGCCGCGCGCTGGATCTACTGCACCTTCTTGGCGAACTTCTTCGCGATCTTGGGTGCGCGCTTGTCGCCGGCGGCGGCGATCGTCTCCAGACGCGCGATGGTGGCGGCGGTGCCGCGGCCCTCGCCCAGGCGCTCCTCGAAGCCATCCAGGAAGTGCTCCATCGTCTCTGCGTTGCCCGAAGAGATGATCTTGGTGACCGCCTCGTCAATGCCCGCGGGCTCACCCCAGGCGAGGTGCTTGGCCGCGATGTTGGCGGCCTTCTGGGACTCCTTGTCCATCGAATCGACCATCGCCACCAGGAAGGGGGCCCAGGCGTCCTGCCCCGTGTGCGCCTCGCGGTAGTGACGGCCGGCGTACTTCGCCACGTCCTCCTTGCGGTCCGGCGTCGCGCCCTGCAGCAGCGTGCCCACGGCCTTGACGTAGTGGTCCGGCGGCGCCGTGACCGAGCCCCAGTACGCGATCTCCTCGTACACCGGGATGCCGTAGACGGTCTTCATGGTGCCGACGGAGTGGTAGCCGATGAACACCGAGACGGCGGCGTCCCCAACCCCCTTGCGGGTGTCGGCGGCGATGGCGGCGGTGGAGTCGGGATCGAGCACCCCGAGCCGGTACTCCAGGGCGCCCAGGATCCCCCGCAGCACGTCCGGATCCTCGTCGCCGAGCCACATCAGGGCGGCCGCGACGTGGCTGTCGTTGCCGTTCTTGACGAGCAGGGCGGCGGCGTCCGCGATGCCTGCGGTCTCTTCGCCCGGAGCCCCCTCCTTGAGCCACGCGGCGATGGCGTCGCAGCCGGGCTCGCCCGCGTCCCGCAGGGACTTCCAGGCCTTGCGGGTGTCCTCGCCGCCGAGGGCGGAGCCGAACTTCTCCAGGAGCTTCGCCCCCTTCTTTCCGCCATCCCCCTGGCAGTGCTCGCCGGCGCCGTTGTGGCGCAGCTCGACGGCTGTGCCGGCAGAGGCGGCGGCGGGGATGGAGAGCAGGGCAGCGGCGATCAGGACTCGGGACAGATGCATGTGGTTCCTCCAGGCGAGGGAGTCTAGCCCGTTCCCTCGTCCCAGATCCGGGACGAGGCGGCCCGCAGGTAGGAGCCAGGACCCGAGCCGTGCGGGTCAGGGGGCGAGGGGATTCCTCCAGGAATCCTTGTTTAGCGAAAACAAGGAACCCGATCCGGGAGGGTCCAGACCCCACCCCAGCGGGACCGATTCGGCGTGTTTCACGTGAAACGCGTTGTTTTCTGCTTTCTGGACGCGGATCCAGGGCCTCCCGGCGGGCGCGTTTCACGTGGAACAGACCGCCCGATAGTTATCCACAAAACCAACAATATCAAGAATATATGGCGATGTTGGCGACAGCGCCGTCCCCGGACCGTTTCACGTGAAACCCAGACCCCTTGACGGCCTGCCACGGACAGGCGCAAATGCCCGCTCATGCGGACCCGCGACCCATTCGACGTCCTCGTCATCGGCGGCGGCCACGCCGGCACGGAGGCCTCGCTGGCCTGCGCCCGGATGGGCCTGCGCACGGCGCTGGTGACCCTGGTGGCGGGGGGCATCGGCCGCATGCCCTGCAACCCCGCCATCGGCGGCCAGGCCAAGGGACACCTGGTCCGTGAGATCGATGCCCTGGGCGGCCAGATGGCGCGCACCACGGACGCCACCAGCATCCAGTTCAAGTACCTCAACACCCGGCGGGGCCTGGCCGTGCGCTCGTCCCGGGCCCAGGTGGACAGGCACCTGTACCAGCGGGCCATGGGCCAGACCGTGGCCGCGTGCGCCGGGCTCACGGTGATCGAGGCCGAGGCCTCGGGGTTTCTCGTGGAACATGGACGGGTGGCTGGCGTGACCCTGGTGGGCGGGGCCGTGGTGCGGTGCCGGGCGGCCGTGGTCACCACTGGCACGTTCCTGCGGGGCCGCCTGTACACGGGCCTCGCGGATCGTTCGGGCGGCGGCAACGGAGCCCCCGCCGCGGCGCACCTGTCGGCCGCGCTGGAGGCCGTGGGCCACCGCCTGGGCCGGCTCAAGACCGGCACGGTCCCGCGGCTGGACGGCCGGACCATCGACTGGGCACGCCTGGAGCCCCAGGAGGGCGATCACCCAGGTGGCCGCTTCTCGTTCGTGGGCCCGACCCCGCGACTGCCCCAGATCCGCTGCGCGATCACCGACACCAACGCCCGCACCCACGCCGTGATCCGGGCCGGTCTGAGGCACTCCCCGCTATACGGCGAGCACGCGCGCATCGGCGGCAGCGGGCCGCGCTACTGCCCCGCCATCGAGGACAAGCTGGTCCGGTTCCCGGACAAGGAGTCCCATCGGCTGTTCCTCGAGCCGGAGGGGCTCGCCACCCGGGAGGTCTACCCCAACGGCTTCAGCACGAGCCTGCCGGTGCAGGTCCAGCGGGACGCGGTCCGCACCATCCAGGGGCTCGAGCAGGCCCGGATCATCCGGCCCGGCTACGCCATCGAGTACGACTTCTCGGACCCGCGGGATCTGCACCGCACCCTGGAGTCCCGCCTGCTGCCGGGCCTGTACCTCGCAGGGCAGATCAACGGCACCACGGGGTACGAGGAGGCGGCCGCACAGGGGCTGCTCGCGGGGCTCAACGCGGCCCTCGCGGTGCAGGAGGGCGAGCCCCTGATCCTGCGCCGGGACGAGGCCTACATCGGCGTGCTCGTCGATGACCTGACGACCCTGGGGACCGCTGAGCCCTACCGCATGTTCACGAGCCGCGCGGAGTTTCGACTGCTCCTTCGGGAGGACAACGCGGATCTGCGGCTGACCCCCATCGGCCGGCGGGCGGGGCTCGTAGACGAGGAACGCTGGGCCGTGTTCGGGCGGCGGCAGGAGGCCATCACCCGGGGTCTGCGCTGGATGCAGACCACCCGCGTGGAGCCGAGCCCCGCCGTGAACGCCCTGCTGCACGGGCTCGGTGAGCCGGACCTGTCCCGGGCCCGAACGCTCGCCGAGATGAGCCAGCGCAGGGGCATCCAGATGGGCCCCCTGCTCGAGGCCGCCAACCTCACCGGTCCGACCCTGGCAGACGAGGACCTGGAGCAGGTGATCATCCAGTGCCGGTACGCGGGCTACATCGACCGCCAGCAGGTCGAGGTGGACCGGGTGCGCGCGCTGGGCTCCCTGGGGATCCCTGTCGGCTTCCGCTTCGAAGGGGTGCCCGGCCTGCGGCACGAGCTCGTGGAGAAGCTGGGGCGTGTGGCCCCGCCCACCCTGGACGACGCCGCGCGCATCCCGGGCATGACCCCCGCGGCGCTCGCCCTCCTGGCGGGGCGGATCCGCGGCGGTCTGCGGCCGGACGCCCCATGAGCCCCCGAGCGCCTCGAAGCCGTGGAGCCGCGCGCCTGAGCCTGACGCCCGACGCGATCCGGATGGTGCTCGAGGAGATCCACCCCATCACCCCCGAGGCGGCGGAGCGGCTCGCCGCCTGGTCGCGGACCCTGACGCAGTGGAGTCGCGCGCAGCGGCTGGTGGGCTGGCGTGCCGGCGCCGAGCTCCTGGACCGGGGCCTCGCCGACTGCTGGTGTGACGTCGGACTCCTCGACCGCGCCGACCTCGCGGAGCGGCCCATCGTGGATGTGGGCTCCGGCTCGGGCCTGCCTGGTCTCGTCCTCGCCGCGGCCTTTCCCACGCGGGCCGTGCACCTGGTGGAGGCCCGCCGCAAGCGCGCTGCGTTCCTGCGCGAGGCCGCCCGGGCGATGGAGCTGCCCGAGGTGGTGGTGCACCACGGCCGCTCCGAGGTCGTGCGTGGAACGCTCTCCTTGGAGGCGCCGGTGTTCGTGTCCCGCGCGTTCGCGGCGCCCCCGGACGCGCTGGCGGAGGCGAGCCGATGGGGCGCCTCCGCGGCGGTGATCGCGACGTCGGAGAGCCTGCTCGCGCAGCAGCCGCAGTGGCCTCCACAGGGCTGGCGCGAGACCAATGGGAATTCACGCCGGATCCGATCCGGCTCCCAGCACGATCTCCTGATCCCCGCCGCCTGAGACCGCCGCCGCGGCGATCTGATTGCCTCGCGCAAGAGAGCTGCGCTCGAACGCCAGATCGACGTCTGGGCGACGCTCTTCGCCGTGCATGTCTTTTTTTCCCATAAACTCGTTGCTCGAACGAAAGACGCTGGTTTAGTGTCTTTTCACTCGAAACGTCCGCGAGCACTTCGCGGGACCTCAGTCACCGGTTTCGAGTCAGCACAGACAACAGGGAAAGGCGCTCATGGCGCGCATCATTGCGATCTCCAATCAGAAGGGCGGAGTCGGGAAGACCACCACGGCGGTGAATCTCGGCGCGTGCCTCGCGGCCGCTGAGCAGCGGGTGCTGCTGGTGGATCTGGACCCCCAGGGCAACGCCACGTCCGGCCTCGGCATCGACAAGCAGGCGGCCACGGGCTCCATGTACGACGTGCTGGTGCACGAGATGCCGCTCCGCGAAGCGATCGTGCAGAGCGAGCTGCCCTGTCTCCACGTGGCGCCGTCCAACACCGACCTGGTGGGCGCGGAGGTCGAGCTGACCAGCGTCTTGTCCCGGGAGCATCGGCTGTCCGACCAGGTCACCGCGCTGGACGCGGAGTACGACTGGATCCTCATCGACTGCCCGCCGAGCCTCGGCCTGCTGACGGTCAACGCCCTGACGGCGGCCGACTCGGTGCTGATCCCCCTGCAGACCGAGTACTACGCCCTGGAGGGCCTCGGCGAGCTGACCCGCACCATCCGGCTGATCCAGCGGCGCCTGAACCCGCGGCTGGTGCTCGAAGGCGTGCTCCTGACGCTCTACGACGGGCGGAACCGCCTGAACCAGCAGGTCAGCGCCGACGTGCGTCGCCACTTCGGCGACAAGGTGTTCGAGACCGACATCCCCCGCAACGTACGCCTCGGTGAGGCGCCGTCCTTCGGCAAGCCGATCATCCTCTACGACATCCAGGCCAAGGGCGCCGTCGCCTACATGGATCTCGCCCGCGAGCTCCTCGCGAAGCACGGTGTGCGCGTGGCGAAGTTGTCGTCGGCGATGAGCGCCTGAGCGGCCAAGGAGCAATCGCAATGCAGAAGCGAAGAACCCTCGGACGCGGCCTCGCCTCCCTCATCCCCGACGCCCGCGCCGGAGAGGGCGAAGGAGGTCCGCGCGCAGCGCTGGCCGGCGGCGCCGTGGTGCACATCCCGATCGACGAGATCAAGGTCAACCCGTTCCAGCCGCGTCGGTACTTCGCCGCCGAGGGCATGGAGGAGCTGACCGCCTCGATCCGCGAAAAGGGCGTCATCCAGCCCATCCTGCTGCGTCCCATCGACAACGGCTACGAGATCGTCGCGGGCGAGCGTCGCTACCGGGCGGGCTGCAAGGCCGGTCTGCGCACGATCCCATCGATCGTTCGCCGCATGGGTCGCACCGAGTCGCTGGAGCTGGCCCTCATCGAGAACCTGCAGCGGGAGGACCTCAACGCCGTCGAAGAGGCCGAGGCCTACAAGCAGCTCATCGAGGACGTCGGCTACACGCAGGAGGAGCTGAGCCGCAAGGTCGGCAAGGACCGCTCCACCGTGGCCAACATGCTGCGGCTGCTCAAGCTGCCCGAAGAGGTGCTCGACGGGCTGGGGCGCGGGGCCATCTCCATGGGGCACGGTCGCGCGCTCCTGGGGCTCGCGGACCACAGCGCGCTGCTGAGCGTGTACGCCAGGGTCATCGGCGAAGGCCTCTCCGTCCGCCAGACGGAGGAGGAGGTTCGCCGCGCCCAGGAGGGTCGCAAGACCCGCAAGACCATCAAGGAATTGCCGACTCCGTTGGTCGATGTCCAGGACAAGCTGGCGCGACACCTCGGCACCCGGGTCCAGCTCAAGCCGCGTGCGCGCGGTGGCGGCGGGAAGATCGTCCTCGACTATTACTCGTCCCAGGATCTGGAGCGGCTTCTCGGCCGCCTCGAATCCCCTCTCATCTGACACCGCACCACGACTGTAGATCTGCCGATGTCTCAGGAGCCCTCCATGAAGTTCGGACGCCGCGACTCCACCCTGTTCGCTTCGCCGCCACCGGCGGAGCCCTCTTCGCTGCCCGAGCCGACGGCGTTTCCCTCTCCCGCTCCTGTGGCCCAGCAGGCCCAGCCCACGCCCCGCCGGGCGAGCAATGAGCTGAACGCGTTCCTGGGCCGCGGCTGCATCTACGAAGGCAAGCTGACCTTCGAGGGGCGGGTGCGGATCGACGGCAAGTTCACGGGGGAGATCTTCTCCAACGACACGCTCGAGATTGGCCCGGACGCCGAGATCGAGGCCCAGATCGACGTGGCCGCCCTGGTCATCGCCGGGCGGGTCAACGGCGACATCAGCGCGCGCTCGCGCTGTGATCTGCGGGCCCCCGCCGTCGTGGTCGGAAACATCACCTCATCGATCATCACGATGGAAGAGGGAGTGCGGTTCGATGGCGCGATGCGCATGTCCACCGCGCTGGACGAGGCGGTGCGGGCGACGACCAAGCGCGCCCCCATCGTGGCTCCTCGCGGGAACAAGGAGAACGGCGCGGCGGCCCCCGCCTCGCCCGATCCGTCGGACCTGATGAAGCCTGTTTATTGAGAGCTGCTTCGCGACGGCCCCGGTCCCAACTGGCCGTCGTGATGGAGATGCCGCCCGGGTTCTGCGGATGCTGATGTCGTGCTGATTCTGCTGAGCTGAACCGAACGCTGACATCCCGGTCAGGCAACGGCCCCGAGGCGATTGTTCGCCTCGGGGCTTCTCCTTGGGGCCCCAACCTTGACAGACCCAGGAGCGGTCAGTACCGTCCGCCGTCCCTGGACTGAGGGAGTGACTCATGCGCGAAAAGATCAAGCTCGTGTCGACGGCCGGAACCGGCTACTTCTACACGACGACCAAGAACAAGCGGAAGACGACGGGCAAGCTGTCGTTCAAGAAGTACGACCCGAAGGTTCGTAAGCACGTCCTCTTCAAGGAGTCGAAGATCAGCAAGTAGCTGATGTTCGGCGGGAGCAGCGCCCATGGCCAAGTGTCAATTCACTGGCAAGCGTGCGAAGGTCGGGAATCGAGTCTCGCACTCGAACCACAAGACCAAGCACTGGCAGAAGCCAAACATGTTGAGCAAGCGCATCTGGGATGAAACCCAGGGCAAGTGGGTTCGGATCAAGATCAGCGCCCGTGCGCTGCGCACGATCACGAAGAAGGGCTTGCAGGCGGCCGCCAAGGACGCCGGCGTCAAGCTCAGCTAGCTCGACCTGATTCAAGCAGGAAGGCGCTGGTCCTCACGGACCGGCGCCTTTTTGTGCTTGGGCTGCGGAGCCAAAAGGGCCGGGCTAAGGTTGCCGGCCCATGACCGAATCGTCCGTCGCAGTCCTGCTCTTCACCGCTGTCAGCATCGGCCTGGTGCACACGCTGATCGGGGTCGACCACTCGCTGCCGTTCGTGGTTCTGGGTCATGCCCGGGGCTGGTCGCTGCGCAAGGTGCTGGCCATCACCGCGGCCTGTGGGCTGGCCCACGTGCTCAGCTCCGTGGTGATCGGCGTGGCCGGGATCAGCGTGGGCGTGGCCCTGGAGCGGCTGGAGCTCGTCGAGGGCGTGCGGGGTTCGCTGGCCGCCTGGCTGCTGATCGCCTTCGGGCTCACCTGGGCCACCTGGGGCTTCATTCGCGGTCGCCGGGGAGAGCACCACAGCCACCGGCACGCGCACGACGACGGCTCGCTGCACGAGCACGGTCACGACCACGCGCGGCAGCACCTGCACGCGCACGAGGCCACCGTCGATGGGCGCAAGCTCGGCTTCATGGCCTTCTGGTCGCTGTTCCTGATCTTCGCCTTCGGCCCCTGCGAGGCCCTGATCCCGATGCTCATGTTCCCGGCCGCGGAGCACGCCTGGGGCGTCGTCGTGCTGGTCACGGCGGCCTTCGGGATCACCACCATCGGCACCATGATGGCGGTGGTGGGGGCCGCCTACGTGGGGCTCGGCCGGCTCTCCTTGCACCGGTTCGAGAAGCACGCCGACGTGTTCGCGGGCCTGGCCATCGCCGGCAGCGGCGCGGCCATTTCGCTCCTGGGACTCTGACTGGGTGTTTCATCTGCTCGGCGCAGTGAGGCCGGCGGCCGCCTCCTGTTCTTGACACCCCCGAACCCGGCCCCAAAGATCCACCCCCCGCTTCCCCCGGGAAGCCTCCTTTGGAGACATTCGATGATCGACAAGCTCATCCGCGAGTTCCGCCAGAACAACCCCGCGCCCCAGGCCGAGGCCCACTGTGATGGTCCCTGCGGCGTGTACGACCCCGCGTCCGCACGCATCGCGGCGGAGGCCGTGCTGTCCATGAGCAAGAAGCTCAGCGCGCTCACCGTGCCGGACAGCAACGACGCCCACGCCTGGGCCCATTACCTGAACCACTTCGCCCGCTACGTGGCGATCAAGGAGCAGCAGGCCCACCTCGCGAAGGAGGAGGTGCTCGTGCTGTGGACCGACTTCTTCAAGCCGGAGCACCTGGTGGCCCACCCCGATCTGCACACGCTGATCTGGGAGACCACGAAGCTCGCCAGCTCCGCCAAGCAGGGGGTCAACGTGGCCGCCGCCGAGCAGTTCCTGGCCAACATCCAGAAGATCCACGACATCTTCTGGGCCATCAAGGGCCGCAAGATCGAGTGGTACACCACCTGATCGAGGCGCTGCTCTGGATCCTGAGGAGGCGCCGACGAGTCCAGATCGTCGGCGCCTCCATGGTCCCGACCCACGCCGACGGCGACGATGTGCTGGTGGATCCGCGTGCCTACCGGCGCCGCCCTCCGCAGGAGGGGCACATCGTTCTGGCGTCCCACCCCACGGTGGCGAACACCCTCATCGTCAAGCGCGTGGCGCGGGTGGAGCCGGACGGCCGGCTCTTCGTGGTCGGGGACAACCCCGATCCTCTCGCATCGACCGACAGCCGGCAGTTCGGGGCGATCCGCGTCGAGCGCGTGCAGGGCCGGGTGACGGCCCGCTTCCCGTGGTGACCGAGCGCGCCGCGGCGCACTGAGGGCTCGTCAGAGAACGGCTACTCCAGGGGGCTTCCGGCGCGGATCCATGCCTGGATCCCGCCCGCCAGGGCCTGCACGTCGGCCCAGCCGTGGCGCTTGAGCACGTAGCTCGCGTCGATCGAGCGCACGCCGCTGGCGCAGTACGTCACCACCGCCTTGCCCTGGGCCAGGTCGCCGATGCGTGCATCGAGGGCGCCGAGGGGCACGTGCATGGCGCCGGGCAGGTGGCCGGAGTCCCACTCGTGAGCTTCGCGCACGTCCAGGATCAACGGGTGATCCTCGGGCTGCTCGACCTCCAGCAGGATCCGCAGATCCTCGGCGCTGATCTCGCGGGTGCCGCCCGAGATGGCCTCCATGTCGCTGCCGTCGTCCGCGTCGACGCCCTCGTTGGCGTCCAGGGCGGCGGCCTCGGCGCGGATCCGCTCGAAGTCTTCGTACTCGCCGACCCCGTGTCCGACGCCGGGCGCGCCGAGGATGAGCCCCTTGCCCATCTCCTTGGCCGTTCTGGCGGCGGACAGGCCGCGCTTGAGGATCTTCTTGAGCATCGCGGGGAACCCTAGCGCGCCCCAAGCAGAACCGCCGGACACGGGGTCCGGCGGTCGCTGGGTGCGTGGTGCGTCAGACTCAGGAGAAGGAGGAGCCGCAGCCGCAGGTGCGGGTGGCGTTGGGGTTGTTGAACACGAACCCCTTCTTCTGCAGCGTCTCGATGTAGTCGATCTCGACTCCGTTGAGCAGCTCGGCGGAGTGGGGATCCATGACCACGCTGAGCCCCTCGAACTTCAGCTCCATGTCCTCTTCGTCGGGCTCCTCGTCGAGGAAGTCCAGGGCGTAGCTGTAGCCCGAGCAGCCGCCGCCGACGACGGCGACGCGCAGGGCGGTCGAGGACTCCATGCCCTCTTCTTCGATGGCGAGCTTCACGGCGGAGATGGCCTTCGCCGTCAGCTGAATGGGATAGGTCTCGTTGCTCGGCGGTGCCGGGCTCGGACCGCCGAGGCTGATGGTCTCGGTCGCGCTCATGGTGCTCTCCGGGGGGCTGTGAAGGTGGCCCCGTCGAACAGGAATATAGACCGAGATGTGAAGGGGTCAACTCATCCGATCTGCTGGGGGCCGGAGCTACCCTCCCCCGCCATGACCATCGTGCTCGCTTCTTGTCGTGATCTTCCCGAGCCGGACCTGGACGCTGCACCCCTGGAGCAGGCCTTGCGGCAGGCCGGGGCCACGGTCGCCGTGCGCGGCTGGGACGACCCGGCGGCGCGCTGGGATGACGCCGCCCTCGTCCTGCTCCGGTCCACCTGGAACTACCCCGAGCATCCCGAGGCGTTCGCGGCCTGGATCGACGCGGTGGGACTTCAGACCACGCTGGTCAACCCCCCCGCGGTGGTGCGGTGGAACCTGCACAAGCGCTACCTGCTGGACCTGCAGGCGGCCGGCGTGCCCACCACCCCCACCGAGGTCCTGGAGCGCGGCGGGACGGACACCCTGGCGCAGGTCCGGGCGCGGCGCGGGTGGAGCGACGTCGTCGTGAAGCCGGCCATCTCGGCGGCCTCCTTTCGCACGCTGCGGGTGCGCCCCGGAGACACTGCGCTCGGAGAGGCCCACCTCGCCGCCCTCCTGGCCGAGCGCGACGTGCTCATCCAGCCGTACCTGGAGTCCGTCGAGGGACACGGGGAGCGCGCCCTGGTGTGGATCGACGGAGCCCTCACCCACGCCATCCGCAAGAACCCGCGCTGGGACGGCGAGGACGAGTCCGTGACCGCCACGTCGGTGCCCATCTCGGCCGAGGAGGAGGCGCTGGCGCACGCCGCGGTGGCCGTCGCCCAACGCCACGGCGCGCTGCTGTACGCCCGGATCGACGTGGCGCCGGGCCCGGCCGGGCCACCGGTGGTGATGGAGCTGGAGCTCATCGAGCCCTCGCTCTTCTTTCCGCAGGGCCCCGCCGGGCTGCGGCGCTACGTCAGCGCGGTGCTGCGTCGTCTGGGCTGAGCCCCAACCGGGAGACCTGCAGGTCGAGGACGAAGTCGCCCGGCACGCCCCGGATGAGGCCCTGCCAGCTCTGCTGCGCCGCCGGAACGAGGCGGCTGGCCCCCTCCCGGCCGTCGGACTTCGTCAGCTCCAGGCCCTCGTGCAGATCGAGCCGGAGCGCGATCATCTCCCGCGCGTTGCCCGGGGCCTCGTGCAGCACGACCTGCCGCGCGCCGGGTCGGAGAAGCAGGCGCCCTTCGTGCACGGACCGGAAGCGCAGGCCTTCCCCCAGGTCGGAGCGGTGGTTCTGGGTCAGCTCCAGGAACCGCTCCCGCCCATCCAGCGACACGGGATCGCCCTGCACGTGGATCGCGAAGTCCCGAAACGCCTCGGCGTCCAGCCAGTTCGCCAGTTGGTCCTGCTCGTCCCGGGACAGCTCTTCGTCGCCGTCCAGGTCGAACCGCTGGCGCAGGCGCAGCGCCTCGGGGCCGGCGTGGATGGTGATCGCCATCGCGACCTCCATCCCCTCGGGCTGGATCCGCACATGCACCAGCCGCTGGAACATCACCGTGTGCGCGCCGGCCGCGGGAACGAGGCACAGCAGCGCGGCGAGGAGCAGGAGGGGGAGGCGCCAGGTCACGAGGAGTGAGTATGCCGCTAGGTTGTCGCCGTCGTGCCTGAACCCACCCACACCCTGACTCCGCCCGGGGGCGGACCGGCCGGCTTCCTGCGCGGCGCGAGCTACCCCTTCAAGGGCATCCTGTGGCTGCTGCGCAACCGCGGCGCCTGGCCCTACGCGGTGCTTCCGGCGCTCGTGAACGGGCTGATCCTGCTCGGCCTTGGGGTGTACGCCTTCAGCGAGTTCAGCAGCCTGTACGCCCTCATCCAGCCCGACTGGGCCGAGGCCGCCGGCGAGGGAGCGCGCTGGTACGCCACGGCGGGGCGGGCCGTCCTGAACGGGCTGATCGGGCTCATCACCACGGTGCTGCTGGTCGGGGGCACGCTGCTGTCGGGGATCCTGGTCGGCGCCGTCATCGCGGGACCGTTTCACGAGAAGCTCTCCGAGGTGGTGGAGCGCATCGCCACCGGCCGGCCCCCGCCGGACGAGCCCTTGAACCTGTCGACCCTGACCCGGGACGCGGGGCGCGCCATCCGCTCCTCCGTGCAGCGGCTGGGGTTGTTCGCGGCGATGTACGTGCCGCTGTTCTTCCTGTCCCTGGTGCCCGTGGTGGGCCTCGTGGGGCTGGCCGGAACGGTCGTGTACTCGGCGTTCTTCCTCGCGCTCAACTTCACGGATCCGGTGCTCGAGCGTCGCAAGCTGCCCCTGCCCCACAAGATGCGGTGGGCGCGCGCCGCGATGGCACCCTGGCTGGGGTTCGGTGCGGCCCTGCTCCTCGTGATGCTGGTCCCCCTCCTGCAGCTGGTCCTCGCGCCGGCCCTCGTCACAGCGGGTACCTTGCTCTACCTCGACGTGCAGGAGGGCGGCTCCGCGATGGATCCGGCTCCGGCGACGCTCTAGACGACGTCCGCTCAGGACGACCTCCCAGGAAGCCCGATGCGCGCACTGTTTGTGATGGACCCCCTCTCCACGATCCACGTGGACAAGGACTCGTCGTACGCGCTGATGCTCGAGTGGCAGGCCCGCGGCGGCGAGGTGTGGCACTGCGGCCCTGGCGATCTCTGGTCGTTGGGGGACCGGGTGTTCGCGGCGGCGTCCCGGTTGCGGGTGGGTCCCCGGCCGGCGGTGGCGGAGATCCTGCAGACCGCCGAGCTCGACACGTCGACGTGTCGGGTCGTGTTCAAGCGCACCGATCCTCCCTTCGACATGACCTACATCTTCTGCACCTACCTGCTCGACCTCGTCGCGCGCCGGGTGCCCGTCGTCAACGCCCCCCACGCGCTGCGGGACGCCAACGAGAAGATGGTGATCACCCGGTTCCCGGAGCTGATCGTGCCGAGCATGGTGACCCGGGATCAGGGTCGGATCCGATCCTTCCTTTCGGAGCACGGCGGTCGCGCGGTGATCAAGCCCTGGGATGGCAACGGCGGTCGCGGGATCTTCGTGCTCGAAGAAGGCGACAGGAACCTGAACTCCATGATCGAGTCAGGGACCGCAGATGGGCGGGACTTCGTGATGGTGCAGCGCTACATCCCCGAGATCACCGAAGGGGACAAGCGGATCATCCTGGTGGATGGGGTGCCGAAGGGGGCGTTCCTGCGGGTTCCGACGAAAAACGACCATCGGGGAAATATGCACACCGGGGCAACCGTCCAAGGGTGTGAGATGACGGAGCGGGACCTCCGCATCTGCGACGCGCTGAAGCCCTTTCTCGTACAGAACGACTTGATCTTCACGGGGATCGACATCATCGGTGGCTGGCTGACCGAGGTGAACGTCACCAGCCCCACCGGGCTCCAGGAGTGCACGCGGTTGTACGGGTCCCACATCGAGGCGGACATCATCGATGCCGCGCTGAGCCGGCCGCTTCGGGAGCCGGACGACAAGGAGAAGCCATGAGGTCCACCTCAGTACGCACCCCGCAGATCATCACCATTGCCCTGGCGATGGCCCTCGCGATGCCCGGTCTCGCCGAGGCGAAGCACCGGAACAAGTCCGGCAAGAACTTCACCGGTGAGAACCCGCTGGACGTGCCGCGGGCGGAGTTCCAGGCCGCGCAGGAGGGCATGGAGCTGATCTACCAGCGCCGCCTGGGGGACGCGCTCGACGTGTTCGAGGCGGCCGGCATGGACTTCCCGGACTCCCCCCTGGGCTCGGTGGGGCTGGCCGTCGTGTACCAGGCGATCATGTTCGAGAACTACGACTTCTCGCTGGATCGCGCCTACCTGCAGGAGTCCGCGGAGTCGGACAAGCGCTTCGAGCGGGTCGCCCGGTCGCCTGACAAGAAGGCCTGGAACCTGTTCCTGCTCGCCGTGCACCAGGGCGTCGGGGCCATGTATCACGTGCGTCATCTGGACTACCTGAGCGGCTTCAACCTGGCGTGGGAGGCCCTGGAGAACGTCAAGAAGGTCGAGCGCCTGGCCCCCGAGTTCCAGGACGTGAAGCTCGCCCTGGGTCTGTACAACTACTGGCGCACGGCCTACACGGACCAGGTCGAGTTCCTGCCGAGCTTCGGGGACCACCGGGCCGAGGGCCTGGCGCAGATGCGGCTCGCCCGGGACAAGGGCCTGCTCGCGCCGGCGCCGGCGAGCCTCGCGCTGGCCTACTCCCTGATGGAGAGCAAGGACTACGAAGGAGCGCTCAAGGAGTCCCTGTGGTGCAGGGAGCGCTACCCCACCTCGGTCCTCAACGAGATGACCCTCGCCCAGATCTACCGGAACCTGAAGCGCTACGACGAGGCGCTGGCGGCGCTGGAGGGGGCCCGGAAGATCGCCCCGGAGAACGGACGCCTGTGGTGGCAGATCGGTGAGACCCACTACAAGAGCCGGCGCAACAACGAGGCGGCGATGGAGGCCTTCAAGAAGTACCTGGAGAGCGGACCGCTCCCGGAGTATCAGGCCCACACCCACTACCGGCTGGGCCTGCTGGAGCGGCGACAGCGCCACTACGAGCTGGCGATCCACCACCTGGAGCAGGCGGTGGCGGCCTGGCCGAAGTTCAAGAGCGCCGGGGTGAAGCTCGAGCAGGTCCGGGCGGAGCAGAACACGCGCGCCACGGAGTCGAAGGAGCGCCGGGACCGGGTGCGCACGACGAAGCAGCGGCCCAAGGGCGGCCTGGAGATCCCCACCACGCCGGTGACGCCGCGGCCGGTGCCCCACACGGACTGACATGCCGCGCGGGCCCTTCTACGTCGTGATCGCGGCGGCGTTCGTGCCGTTCCTGGCGGTGCTGTTCCCGTACCTGGTGTTCGACGACTACCGCCGCTCGCGGGCCCTGGCGGACGCCGGCGCGCGCGGGGTGACGGACCCGAAGCGCAAGGAGCGCGAGCGGGACGGGATGTTCTGGGCCGCCGGCGCCTTCTGGGCGAGCGCGCTGCTCGGGATCCTGGTGGCCCGCTCCCTGGGTCGGGAGGGGCTGGCGACGGCGCTGGTGTCGTTCCAGGTGCTGTCCGTGGCCTTCTCGGGGATGTCGATCGGCTTCAGCTGGCTGGGCCGCGACAGGCGCACGGATGAGGAGAAGCGCGACCAGTTCGCGGTGCGCGAGGCACAGCTGGTGGCGTACTTCGACAAGCGCGAGGCCCAGCGCGAGGAGGCCGGAGTCGTGTTCACGGAGCCCGCGGTGCCCTGGGTGTCGCGGCAGGTGTGGCGGCGGTGGTTCCTGGTGCGGTGGGGACCCCACGGCTGGGATGGAAGCGCCGACGGAGCGCCCCTGGGCCTGGGCGACGACGAGCTGGGGGCGGGCGATCATGCGACGCCGGTGGCGGCGCGGGAGCTGGACGAGGCGCCCACCGCGGACATCGTGGGGGACTGGAAGCCCCGGCGCGCTGGAGCGGGCTGGGTCGCCGCCGACAAGCCGGAGGTGGACTCCCTGCCGGCCCACCAGGAGGCGATCCGGCGCGCGCCTTCGCCGTTCCGCTTCCCCGGGATGAGCTGGCCGGTGTGCCACGAGCGGCTGGCGGTGCTGGTGTGGGAGGGAAACATGGGGCTGTCGCCCGACGCGATCGGGCTGCCCATGGGCCTGCCGGCGCAGATCGAGGCGCTGGTGGTGGCGGCGCAGGGGATGGAGCCCTGGGCCACCGCGCACGGGTGGGACCTGAACGCGGTGTTCCAGTGTGCGGAGTGCGGCCGCCTGTACTGGCGCGGCTACGAGCCCTGAGCGCTGCCGCCCCCTACGGCGCGACCAGCTGGGTCAGCCCCGCCACCTCGGCCAGGTCCGTGTCGGTCGGCAGCGCCGCCGCCGCGTCGTAGACCAGCTGCGCGTCCAGCGCCTCGCCGCCGGCGATCCGGGCGTACCTCACGATGGCGTCGGCCTTGAGCACCGCGTCGGACGGCCCCGCCAGCAGCGCGTCCCAGTCCACGGTCATGCTCGTGGACCGCTGCTCGCCCGTGAAGGGCTCGAGCCAGGTCACCTCCAGCCCCACCAGGCGCCCCGACGCCTCCTCCGTGCAGTCCACCAGATCGAAGTGGTAGAGCATCGAGTCGTTGGGGGCGAGGTGCTGCGGCCGGACCTCGTCGGGGTTCGCGCTGATCTCCTCCCCGCTGAAGTGGTCGATCACCACCCCCTCGGGCAGCGTCAGGGCGAGCTGCACGTCCCGCGCGGCGAGATCCACGGCGGCCAGGAAGCGGTCGCCCCCCAGGAGCCTGGCGGCCTCGGCGTCGGAGTCGATGTACATGTACGCGCCCTTGCCCAAATCGGTGATCGTGTCCATGAGCGACTCCTGGATCGAGCCCGCGCCGATCGCCCCCAGGTAGACCCCGTCGGACTGGCCGTCTTCGGCGTGCTGGGCGATCAGCTCCGCCGAGGTCACCCCGACGTTCGCGCCGCCATCGCTGATGAGGATCACGCGGTTCAGGCTCGTCGCCGACCAGTTCTGCCAGGCCAGCGCGTAGGCCCGGGCCAGCCCTCCGTCCAGGTCGGTGCCGCCTCCGGGGCTCAGCCCCGCCACGACTCCCAGCAGCGTGGGATCGTTCGGCCCCGAGACCGTGCGGGACGACACGAGCACCGTCTGGCTCGTGGACCACTCGACCATCGAGACCATGTCGCCGCTCTGGAGCTCGCCGACGATCGCCCGCACCGCGGACTGCAGCCCCGCGATCCCGTAATCGCCCATGGAGCCTGAGAGATCCAGGCTGAACGTCAGGTTCAGGGGCCGCCGCGCAGTGTTCGCCTTGTCCGGCGCGACCACCGCCACGAGCAGGCTCAGCGCGCCTTCCTCGGTGCGCCGCAGCTGGGGAACCAGCCGCACCTCGCTGCCCGGCCCGAAGTCGAAGCTGTAGTAGTTGAGGAACTCGTACAGGCGGGGCGCGGCTTGGATGGGGTAGCCGGCCTCGATGGCCCTGCGGAACAGCGTCGGCTGGGCCATGGAGTTCGAGTCGTCCGCTGACACGAACCACGTCGTGGGCTCGGCCGGCACCTCGACGCAGACGTCGTCCTCGACATCGTCGGGCCCGAACACCCGCTCGGACTCGACGTCGTCGTCGTCGTCGCCGTACCCGCCTCCGCCGTACGCCATGTCGTCGTCGTCCCCGGACATCGGGCAACCGATGAGTCCGAGCAGGCCGAGGGCCGCGGTGGTCCAACCGAGGTGTTGCAGTGAGATACGCATCGCTGTCTCCCCTGGCGCGTCGAGGCTCCCGCTCCCGCCGCGTCTGGCCCCCACACCCAGCAAGCGCAGTACCGGGCGACCGGGCAACCGGGGTCTCGGGCGGCGCAATGCCCGCGGGGTAGACTCGCGATCCCGGAGGATGACCGACATGGCTGACTACGACGTGTGCGTCATCGGAGCCGGGCCGGCCGGCTTCGCGGCGGCGATGCGCGCCTGGGACTTCGGCAAGCGCGTCTGCATCATCGAGAAGACCGAGCTCGGCGGCACCGGCGTGCACAACGGGGCCCTGTCGAGCAAGACGCTGTGGGAGCTCAGCCGGGACTACCGCAACGCCAAGCGCCGGGACCGGGGCTACACCGCGGACAACGTCGAGGTGGACTTCCGCCAGGTCGTGCACTGCGTCAACGTCGCGGTGGACGAGAAGGTCTCCCAGATGCGGCGCCAGCTGGAGGAACTGGGCCGGCCCACCGCGCACCGCTCCGGCCTCGTGCAGCTCCTGTCGGGCACGGCGCGCTTCCTGGATCCCCACCGGGTCCGCGTGGAGGGCAACGAGCCCGGCTCGGACCGCACCCTCACCGCGGATCACTTCATCATCGCCACGGGCAGCCGCCCGACCTCGTTGCCGGGCATCAAGGTGGACGGCCACTACATCATGACCAGCGACCACGTCATGGGGATCCAGCGGTTCCCCAAGTCGCTGGTGATCCTGGGCGCGGGCGTGGTGGGCTGCGAGTTCGCGACGATCTTCAGCAACTACGGCCAGACGAAGGTCTACCTGATCGACCGCGGCGGCCGAATCCTGCCCTTCGAGGACGAGGACGTGTCCCGCCACTGCTCCATGAACCTGGAGCGCGCGGGGGTGACGATCCACCACCGCTCGACCCTCATCGACATGAAGGTCGTGGACGGGCGGGTCGCCTACACCATCCAGCACCACACCGGCGGGCGCGAGACGATCACCGTGGACCACGCCGTCGTGTCCGTGGGGCGCGAGCCCTGCGCCGACGGGCTGGGCCTGGACACCGCGGGGGTGGCGCTGACGTCGCGCGGATACATCGACGACGACGACACCCGGACCTCGCAGCCCCACATCTACGCGGTCGGTGACATCACCCAGGACATCGCCCTCGTCTCGATCGGCGAGATCGAGGGGCGCCACGCCGTGGAGCGCATGTTCGGGGGCAGCACCACGCGCATGAATTACGACAACATCAGCTCGATCTACTTCCTGGATCCCGAGGTGGCGGCCATCGGCCTCAACGAGCAGCAGGCCCAGGAGAAGCGGATCCCCTACAAGGTCGCGGTCTACGGATACGCGCTCAACAACCGCGCCATCGCCATGCGCGCCACGTCCGGCTTCGTGAAGATGCTCACCACCGACTGCGACAAGATGGAGATCCTGGGCATGCGCGCGGCGGGCGTGCACGCGTCCACCACCATCGAGGCGGTGTCGCTGATGATGAAGGCGAGCCACTCCATCCGCGAGATCGCCGAGCTGCTGCACCCGCACCCCGCGGTCACCGAAGCCGTGCAGGACTGCGTGCGCATGCTGCTCGGGACCAGCATCTACAAGCCCGAGGTGTTTACGTCGGATCTGCGGCTGTCGCGCATCACCTACGAGCCCGACCCGGGCTCGGACTGCGACGATGGGGACCCCAAGGCGGTGTCGAAGACGATCACCACGCCCGACGAAGCGGCTGGGGCCTGATGAGGACCTGCATGGGGCTGGTGTGCGCCGCGCTGCTGCTGGGTTGCAGCGACGGGAACATCACCACCGGAAACACGCCGCCCAACGCGACGATCCTGCAGCCTGCGGACGGGGCGACGAGCTCGGCGCTGGTGCCCCTGGAGCTGGTGGGCGTCGTCGGGGACACCGGCACCCAGGCGGCGGACCTGCGGGTGACCTGGAGCAGCGACGTCAGCGGCGTGCTCTTCGACGGGGCGCCCCAGGACGGCGCCGGGAACGCGCGGTTCCTGTGGGAGCAGCCCGACGTGGGCGAGCACCGGATCACCCTGGCGGTCATCGATCCCGGCGGCGCCAGCGCGAGCGCGTCGGTGACCGTGACGCTGCTCGGCAACACCGCGCCCACATGCGCCGTCACCGCGCCGCAGCAGGGGGCGGTGAACGCCGCCGAGCCCGTCGCGCTGATCGCATCGGTGGGGGACGCGGAAGATCCCCCCCAGGACCTCGCGATCCGCTGGAGTTCGGACGAAGACGGCGTGCTGAACGAGGATCCGCCGAGCTCCGCGGGCAGCGCCACCGCCAACCCCACGCTGAGCGCCGGGCCCCACCTGATCACCTTGCGGGTGACGGACACGGGTGGCCTGACGTGTGAGGACAGCGTCGTCCTCGACGCGAACGAGCCGCCGTCCGCGCCCACCATCGCCCTGAGCCCGAACCCTCCGACGACGTTCGATGACCTCGCTCTGCAGATCACCACGGAGTCCGTGGATCCCGAGGGCACCGACGTCACCTACGTGATCTCCTGGACTGAGGACGGCGCCGACGTCCCCCTGACCGGCGCCGTGGTGCCCGCCAGCGAGCTCGACAAGGGGGAGCTGTGGTGGGTGACGGTGATCGCGCAGGACCAGACGGGTCTTTCGTCCGCGGCGGTGCAGGCGTTCACCACCGTGGCCAACTCGCCGCCCACCGCGCCCGGGATCTCCGTCACGCCCCTGGCACCGACCCAGGCCCTGGACCTGGCGTGCGCCGTGGACGCGCCTTCGGTGGACGCCGACGGCGACACCGTCACCTACGACTTCGCGTGGCAGCTGGGCGGGGCGCCCACCGGGTTCACGGGGGACACGCTCGACTGGCAGCAGACGGATCCGGGCGAGCTCTGGACGTGCGTGGTCACGCCGAACGACGGAGACGATGACGGGCCGACGGGCGCCGCTGCGGTGCTGATCGTGGCGGGCTGCGCGTCGTTGTCGGTGCCCGCTGCGGGCGGCGAGGTCGTGGTGCCCGACAGCACCGCGCTGCGCCTGGGGGGCGGCGACTTCACCATCGAGGCGTGGATCAAGCCCACCGGGGCGACGGACCGGGTGCTCGCCAGCAAGTACGGCGGGGGCGCGGGGTGGCAGATGGGCCTGACCTCCGCGGGCCTGCTGCAGATCGACGTGGGGGCCTCCTCCCACGCCGGCGGCACCACTGTCCTTTCCGGCGTCTGGACCCACGTGGCGGCGACCTGGGACGCGGGCTCGGGCCTCATGACGGCGTGGATCGGCGGCGCCAACGCCGGCTCCGCGCCCATGCCCGCTCCCAGCGCCACTTCGACCGCGCCGCTGCTGCTGGGCAACAGCGCGGGCGGAGGTCCCTTCGACGGGCTGATCGACGACGTGCGCCTGAGCGACGTGGTGCGCTACTCGGCGCCCTTCGTTCCCGCCTCGCAGCTGGGCGCGGACGGCGACACCGTGGCGTGGTGGGGCTTCGAGGAGGCCGACGGCGCCGAGGCGAAGGATCTGTCGGGCGGCGGGCACGACGGCGCGCTGACGAGCCCGGCGGTCTTCGCGCTGTCCGACTCCACCTGCGCCAACGACCAGGCGCCCACGGCCCCGGTGGTCGCGGTCAGCCCGGACTATCCCCTGCTCTCCCAGGACCTGAGCTGCTCGCTGACGACCCCCGCGGTCGATCCCGAGGGCGCCACGGTCACCTACTCGGGCCAGTGGCTCGTGGATCAGGTGCCCTCCGGCCAGACGTTCAGCAGCTTCCCCGGCGTGCTGCCGAGCGCCCTGACCGCCGAGGGCGAGGAGTGGACCTGCTGGGTGACGGCGAGCGACGGGTCCCAGAGCGGGGGGCCGGGCTCCGACACCGTCTTCGCGGGGGCGATGCCCCTGGGGGGGATCATCGTGCTCGACCCGGCCAACCCCGCGGCCACGAACATCACCTTCACGCCCCCCATGGCGGGCCTGCTGCGCGCGACGATGAGCAACCCGGACGCGAGCCGCGACGGCGTGTTCACGTTGGACACGCTGGGCATGGGCGTCACCTGGGTGTTCACGGGCTACCGCGACTGGGCCTACGACGGCGTGGTGACCGCGGGCTGGCCGAGCACGGACGTGGAGTTCAACCTCGATCCGAGCGTCGGCACGGTCACCTTCGACATCGACTACGACCCCACCGGCGGCGCCGACAACACGGGCATCGATGGGCTCGCGCTGGAGTTCGTGTACGGCCAGCAGCTCGACCCGTCCACGGCCACGTTCGTGCTCGGCAGTGACGTGGGGGCCCAGGACACGACCTTGTCCCAGGCGTCCGTCGCCACCACGTCGGGCCAGCGGTTGCTGATCCAGACGGTGCAGTGCGGCTTTGGCGGAGGCGGGTACGGCGTGTACCTCGACGGCGACGGGCAGCCCGGCAACGACGGCGTCGCGCGCGTCGACACCGGCTTCACCGGCGACTGCCTGCTCCCCCTGGAGAGCCGGCCCATCGGCGCTGGCTCCTGGGCGATGACGCTGGCCAACGAGGACGATTTCTTCAGCGACAACACCGACCAGCGCCAGATCGACGTGTACCTGTACACGCCCTGATCGGCGTTGTTCACTCGTCGTCGTCGGGACCGTCGTCGTCGTCGGGATCGCCCCGGCGCTCGTCCCTGCGGTCCTGCCGCTTCTCCTTGCGGTCCTCGCGTCGGTCGCTGCGGGTCTCCTTGCGCTCGAAACGGATCTCCGTGCGGGCGGTGCGGGCCGCGTCCCGGGCGCCCGACCGGCGCAGCGACCGCACGATCCAGCTCTGCTTCCGGCGGTCACCCTGCTCGGTCACCAGGCGCAGCACGGGCTCGGCCTCGGGTGCGTCCAGGGCGCACAGCCCCCGGATCCCCTCCCGCGACACGGCCCCGTCCTCCTCCAGCGCGGCGTGCGCGAAGGGCACCAGGGCCCGTCCCGAGCGCATGTCCAGCAGCCCCGCCAGCACGGTCACCCGCAGGTCCGGGTCCAGCGTTGGCCACCGCGGATCCGCGGTCACGGCGAGCAGCGCCGCTTCGCCGCCGGGCACGCCCCAGGCGCTCAGCTCGTCCACGGCGACCGCCGACACGCGCTGATCCGACGACCACAGCATCGTCAGCAGCAGCTCGGCCTGGGCGCCTGGGAGGGGGAGGCCGCCGTCGTACAGCGCGACGTCGCCGCCCGCGGGGTGGGCCGGATCGAGCCCCGCGATCCACTGATCCAGCGGGCCCTGGGCGCGCGCGGGGGTCGCGAAGAGGAAGAGGAGCGCGACACCGAGCGGCAGCAGGGCTGCCCGCCTCATGGTCTCAGAGCCCCTGAACGATGACGATCTCCACCCGACGGTTCGTGGCACGGCCGCCTTCGGTGCGGTTGGTCGTCAGGGGGTTCGCCGGGCCGATGCCCTCGAAGGTCATGCGCTCCGGAGCGATGCCCTCGGTCATCAAGAAGTCGTAGATGGCCTTGGCCTGCTGGCCTGACAGCGCCATCAGCTGCACCGTCGTGCCCCGGTTGTCGGTGTGGGCTTCGATCCGGATCCGCCACTGGGGGTTGAACCCGAGGATCTGCACCACCTCGCGCAGGGGCTCGTGGGCCGTGCCGAGCAGGATGGGCGTGCCCTCGGCGAAGGGCAGCCGCTTCACGAAGCGAAGCCGGTCGTCGTCGAGCCGGGTGTGCACCGGCGCGAAGTCCGGGCAACCGTCGAAGTCGTCGATCTCGTTGACGGTCTCGGGATCCATCGGGCAGCCGTCGGCGTCGTCGGGGAAGCCGTCGCCGTCGTTGTCCAGCTCGGGGCAGCCGTCCTCGTCCTCGAAGGCGTCCATGTCCTCCGCGTCGTTCGGGCAACCGTCGTCGGCGTCGCGCACGCCGTCGCCATCGTTGTCCGGCTCCGGGCAGCCGTCGCCGTCCGCGAAGCCGTCCACGTCCTCGAGCTCCCAGGGGCACTTGTCGTCCGCGTCCGGGGAGCCGTCACCGTCCGCGTCGGTCCAGGGATCGGCGGCCGGGTCCTTCACCGGGGCGCCCCGGGCCGGACAGGTGGGCGCGAGCAGGATGATCCGGTCGGCGGCGCGCAGGCCCTCCTCGAGGTGGTCGGCGGCGCGGGACAGATCTCCGTCGCTGATCTCCTGCAGGGCGAACCGGTACGCCGTCTGGGCCCGCGCGAGCTCCACCGGCGCGCACTGCATGCCGCCGAGGTGCTTGGCCTTGTGGATGTTCTCCCGCAGCGTCGCCTCGTAGCCACGGATGGCGGGCAGGGAGGCCGCGCAGCCGCTCAGCAGGGCCGCCGCGAGCACCGGGGCCAGCAGGCGCCTCACGGTGCGCTCCGGGCGGAATCGTCATCGTCGCCGGCGGAATCGTCATCGTCCCCGGCGGAGTCGTCGTCGTCCCCGGCGGCGGAGTCGTCGTCGTCGCCCGCGGCGCCATCCCACAACGCCGGCTCGATCTCCAGATCCCCCGTCTGCTCCGGCGTGATCACCGCCACGGGGGCGGCGTCGAGCGCTGTCTGGGCCACCGCGCGCGCCTCGCGGGCCAGCGCGAACGAGCGCGAGTAGGAGGCGTAGCCCTGCTCTTCCCGCGCCTTCATCAGGAGGTCCTCAGCGACCTGCATGGGGTACGGAGCCGCGGTCGCCGCCCCCGCGTCCCGCGCTTGCCGGATGACCTTGTCCGCCTGGACGATGCTCACCGTCGAACGGATGGCGCCGCAGCCCGGGGTCACGGCCAGCAGCAGGAGGACCGCGCAGAGCGCGAGCGGGAGCGTGAGGCGATGCATCGGCGGAATCCTACCGCACGGGTCTGGCGGCGACAGTCCGCAAGGGGGTCGGGCCGGCATGCGAGCGGTCCGGTACCCTTCCCGCGATGCGGTGGCTCCTGCTTCAATCAATCACCGAGCTGAGCCCTGGCGAGTGCATCGCCGGTACGGCCCGGACTGATTTCCCCGACACCCTCTTCGGTGATCACTTCCCCGGATTCCCCGTCACGCCCGGCGTCCTGCTGATCGAGATGTGCGCCCAGCTGTGCGGCAAGCTCATCGAGGCCTCGATGGTCCAGGGCCACGGCCTGTGGGTGTATCCGATCCTGTCGATCGTGCGCGAGAGCAAGTTTCGGGCGTTCGTGCCGCCCCACGCCGACGTCGAGCTGCGAGCCAGCCTGACCTCCCTGCGGCCCGAGTCCGCGGAGTGCCGGGCCAGCGTGCACATCGGGTCGAAGCGTCACGCCACCATGAGCCTGATCTTCGTGTTCGACCCCGATGGCAAGCCGCCGTCCATCCAGGAGGATCTGGAGGCCTGGGAGCGCGCCAACTTCGCCGCCCTCGCCTCGCCCTGGCAGCCCCCGGAGCCCGCATGAGCCGACGCGTCGTGGTGACCGGGGTCGGGGCGATCACTCCCCTCGGCTCGACGGCGGAGCAGACCTGGACCCGTCTCAAGGCCGGCAAGTCCGGGATCCGCTCCATCGAGGACTTCGACGCGTCGGGGTTTGCCACCCGCTTCGCCGGCCAGATCGCCGAGCTTCCCCAGCTGCCGCCCCACTGGGAGGCGGCCCGCGCCCGCTGGGACGAGGCGGACCTGCTCGACCGCAAGACCCGACTCGCGCTGGGCGCGGCGGCCGAAGCGTGGGCCCAGGCGGGCGGCGAGCACGGCAGCACCACGCGCATCGCCCCCCCGCACCGGGTGGCGCTGTGCCTGGGATCCGAGGGCGGCCGGCGGCTCCTGGAGGAGGTCGCGGTGCGGGCCGTGCGCTTCCGGGACGTGCCGATCGCCGAGGTCGTGCCCCACCTGCCTCGCGGGGAGTGGGCCCGCATGCGCGCCTCGCACCCCACCCGCGTGCTGGCCACGGAGCTCGGGATCTGCGGGCCCACCCGCACCGTCTGCACCGCCTGCACGAGCTCGGGCGGAGCCATCGCCGAAGCCCTGTACCTGGTGCGCGCAGGGGTCGTGGACGTGGCCGTGTGCGGCGGAACGGACACGCTGGTGGAGGCCTTCATGGTCTCGGGCTTCTCGCTCCTGGGCGCCCTGTCCGAGCGCAACGACGACCCGGCCCGGGCCTCGCGCCCCTTCGACATCGATCGCGACGGCTTCGTGCTCAGCGAGGGGGCGGGGATCCTGGTGATCGAAGCGGAGGAGCACGCGAAGGCCCGCGGCGCGCCGATCCTGGGCCGCCTGCTGGGGGCCGGGCTGTCCAACAACGCCTTCCGGGTCACCGACTCGCCGCCGGACGGCGCCGGGCCCGCCACCGCGATGCGCCTGGCCCTGGTGGACGCGGGGCTGCCGGCGGAGGCGGTGGCGTACATCAACGCCCACGGCACGAGCACGCAGATGAACGACGTCTCGGAGACCCGGGGGATCCGCCGCGCCCTGGGGTCCCACGCCGACCGCGTCGCCGTGTCGTCCAACAAGTCCATGCTGGGACACCTCGTGGCCGCCTGCGGCGCCGTCGAGGCGATCGCCACCGTGCTGTCACTGCGGGACGGGATCCTCGCCCCCACGCGCAACCTCGAGCACCCCGATCCCGACTGCGATCTCGACTACGTGCCCGGCGTGGCGCGGGTCGTGCCCGGCGGGTTCGACGTGGCGCTCAGCAACGCGTTCGGCTTCGGCGGGAGCAACGCCACGCTGGCGCTGGGGCGCGGGTGAGCGCCGTCGCCTCGGGCCCGGTGGCGATCCGCGGCGTCGGCCTCGCCACACCCCTGGGCCTGGGGGTGCAGGCCACCGTGCAGGCCTGGATCGCGGGCGTGTCCGCTCCCCGCCCCGCCGACGTGCCCACCGACGGCCTGGCGCGAAACGACGTGGCCACCGTTCCGGGCTTCCAGCCCCGCAAGCAGCTGCCGGATCGCAAGGCCGTCAAGCTGATGAGCCGCGAGGCGCAGCTCCTGGTGTACGCGGCGGTGGAGGCCGGCTCGGTGACCGCGCCGTCGGCCCTGGGGGTCGCCCCGGAGCGGTTCGGGGCGTTCGCGGCGGCGGGCTACGAGGTGACGCCGCTGGACGAGGTGCTGGACATGTTCCGGGCGTCGCGGGATCCGGCGGATCCGTCCCGCTTGTCCGTGGCGCGCCTGTTCTCCGAGGGGCGCGCTGCCTACAACCCCCTGTCCCCCCTCAAGACGCTGCCCAACATGGCGCTGTATCACGCCGCCCTCACCCTCGGACTCCGGGGGCCGTACCTCGCCCTGGGCAGCTCCGCGGCGGCGGGGCTGGCGGCGCTCCAGGGTGGGGTGGACGCGGTGCTGGGGGACGGCGCCGACGCGGCGCTGGTGGGGGCCGCGGACGCGCTCGTGGAGCTGTACCGGCTGCACTACCTGCACGAGACCGGGGTGCTCGCGGGGGCCGCTCCCGGGGAGGCGGCCGCGCGCGTGGACCTTGAGCTCCAGCGTCCCCCATGGGTGGGCCTTGGCCAGGGGAGCCCGCAGCGTCGGAGGAAGCCAGGCCGCCACCTGCTTGAGGTC
>CALAGR010000137.1 GCA_937891735.1 uncultured Pseudomonadota bacterium | reverse complement strand
GCTCCGGCCGAGCCCGCCACCGAGGCGCCCCCACCCCGGGAGGCCGCCACCGAGGCGCCGCCCAGCGAGGAGCGGCCCACGGACGGAGAGATCCGCAGGGTCAACGAAACACGGGATCCCTGGGGCAACTGACGGGCCCCGCGCGGGGCGGCGAATCCCCGTCCGCCCATGTACCGGATGCTCGCCTCGTCTATCCTGCGCGCATGCAGGGGTTGAGGCAGGCCGTGCTCATCGTGTCGCTGATGCTCGGGTTCGCCGGGTTCGGCGCGCCGGCTCACGCCCAGGGTCAAGACACCGCGGGCGACCAGGACACGCGCGCCCGCGAGCTGTTCGAGAACGGCGCGCGGCTGTACGACGAGGGCCTGTACGAAGAGGCGATCGCCGCCTGGCAGGCCGCCCACGACCTGAGCAAGAAGCCCCTGCTGCTGTTCAACATCGCCAACGCCCTGGAGCGGATCGGCAAGTACCAGCAGGCGCTGGATCACCTGAACCAGTACCGCGCCCTGGCCCCCTCCTCCGAGCGCGACACCCTCGAGCGGCGCATGCGCAACATCGAGCGGCGCATCGAGGAGGAGAAGGCGAACGGCTCGGTGGATCCCATCGCCGCCGCGTCGCAGCCCGTCCAGGTCAAGTCCACCTCGACCAGGGCCGCCTCCACCGGCCCCCACCCCGCCGGCATCGGGCTCGTCGTGGGCGGAGCCGCAGGGCTCGCCGTGGGCGGCGTGTTCGGTGGACTCGCGCTGCGCGAGCGGGCCTCGGCGCGGGCGCTGTGCGTGGACGGCGCGGACGGCACGACGCTGTGTCCCGCCACCGCCAAGGAGCACCTGGACTCCGACCGCAGCTGGTCGCTGGGGGGCGACATCGCCTTCGCGGCAGGCGGGGTTGCCCTGGGGGCCGGAGTCATCATCCTGATCGTCGAGGCGACCAGCCCCGCCAAGACCGCCGCGCTGCGGTTCACTCCCAGCGTCGGCCCCGGGGGGGCTGCCGTGCTCCTTCAGGGGAGGTTTTGATGAACCGGCTCGCCTGGACCCTGTCGATCACCGCGGGCATCGGACTGCTCGGCGGCGCCTGCTCCCTGGGGGTGCTCAAGCCGACCAGCTGCTCGACCGACCAGGGCTGCCGGGACGCCTTCGGCCCCAACTACACGTGCGGCGAGGAGGGCCTGTGCGCCCTGACCCTGTGCACCTCCCCCACTGCGTGTCTGGACACCCTGGGGCTCGGCTGGGCGTGCGGCGACGACTCCCTCTGCTATCAGCCGGGCCCCCACCCGCGCTGCATCTCCGAGCCGTCGTCCATCCTGACCGACCCCGCGGCGCACCAGGGCGACCTGCTCCTCGGATCGATCTTCGACCAGAACGACTTCCTGATCATGGTGCGGGCGGCCCGGCTGGCGGTCATCCAGGTCAATGATCGCGATGGTCTCGGAGGACGACCCGTCGGCATCATCGAGTGCAGCAACCAGGAGTCCGAGGCGATCGACGGGCTCACGCCCGAGGAGGCCACCGTGCAGGTCGGCCGCTACATGGCCGAGCAGTTCGGCGTGCCCGTCATCATCGGCCCCGCCACCAGCGGGCGGGCCGAGGTGGCCTACAACGCCCTGAGCCCCCTGGACACGCTGCTGATCTCCCCGTCCGCCACGAGCCCCGCCCTGACCGCCATCGACGGGCTCACCTCGACGGACGAAGCGCCGGGGCTGTTCTGGCGCACCGCCCCGCCCGACTCGCTGCAGGGCCGCGTGATCGCCGAGCAGATGATCGACGTCCTGGGGGCGACGAAGGTCGCGGTCATCAGCCAGACGGGCGCGTACGGCGAGGGCCTGGCGGAGGTGTTCCTGGAGAACTTCGTGGGCGACGGGCGCACGGCGGACAGCTTCCCGTTCGCCAACACGACGGACCTCGCCACGCACACCGCCACGGTCGGGTCCCCCAACGCCGACTACGAGCAGGTCCTGTTCATCACGTCCCTCAGCTCGGACGTCGCCATGTTCCTCAACGCCGCAGCCGGGATCGCGGGCTACGCACAGATGGGGATCTTCTTGACGGACGGAGCCAGAGACACCCAGGTCCTGGTCCAGACGGCGGGCACCGCCAATGGCCTGTACCCGAACGTGCGCGGCACCGTCCCGGCCATCCTCAAGGGGCTCGTCTACGACGTGTTCGAGGCGAACTACAAGGCGGTGTTCGACGGCCAGGATCCGGGGGACTTCGGGTTCTCCGCCCACGCCTGGGACGCCGCCTGGCTGGCGCTCCTCGGAGCGGCCTGGGCCGACGCCCAGGAGGACGCGATCACCGGCACCACCATCGCGCGGGGCCTGCGCCGGATCTCCTCGGGCGAGGCGCTGGACCTGGGCCCCACGGACTGGACGACCATCCGCGCCAACTTCGGAGACGCCGTCGGCGTGGACGTGTCCGGCGCCTCCGGGGCCCTGAACTTCGACCCGGACACGGGCGAGACCACCGCCCCGATCTTCGTGTGGAGGATCAACGCCGCGGGCACGGACTTCGAGGACATCGACTGCGTGGATCTGTCCGGCGCCGAGTCCCTGTGCCCCGACTTCGGGGACGACGACGACTCGTCCCGCTGAGGCGAGGCCCGTCGCGCGGGCCGGGGTCTACTGGTAGACGCGCAGCCCGTTGCCGTGGCCGGCGAGGTCGATCCAGAGCACGATGTCGTTGGCCTGGTGGGGCACGATCACGACCTGCCGCTCCCGGAGCTTCCAGAACTCGCCGGACCGGTCGTCGTAGCGCTCGGTGAACACCGCCGGATCGCCCGGCAGCTGCTGCACCGGGATCGGCGTGATGCCGTCATTGATGGGGAAGGCCCAGGCGTCGCCTTCGGTGGTGGCGACGGTCCCCGGCATGATGCGCACCGACAGCTCGCCGCCGTCGGTGGTGTAGCGGGTGCCCTCGTAGCAGAGCCCCGCCTGCTCGCCGCTGCGCGTGCCCTCCACCTCGTAGGCCTGGAGCTGCTCGCTGAAGCGGAAGGTCCAGATCTCGTTGAGGGAGATGCCACCGCAGGCGTTCGTGGTGATCACCGAGCCGCTCACGGAGTCGTAGGTCAGCTTCGGGTTGCTGGCCTGTCCGACGTCGCGGAAGGTGCTGTCCTCGCTGCCCGAGGGCACGTCCAGGAACGCGTTGGCGGGCAGATCGTTGACGATGCAGCCCGTCGCTGCGTCGAGCCAGTACATCTCGCCCGCGAACGTCGTGGCGACGACGCCGTAGGCCGTGTTGCGCACGCCGCGCTCGTCCATCTCCCAGGTCCGGGCCGGACCGGGGGTGGCCGCGAGGCCCGAGATCGGCGAGCCCGTGGCGAGGGCGCCCCCCCGCAGCTGCATGGGGTCGATCTCCGCCGTCCAGGGGTTGATGTCCAGGACCTCGTAGGTGGTGCCGTCGAGCATCCACACCGCGTCCGTGTACGCCGCCGCCACGAACACGCGCGCCACGTCGGGGTCGCGGCCCTCGGCCACGTCGATGGCGGGCCCGGGCACGGCGATGCTCGTGATGGCGATGCTGTTCAGGTCGCCTGGCACGAAGTCCACCCGGTGCACCCGACCGCCGATCCCCGTGTCGGCGCTGTCCGCGATCCAGAGCACGCCGTCGGTGGCGCCCCGGGCCAGCCGCTCCGGGATCGCCCCGGTGGGCAGCGCCACGCGGTCGATCTCCACCACCTGCTCGGCGTCGTACACCGCAAGGAAGCCGTCGGCCCCCTCTGGCAGCACCACGGCGAAGACCCAGGCGCCGTCCAGCGAGGTGCGCAGGTCCATGACCAGCCCGCCCGCGTCGATGGCGCGCACGCCGTCGTCCACGTCGATCTCGATCACGTCGCCCACGTCGGGCTGCGCGCCGTTCAAGGCGAGCACGAACGCCAGCTCGTTGCGATCCGACTCGAAGCGCGCTCCGGGCACGGCGCGGTTGCGCTGCAGGCCCGAGGCGGTGCCGCGGGCTTCGTAGTAGCGCCCGGTCCAGGTAAAGGTCCACGTCTCCGAGGTGCCCCGGCCCGGCCGCACGCGCAGCGAGGTCAGCGTGGGCAGGATCCCGCCGCTCTCCTCGACCCCGGACGCGTCGATGAAGCGGGGGCCGCCGGTGATCGCGGGACGGTTCCAGACGTGCTCGTCGGCGTCGATCCGGAGGTACGGCGCCATCAGCACCTGGTCGCGCAGGTCGTCGGCCACCCACACGTCGACCGCGCCGGGTCGCTCCGCGAGGGCGATCTCGCTCAGCGCCCGGTCGGCGCCGAAGGCCAGATCCGGTGCCTGCAGCCAGGGGGCAGGTCCGTCCTCGACGAGCAGCATCGTGCGCTTGAGATCGAGCTTGCTGACCCGACCGTTGCGCAGGCTGGCCACGAACGCCACCGGCACCTCGAAGAACTCGCCAGGCTCCAGGATCGCGACGTCGCCGGGGCCATCGAACCCCGCGAAGGCCCGCTCGGTGTCGTCGCAGCCCACGCCCAGCAGGAGCGCGGCGGCCAGCAGCCCGAACCCGGGCTTGAAGCTACGGACAGCCACGGTCGCTCCTGGACTCGATGTTGGTCAGCGTGGTCAGCACCTCGCCGAAGGTCGGGCTGTCCTCGTCCACGTCCACCACCTGGATGGTGGAGTGGGTCACGAGGTCCCGCGACCATCCCAGGTAGTTCGCCACGTAGGCGAGGCGCCCGTCCGGTGACAGCACCACGTCCGCCGGCGCCTCGTCCAGGGGCTGCACCCGCTCGATGACGGCCCCCCGCGCGCCTGCGTCCAGGTTGAGGATCCACATGCTGTTGTCGTTGTAGTTGGTGACGTAGGCGCGGCTGCCGTCCGCCGAGAGCGCCATGGCCGACGGCCCCACGCTGACGTCGGCGCGGTAGCCCACGTCCTCCTCGCGACCCCGGGGCAGCGGCGTGTAGGACAGGACCGTGTCGTCGAAGAGCAGCGTGCCCTCGGCGGTGTCCTGGACCAGGGTCCAGTCCACGGTGATGAAGGCCTCGAGCCCCGTGCGGAACTGGTTCTCGCCGGACTCGCTCAGCACCAGCGGCGCCATGAGCACGTGCAGCTTCGTGCCGTCGGGCGAGAACACCATGTCCCGGGTGCCGACGATCCCGTAGCGCTGGGGGATCCGCAGGACGGCCTCGAGCCGGTTGACGTTCGCGTCGGTCCACTCGTCGGTGGAGTCGTCCCGCAGATCGAACACCGACAGGATGTTGGTGCGCTTGTTGGCCACCACCGCGAAGGCGCCGTCGGGGCTCAGCACCATCTCGCTGGCGCCGGCGCCGTGCACCCGGAAGCCGTTGATCGCCACGATGTCCGATGCGTCCTCGCCCTGGGTGGGCGGCTCGCCGAGGCGGATCCCGGTGCTCGCGTCGGTGTCGCCGGCGCGGGTCTCCAGGGTGAAGGTGTCCCCCGCGGTGGTGGGGTTGGTGATGGTGGCCCAGGTGATCCCGTCGTCGCTGATGGCGCGCCCGATCCGGGGAACGCCGTCCAGGCGCCCTTCGAACCACAGCTCGAACCGGCCGTCGGCCAGGGTGCGGACCCGCGCCGAGTGCAGCCCTTCGCCGCCGACGAAGGGCAAGCCCACCCCGTCGAACACCGGCACCCCGACGCCCGCGGCGTCCACGGTGCGCGTCCAGGTCACGGCGTCGGGGGAGGTGGCGAGACCGAGGCGGCTCACCGCGCCGTCCGAGCCCAGGTACCACAGCCGGTACACCCCGTCCGCCACGCTCCACTGGACCGTCGGGCTGGTGATCGAGGCGTCGTCCCAGGAGCCGGCGCCCCCCCGGGCGAAGGCCTGCACCGCGGACCGCGCCAGGGGCTCGCCGAGGCTCGCCGCGGTGGCCACGCCGATGCTCGACGACTCGCCCCGGCGTCCTGCGTAGAAGAGCCGCAGGGTGCCGTCGTGGCCCCCCAACACCAGGGACGGACCGCTGACCCCGCCGCTGTCGAAGGAGTCCTCCTCGACCCCCGCGGGCAGCGCCACGCCGGGCAGCAGCGGGGCCAGGGAGGTGGGCAGGTCGTCCGCGTCCAGATCGAGGATGCCGAGCCCCAGGCCCACCGACGTGCTGAACGCCACGATGGGATCCACGCCGTCCAGCTGCACATCCGGCTCGTGCAGGGCGAGGGACGGGTCCGCGCCGTTCAGGCCCTCCAGGCCGCCCGTCCAGCCGAACCCGGGCAGGGACGCCATGCGCTCCGCGCCGGCGCCCAGGTCCCGCGCCAGGGCGAGCCGCGAGCGGGTGCCCTGCAGGCCCGCGTAGGCGATGAGATCGGTCTGGCCGATGCGGCCCGCCCCCGCCGCTCCGTCCCGGTCGTAGGAGCCCGACGGTCCGCGGCCCAGGGCCTGGCCGCCCACCACGAGGAACCCGATGGGGCTCGCGTTGGACTCGTACGCCACGCCCTCGGACGCCAGGAACGGCAGATCGCCGGTGACCTCGCCCCTGATCTGGTAGCCGCTGACGGGGCTCACCTTCTGGGCGAAGACCCGCAGCGGTGCGTCGCCGGTGGCCTCCAGGAAGTCGCCGCTGGCGGGGTTGCGGGGGTCCTTGATCCAGGTGGTCCCGTCGATGGACGTCGCGCGTCCGACCCGCCACGTCACCCCGTCGTAGCCCCGGTACCACAGCTGCCAGCGGCCGTTGTCGAAGAACACCGTGGGCCAGCCCACCGCGACGCCGTCCCAGTCGCCGGGCCCGCCGACGTCCAGCACCAGACCCTGCCGGGTGAACACCAGGCCGTCCTCGCTGGTGGCGAGCCCGATGGCCGTGAGCCCCGCGAGATCTCCCGCCGCCACGCCGTCGTGGCCCGTGTAGTACAGGTGCAGCAGCCCCGAGGCGCCGTCCCCGATGACCGCCGGCGCGAAGACCGCGGCGCTGTCCCAGTCGCCCGCGACCTCGTTGGGGGCCAGGACCTGACCCGACGCCAGCCCGTCGGGCAGCGCTTCGTCACCCGAGCGGGTCAAGCCGCTCAGCCCGGAGCCCGAGGCATGCCCGATCGCGGTGCCCCACCCGGGCCCGCCGGAGAACCACGCCCGGATGGTGCCGTCGGCCTGCATGAGCCAGTCCGGATCGAAGGTGCCGGTGGTGTCCCAGGCGGCGCCGTTGATGGACGGCGGGATCGCCGCGGTGCCCGCCAGGGTCCAGTCCAGGGCGTGATCCGAGGCGGACATGCGGCCGATGGAGCGCTTGCCGGTGGCGTCACGGCCCGTCACGAGGGCCGCCAGGCCATCGCCGAGCAGCCCCACGGCGGCGTCCTCCAGACCCCCCACGGCCCAGGTGATGGCCGGATCCGGGGTCGCCAGGGCGCCGCCGGCCTGCTCCACGAAGGTCACGCCGTCGCCGGCGTTGGCCGCCATCAGCGACACCACGTCGCCGTCCAGCAGGCTGAAGAACAGGCGCGTGGTGCCCTCCTGGAACGTCAGATCCAGCACCTCGTCGCGCACCTGGGTGGTGAGCACGGACTGGAGCGCGAAGTCCGGGGAGCTGCCGCTGCCGTCCGCGTCCGTGAACGTGGCCGAGCTGACGGTCAGATCACCGCGCAGGTCCAGGAACTGCAGCGGATCCGACACCAGATCCAGGGCCGAGATGGAGTGGTTGGTCAGGCCGAGCACGTAGGCGCGGCCGTTCGCCGGGTTGATGCGCACCGTCCAGGGATCGGCGGGCACCTGCACGTAGCGGTAGGGGCCCCAGCTGCGCGGTCCGCGATCCGAGAACGTGATGGCCCGCGGATCCGAGACGTCCAGCGTGAACACCACGTCGGTGAGGTCGCCGTCGAGCTGCCCGTTGACCCGCGCGGAGAGCAGGCCCAGCCCCCGGGACTCGTCGATGCCCAGGCGGCCCGCGAACTCCTGCATGCCCGTGGCGAACGCCGCCACCTCGTGCATGCCGTTGACGGGACAGGTCAGATCGATGGACGAGGCGTCGATCGTGAGCAGCGAGGACCCGGTGAACGTGCTGTACGCGTCGCTGTTGACGACGAACAGGAAGTGGTTGTCGGGCGACTGCGGATCCGGACGCACCAGCAGCTCCGACGGAGACGCCAGGCACGTGCCGATGTCGATCTGTCCGTACTCGAACAGGTCCTGATCTGGCGGGTTGGAGCAGGGCCCAAGGTCCGGCACTCCGGCGTCCTGCACACAGGCGGCGAGGACGAGCGGGGCGGCGAAAGCCAGTTTCCCTAAGGATTTCAGCAAGTTGAGTCCCTTTGACGAGTGCGGGAACCTACCATACGATGCAGGCCGTGTCGATCCCACCCGCCCCGCGTGCCTCCTGGCTGATTCTGGCGGCGTATACACCCGTCGCGGTCTATCTGTTCCGTGCGGTGCAAAGGACCGGGGACGGCGCCGCCTATGTGCTGCAGGCGGCCGACGGCCCGGCCCTGGATCGCGCTGTGCACGCGGGCTGGCTGGTGCCGCTCTCCGCGTGGGTGCGGGGCGCCGGCCTCCTGGGCCTGGATCCCTCCCTCGCCGCCAACGCGGCGAGCGCCCTGGTGATGGCCCTGGGGCTGTACCTGCTGTGGTGGCTCGGTCGCGACGTGGCCCGCCAGGAGGGGGTCGCGGAGGCCGACACCTGGGCTCTGCTCGCTCCCGCCTGCGCCCTCGGCAGCGCGACGGTCTGGGACGCAGCGCTGTTCTGCGAGGTCTACGGGCCGCTGTCCGTGTGCGTGCTGGCCTCGGTGGCCCTGGCGCGGTCGGCCCGGCCCGTCGGCGCCGCCTGCGCCTTCGCCCTGGCCGTGGCGATCCA
>CALAGR010000136.1 GCA_937891735.1 uncultured Pseudomonadota bacterium | reverse complement strand
CTGCGCTGCGCCGGCGGGCGCGCGTGGGGCTCACCGTGCGGGGTCGACGCTCGCCTGACGCGCCTGCCAGGCCCGGATCGATCTGGAGTGCTCCGCGGCGGCGGCCGCGTCGGGCGCTTCGTGCTGCGCCCAGGTGTCCAGGAGGGCGGGCACCCGTGGATCCTGCACCCGCCACAGGGCCCCCAGGGCGGCCAGCACCGAGTCGGGCACGACCGGCAGCGCCGAGTCGTCGTCGTCGGCGGGCGGCTCATCCCCGCTGGGGATCATGCCGATCAGGGCGTCGCGGGCTGCCTCGCTGCGCCACGCCCGGTCCGCCAGGGCGGCCACCGCGGCCAGGAGCGAGGCCTCCTGCAGATCGGCGGCGAGCAGGCCCTTGCGGATCGTCGCCACCAGGGCCTCGTCGCCGACCCGATCACCGTAGACCTCCAACACCGGCTCGGAGATCTCCGGCTCGGGCTCCGCGGCGAGCCAGGTCAGCAGATCACCGATCCGCTCATCGGAGACGGACACCAGCATGCGGGTGGCGAGGGCGCGCATCGCCGTCGGCCGGCCGCGATCCCGGGCGAGCCAGGCCATCGTCTGAAGGTACCTGCCGCCCTTCGGCCAGGGACCCTGCTGCAGGGCATCCTCGGCGACCTCCGCCAGCCGCTCGTCGTCCCCCAGGGACATCGACACCAGGTCGTCGATCGCCGCGTCGCCGTGACTCACGGGCAGCATGCGGATGGCGAAGTCCCGGACCGGATCGGCGTCCGCGGGCACCCCGTCGGCCCAGGGGATGGGCTGCTCCTCCGGGCGGGCGTGGTCCACCCCCCAGGCCGTCGCCAGGATCGTCTGGTTGCCGTGCAGGAGTCCAGACGCGCGAAGCGTGGCGGCCGCGTGCAGTCGGGTCACGTGGGGCACTTCGGCGTCCCTCACCAGCCGCTGCAGGGGCTCGATCACGCCCTTGGGCTCCATCTCGCGGGCCAGCAGCAGAGCGGTCAGCCCGTCCTGGGCCTGCAGCGATCCCATCTGCTCGAACAGGGACTCCACCGGCGCGGGCACCACCACGCGCTCCTGGAGGGACCACGCCAGCATCTTCGGGCGCTTGCCGCGGGTCCGGTCGAGGAGGATCGCGCCGTCCTGTGCGGTCAGGACGACGTTGCCTCCGCCGGCCACCATCAGGAGCAGCTGCCGCTGTGCGTCGCCCCAGAACGTGGCGTCCTTGAGCGTGTACAGGTGAACGAAGCGGGCCTCCGCGCGGGTGGGTCCGAGCTTCGTGACGTCCATGGCGACCAGCGCCACGTCGCTCCCGTCGGGCTCTCGGATCGGCTCGATGTTCTCGAACTGGGTGGGCCCCGAGGCGTACCGGGCGATCAGGCCGCTGCCGTCCTCGAAGACGTGCATGCGGTCGAGGGGATCGGAGCGCAGCTTCCCCCCGCCCACCACTCCGTCCCCGGGATCCGGCCGCAGCCCCGGCAGCATGCCCACCGAGCGCATGAGTTCCTCGGCCGTCGCGCCCAGCCGAAGCTGCTCGTCGGTGATGGGGTCCTTTCCCTCCCGGGACCGCATCGGCGGGGCCTCCGAGGACCGCTGCACGACATCGAACTCTCCGCCGGGCTGCACGATGACGTACCAGGTGCCGCGGGGCGAGGCGACGATCCGCTCCCGGGGCACCACGGAGGCTCCGACCAGCAGGGCCGGGAGCAGCAGGGCGGTCAGGAGCAGCGCAGGTCGGTTCATCGGGTCACCTCGGCGTCGTCGAAGAGCCCCGCCTGGATGCCGGGCCCGGATCCGGACAGCGCCGCGTCGAAGAAGGCGGTGGAATAGGTCGAAATCACCCTGTTGGACCGCGCGATCGGGAGGAACGTGGCCCCGCACACCGGATCCGCCGGCGGGGTGTAGCCCGGGCAGCCCGAGGTCGCCAGGGCCAGCATGTCCCCCAGGAAGTCGGTGTTGACGTCGGGGCGGCCCGTCAGGAGGTCGTCGGCGAGGCCCCCGAGGTCCGCCTGGCACATGTCCGAGAACGGCATGTGCCCCGCATCCGCGATGTCCACCCACACGCCGTCGGAGAGGTCGTCGAGCACGCCCTGAAGCTCCGCGGGGGTCGCGAAGGGATCGCAGCGTCCCCCGAACAGGGCGGTCGGCACGTCGGCGTCGGTGGGTGCGGGGGCCGCCATCGACAACACGGCGTCGATCTTGCTGTCCAGGCCCCCCATCTCCATGGCCGTGCCGCCTCCCATGGAGTGGCCGAGGATCCCGATGCGCTCGGGATCGATCAGGTCTGCCACGAACGCCGCGGTGTCGGCGGGCCGCTGCTCCACCCACCGCCGCGCCGCGAGCATGTCCTCCACCGCCGGGTCGTCACCGGGCACGAAGCCGCTCAGGTCGCAGCCCGAAAGGGGTGGGTCGAACAGGCAGGGCAGCACGTCGGCCAGCATGCGGCCGGGGTGATCGACGGCGACCACCACGTAGCCGCGCGACGCGAGGTGCGTGCAGAGGGTCACGGACTGCGTGCGAAACCCACCGAACCCGTGGGAGAAGAGCAGGGCGGGGACGGGGTCGGGCAGGAGCCGGGGCGGGGCGTCGCGGATGGCCACCGACGGCAGGGGGCTCAGCTCGACCGGACCGACCCGCTCCGTGAACGCGGCGGGCACGAACTCCGCCAGGTCGATCAACTGGCCCGCGGACCCCGCCACGCTGTCCGAGGCCGGGTACCACACCTCGAACGTCTGCCCCTCGAAGGCCACGGTGCGCACGCCCACCGGCGTCCCCGGCTGGCCCGGATCGGCGGGCAGATCCAGGGGTTCCTCGGCAGGGGGATCGGGAGCCGGATCGGGAGGCACGCACCCCACCAGGCAGGCGGCGAACAGGGGCGACAGTCTCACCTTGGATTCCTCATGAGCTCGAGCTCGTCCAGGCTGCGGGGCCAGTCCTTCTTCAGGAGGCGCGACAGCCCCCGGTCGGCGAGCAGGCGACCCTCCACCTGGCACTCGGCGCAGTAGTTCAGCTCGTTGTCGGCGAACCGGATCCGCTGGATCGGCTTGCCGCACACCCGACAGGGCTCCCGGTACCGCCCGTGCACGAAGAAGTCGTCCCGGAAGGCGGTGACCTTGTCGGGGTACCCGTCGCCGACCTCGTCGCGGATCTTCTGGGTGTAGTCGCGCAAGACGGCCAGGGTGTGCTCGTGCAGCCGGGCGATCTCGTCGTCGGTCAGCCGGCTGGTGAGGCGGACCGGGGACAGCCGGGCGTGGAACAGGATCTCGTCGGAGTAGCTGTTGCCGATCCCGCTGAAGATCCGGGGATCCGTCAGCGCCCGCTTCAGGGTGCGGTTCTCTCGGAGCAGGGTCTCCTTGAAGGTGCCCGGATCCGTCGCCAGCACATCGACCCCGCCGCGGTCGTGCTCAGCCAGCCCCTCCCGACCGCCCACGAGGTACAGGCTCGCCCGCTTCTTCTTGCTGGCCTCGGTGAGCACGAGGGCGCCGTGGGGGAAGTCGAACGCGGCCACCCCCACCCTGCCGGGGATCTTCGCGCCCGGCTCCTTCCACCGGATCCGGCCGGCCACCATGAGGTGCAGCACCACGAACAGGTCGCCGTCCAGGCCCATCACGATGCGCTTGCCGAGGCGCTCGACGGTCTGCAGCGTGCGTCCCTGCACCGCGGTCAGCGGCGGGTCCACCGAGCGGAGCAGGAACGGCGAGGCGACGCGGATCCGCTCGAGCACGCGGCCGCCCGCGAGCGCCTGAAGGCGTTCGACATAGACCGTCACGTCAGGCAGCTCGGGCATGTCCGGCAGTCTGCCGCGAGGAGGGGGGCACCGTCGAGCGGGCCGCCGGGACGACCCGGGCATACTCTTTCGCCATGACCCTGCTTCGAAGCATCACCACGGCGGTCGGCATTGCGCTGCTCGGAGCCACCGCCGCAGGGCTGGGGACCGCGCTGCCGACCCTTTCAGGGCCCGTCGGGGTGGGCCTGCTGGCGGCGGGCCTGTCGGCCTCGAGCCTGCCGGATCGCGCCGTGCGGGAGCAGGGGAGGCGCCAGGCCCCCAACCCGTCCTTCTACCTGGATGGGGCCTTCTATCAGCCCGATCTGGCCGAGGGCTTCGCCGACCCGGAGCGCCGGCGCGCGGAGTTCGAGCGCATGGCCGCGGGGGGGGCGCGCACGATCTGGCTGCAGTACCTGGCCCACGGCGACTTCTCCCTGCTCGATCCGTGGCCCGAGCGCATCGACCCCGTGCGGGGCCTGCTGGATGACGCGAAGTCCGCCGGGCTCACGGTGTGGCTGGGCACGCGCGAGGACCCGCGGGTCTGGAGCAAGGACGAGGTGCCCGTGCGGATCTGGAAGGACGCCGGCGACCGCGCGCTCCTGATCGCCGAGGAGGCGGCGGCGCGGTACGGCACCCATCCGGCCCTGGCGGGGTGGTACTGGACCCCCGAGGTGGTGTGGCCCAGGGAGCCCGGTCCGCGTCGCGTGCAGCGACTGGCGGCGATCTCCCGCGCCCACATCCGGCGTCTGCGCACCCTGGTGCCGGGGCTGCCGGTGGCTGTCGTCCTGGGGCCCGGAGGGCACGTGGGGGAGGAAATCCCGGCGCGCGGATGGTGTCGATGGATCGAGGTGGTGCGCCCCGACGTGCTCGTGGTGATGGACGGCGTGGGCACCGGCCACGTGGACGTGACCCAGCTCGATGCGGTGTACGCCGCCGCAGCGGGCTGCGCGGACCGGGTGGGGGCGCGGCTCGTGGCCGATGTGGAGGTGTTCGGGCCGTCGATGAAGCCCGATCCGGTGCGCTTGATCCGGCAGATGCAGGCCGCCGAGCGCAGGGCGAGCGAGGTCGTCGCCTTCGACCTGCCGCACCACCTGAAGGCCGACTCGGTGGCCGCGCTGCTCCTGGCGGGCCGGGGGCCGGCGGGAGTCGCGCTGGAGGCCGAGGCGGTGCGCGCGCCGGTGGGGGACTGGCTGTCGGACCGTCCCGCGCTCGCCACCCTGGACTTCGTGCCGGTCTCGCCGGTCCGGCTGCAGGGAGTGGAGATCGTGACACGCTCTCCGCACCCCGAGGCGCTCTCGATCGCGCTGGACGACGGATCGGGCTTCGCAGGCGCGGGGTCGATGGAGCCGTTTCATGGCCCCGGGCGCGACGAGTTCACCTGGCGGTGGTCGGGCGACCAGCCCTGCCTCGCGGCGCGCGTCACGCTGCGGGTCGGGTCCGGCGGGCTGGACGTGCTGACGTCCCGATTGCGGGGGGACGTCGCGGTTCCGGCGGAGCCCGACCCGTCGGCGGGGCAGGAGGCGCCCGCGCAGCCCGCCCTCAGCCCGGAGGAGGTGGAGGTGCAGAGCGCATCGCCATCAACACCCCCGCCAGGGTGATCCCGCAGCCCACCGCCACCTGAGCCGACACCGCCTCTCCGAGGATCAGCCACGCCAGCACCGTCGAGCCCACCGGCTCCCCCACGGTGGCCATGCCCACGAGCGTGGGGCGCGCGTGACGCAGGGCCCAGGTCAGCAGGTTGTGGCCGATGATCTGGGGGATCAGCGCCGACAGCACGATGTATGCGAAGGCCTCGGTGCTGCTGACCTGCAGGGGGATCCCGGCGAGCACCGCGCCCATCAGCAGGGTCGCGCCTCCGACGCTCGTGGCCAGGAAGGAGAACGCCCACAGGTCGAGGTCCTGGCCGAGCCGTCGTGCGATCAGGAGGTAGGCGGCCATGGCCGCGGCGCCCGCGAACGCCAGGCCGTCGCCGGTCAGCGCATCCGAGGACAGGGCGAGGTCGTGTCCGCCGATGACGAGCACCCCCAGCACCCCCAGGCCGATGGCGGCCCACAGGCGGGGGCCGGGCCGGTCGCGGCCGGTGACGATGGCCGCGAAGGCGAGCAGCAGGGGGGTGGCGGTGACCAGGGTCACCGAGGCGGCGACGCTGGTGAGGGTCAGGGAGGTCACCCACGTCCCGAAGTGCACGCCGTAGGCGAGGCCCGCCAGGGCGCCCGCGCGCAGGACGCGGCGGTTGGCCCGTCCGGCGTGCATCGAGCGCAGCCCGGCCGGGGCGAGCAGGGCCGCGGCGATCACCAGGCGCAGACCGGCGGCGACGACGGGGTCGGTCGGCATCGTCTTGCGAAAGAAGATCGCGGCGAACGAGATGCAGACCACCGCCCCGAGCAGGGCAGGGATCACGGCGCGGCTGGACTGAGGACGGCTGGGGCTCGACACGGCGGGTGCTGGTAGGATCCGAGAGGTCTCGCCCAGGTGCAAACAAGGAGCGCAGTTCGATGGACCTGGTCAAGGATCTCATGACGCCCAACCCCCTGACGGTGGGCCCCAACGACACCGTGCACGACGCCGCCATGCTCATGGCGAGCCGCCGGATCCGGCACGTGCCGATCGTGGACATCGATCTGCGCCTGGTGGGGCTGGTGTCCCAGCGCGACCTGCTGCGCGCCGGGTGGAAGATCAGCCCCGACGAGGAACACGGGTCCTGGCGGGACGCGCCGATCAGCGGGGTGATGCGCACCGAGGTCGAGACCGCCCAGCCCTCGGACACCGCCGCCGACGCGGCGCGGCGGATCCTCGGCAGCAGGCGGTCCTGCCTGCCGGTGGTCGACGCGGACGGGTTGCTGGTGGGCATCTTGACCGAAGCCGACTACGTGCGACGGGCGGTCCGCGCGGACTAGTTCCCGTCCGGGAACGCCCGATCCACCCGATCTCGGCGTCGAACTTCGGGCCCGCTTCGTGCGGCGTACGTGAGTACGCCTCCTCGAGGTCCCTTGTTCTCCTTGACCTCGGGCGCCTCTGACGCCCCCGCCCTGGGAACTACCGCTACCGGCCCATTTCCGGGGGTGACGCAACCCGGAGGTGCCCGCGGATCGGGCACCTTGCTCCGCCATGTGGCACCCCGGACGCACCAGGCGGCGTCCGCGCGCGACCCGCGACACCCCGGAGCGCCCGCCCCGCCCACGTTTGTCGTCGATTTTCGGGCGTGGCGCCGACCCTGGCCCCGATCTTGAACTGTGCAGGTCTCCGTGGGGACGCTCCGTCGCGCGTCCCCCGAAGGAGGGCTGGCACCGATGGAGAGCACGCTGAACGGCGCGGACACCGCCTGGATCCTGACGGCGACAGCGCTCGTCCTGCTGATGACCCTGCCTGGCCTCGCGCTCTTCTATGGCGGCATGGTGCGCAAGAAGAACGTGCTGAGCACGCTCATGCAGAGCTTCGCCATCTGCTGCGTGGCCACCATCGTGTGGATGGTGCTGGGGTACTCGCTGTCGTTCACCGAGGGCAACGCCTTCATCGGTGGGCTCGACCGGGCCTTCCTGTCGGGGCTGACGGTGGACGCGATGCACGGCACCATCCCCGAGTCGCTCTTCATGACCTTCCAGCTGACCTTCGCGGTGATCACGCCGGCCCTCATCACCGGCGCCTTCGCGGATCGCATGAAGTTCAGCGCGCTGATCGTGTTCACCGCCCTGTGGGTGGTGGCCGTGTACGCGCCCGTGTGTCACTGGGTGTGGGGGCCGGGCGGCTTCCTGGCCGACGACGGCGTCCTCGACTTCGCCGGGGGCACGGTGGTGCACGTCAACGCGGGCATCGCGGGGCTCGTCGCGGCGATCGTGGTGGGGCCTCGACAGGGGCTGGGGCGGTCGAACTTCGCGCCGCACAACCTCGTGTTGACAGTGATCGGGGGGTCGCTGCTGTGGGTCGGGTGGTTCGGCTTCAACGGCGGCTCGGCCCTCGCGGCGAACGGAGCGGCGGCCATGGCGGTCACGGTGACCCACATCGGGGCGGCGGCGGCGGGGGTGTCGTGGATGGGCGTGGAGTGGCTGCGCACCGGCAAGCCCTCGGTGCTCGGCATCGTCACTGGCGCGGTGGGCGGCCTCGTGGTGGTCACGCCGGCGGCGGGCTTCATCACGCCGGGCGCCGCGCTGGCCATGGGCCTGCTCGGGGGGGTGGTCTGCTACTGGGGGGCGACCTGGCTCAAGCACCGCTTCAAGTACGACGACTCGCTCGACTGCTTCGGCGTGCACGGGATCGGCGGCCTGGTGGGCGCGGTCCTGACGGGCGTGTTCGCGTCCGAGGCGGTGGGCGGCACGGCGGGGGCCCTGGAGGGGAACCTCGGGCAGGTGTGGACGCAGTCCTGGGGCGTCCTCGTGACGGTGGCCTACTCGGGCGCGGCGAGCCTGGCGCTGCTGCTCGTGCTCGACAGGACGATGGGCCTGCGGGTGGACGATGAGACCGAGCGGGACGGCCTGGATCTGGGCCTGCACGGTGAGCTGGTCCCCTGACGGCGGGGGCGCCGGCCCCGACTACCGACGGGTGGGCACGAACGGCGAGTTGCCCCGCACGTTGCGGTCCACCTGCAGGGGCTTGCCCGTCTGGGGAAAGGCCCGCTGGTCGCACTGCTCCCGGGGGCACAGCCGGCACGTCACGCCGATGGGCACCACCCGCGCCGCGCGCTCGAGGTCCACGCCCTCGCTGTAGACCAGCTGATCGGCGTGCTCCATGGCCACCCCCATGCCGATGGCGTGCACCGTGTGGGCCGCCTTGAACCCCCCGGCGCCCCGGCGGATGGTTCGGGCGAAGCAGAAGAACCGGTTGTCGTCCGGCATCTGGGAGAGCTGCACGCGGATCCGGTCCGGGTGCTGGAACGCCGTGTACACGTTCCACAGCGGACACCCGGCGCCGAACCGAGGGAAGCGGATCCCCGTCGCGCTGAAGTGCTTGCTGATGTTCCCGGCGATGTCCACGCGCACCATGTGCCATTGCAGCCCTTCGGCCCCGGGGCGCCGCAGGGTCGTCAGCCGGTGGCACACCTGCTCGAAGCTGGTCCGGAAGTGGTGGCCGAGCAGCTCCACATCCCACCTCACCGCCTCGGCCTGCTCCTTGAACTCCTGGTACGGCATCAACACGGCCCCTGCGAAGTAGTTCGCCAGGGCCACCCGGGCCAGCTCGCGGCTGCCCGCGCTGCCCAGGATCGGGCTGGTGGTGAGCTTGTCGAGCACCTCTTCGAGGCCCAGCAGACCGAGCTGGTGCGCGAGCTGGAAGTTCATCGAGCGCGGCGCCAACACCCGCGACAGCAGCAGGGTGCGGCGTCGGGGGTCGTACCGCCGGACCGAGCCGTGCATGGACCCCACGGGCCGCACCTCCACCTGCACCGCGTGGTGGTCCTGAAGCCACCCCACGAGCCCCGCGAACAGGTCGTTGGGGTCCAGCCGCGCAGCCCCCCACAGCTCCTCGGCGGCCTGCTCGAGCTCCGGGAAGTAGTTCATGCGCTCCTGGATGAGGTCGCTGACCTCCTCGGACGGCAGGCGACCGGCGGCGAGCCCCGGGCCGTCGCTTCCGCCCGCGTCGGCCTCCGTGATCTGGCCTCGGGAGCGCAGCCAGGTGCTGTACAGCTTGACCACGGCCCGCCCCATCTCCGGGTGCATCGCCGCGAAGTCCCGCAGGTCCCGGGTGGTGAAGTCCGGGTCCTCGAAGACCGGATCCCCGAAGACCTCCAGCAGATCCTCCACCAGCCGGCGGTCGTCGTCGGCTGCGAAGCTGGTGATGTCGAGGTGGAACAGCTGCGCCAGCTTGATCAGCAGCGGCGCCGTCAGCGGCCGGTTGTTGTGCTCGATGAGGTTGAGATACGACGCGCTGATCTCCAGCCGCCCGGCCAGCTCCTTCTGCGTCAGCTCCTCCCTGCGGCGCAGGGCCCGCAGCTTCGTGCCCAACCGGGGTCCTTCGCTCATCGGCGTCTCTCCAGGTACTTCACACAGCTGTAACCGAATTTACACATTCACCACGGGAGCATGTTGACTATAGACATGCCTGACTACGTCTTCGTCAGTCGATTCTGAACCGCCATGGTGTTGCCACGCCGCTGCGACGCCCGTCGCGTCAGACCCCGGCGCCTGGAGACTCCGCCGATGCCCTTGCAGACCACCGTGCCCGCCACCGATCACGACCTCGAGCCCGAGCCCCGGGAGCTGGCCGTCGAGTCCCCCTACACCGGGCCCCGCTGGGCCGGGATCGTGCGCAACTACACCTACCGCGATGTGCTGAAGCTGCGCGGCTCGGTGCGGATCGAGCACACCCTGGCGACGCTGGGGGCGCGCCGGCTGTGGACGCTGATGGAGGAGCAGCCCTACGTGAACGCCCTGGGGGCCCTGACCGGCAACCAGGCCGTGCAGCAGGTCCGCGCGGGCCTGCAGGCCATCTACCTGTCGGGCTGGCAGGTGGCGGCGGACGCGAACCTGTCGGGCCACATGTACCCGGACCAGTCGCTGTACCCGGTCAACTCCGTGCCGACCGTCGTCAAGCGCATCAACCAGGCCCTGCAGCGGTCCGACCAGATCGAGCACGCCGAGGGCGGCGTCGAGCGGAACTGGTTCGCGCCGATCATGGCCGACGCCGAGGCGGGCTTCGGCGGCCCCCTCAACGCCTACGAGCTCATGAAGCAGATGATCGAAGCGGGCGCCGCGGGCGTGCACTTCGAGGATCAGCTGAGCTCGGAGAAGAAGTGCGGACACCTCGGGGGCAAGGTCCTGGTCCCCACCTCGCAGTTCATCCGCTCCCTGACCTCGGCGCGGCTGGCCGCGGACGTGATGGGCGTCCCCACCATCCTCGTGGCTCGCACCGACGCGAACTCCGCGAAGCTCATGACCAACGACATCGACTCCCGGGACGAGCCGTTCATCACGAGCCGCGAGCGCACCCCCGAGGGATTCTTCCGGGTCACCGGCGGCCTGGACATGGCCATCGCGCGGGGCCTCGCCTACGCCCCGTACGCGGACCTCATCTGGTGCGAGACGGGCAAGCCCGACCTGGACGAGGCGCGGATCTTCGCCGAGGCGATCCACGCCCGGTTCCCGGGCAAGAAGCTGGCCTACAACTGCTCGCCGTCCTTCAACTGGAAGCGCCACCTGGACGACGCGACCATCGCCAGGTTCCAGCGCGAGCTCGGCGCCATGGGCTACTCGTTCCAGTTCATCACGCTGGCCGGCTTCCACGCCTTGAACCTGTCCATGTTCGAGCTCGCCAGGGCCTACAAGGACGAGGGCATGACCGCCTACAGCCGGCTGCAGGTCAAGGAGTTCGCCACCGAGGGCTACACCGCGGTGCGGCACCAGCGCGAGGTCGGCACCGGCTACTTCGACGAGGTCAGCAAGGTGATCTCCGGTGGCGCAGCGAGCACGCTGGCGCTGGGGGAGAGCACCGAGGCCGAGCAGTTCGCGGCCACTCCCTGACCCGGAGCGGGCGGGGCGTCACGGCGCCTCGTCCAGCATCCGGATGAAGCCCTGGGGGACCCATGCCCCGCGGTCCCGCCGCCGCGACTCGTACCCGCGCTGGGCCGTGACGACCTCCTCGGCCGCGTCCAGGCTCCGCGACAGCACGAGCGCGTCCGCCATCGCCCCGCCCGCGCCCTGGCCCATGTTCGGCGTCAGGGCGTGGGCGGCGTCGCCCGCGCCCGGAGCGCGTTCGACCAGCGTGACGTCGTGCTCATCGGCCGCGAGCAAGCCCGCGAGGGTGAGCCCGCCGATCCCTCCTCCGACCACGCAGACGGTGTGGCGCGGCACGGCCCGCGGATACCGAGGGCGGCCCTCAGGGTCCCCAGGTCAGGACCCCGACCCCCCTGGAGATCTGGATGTCTGCGCCCCGCTGCGCCGCCAGACCCGAGAGGACCCGCTCGGCCTCGCGCAGGGGCGCGGGCTGGGGTTGCCACCCCACGAGGTTGTTGTTGACCCGGAGCACCAGGATCTCGAGCCGATCCGGCCGCCCCTGCGCGATCACGAGCCGGACCAGCAGCCCGTGCCCGTGCTCCTCACCGAAGCGCCCGCCCGTCCCGAACATCGTGTTGCCCAGGGACCACAGCACCGGCACCGTGCCCCGGCGCTCGAATCCCTGGGCGGCGTGGGTGTGGTGGCCGATGATGGCGTCCACGCCCGCCGCGATCGCCTCGTCCGCCATGCCCTCCTGCTCCTGGTCGACGGGCTTGTACTCCGGGCCCCAGTGCGGAAACAGGATCACCAGGGTCGCGCCCTCGGCCCGGGCCCGCGCCACCGCCGCCCCCACCGCGCCGGGCGTCAGGAGCGGCACGCCGCCGACCCCGTCCTTCGGCTCCCAGGCCCGGTACGCGGACCAGGGCTTCATGAACGGCAGGATCGCCATGTGCACGCCGCCCACCACCAGGTGCAGCGGCGCGCGGGCCTCCGCCTCGGTCCGCCCGCCTCCGAACGCGACCATGCCGGCCGCCTCGATGGCCTCTCGGCTGTCGTGCAGGCCGGCCAGCTGTCGGTCCATCGCGTGGTTGTTGGCGAGGGACAGGTGCGTGAAGCCCGCCGCGGCCAGGGCCTGGGCGGTCTCGGGGCGGGCGCCGTAGTTCCAGCGGCTGTTGGGCGGCCCCGTCTCGGTGCGCCGGGTCAGGGGCCCCTCGTGGTTGCCGATCACCGCGACCGCGTTCGCCCCGGCGAGCAGGGGCGCCAGACGCTCCAGCGCCCAGCCGTCGCCGTGTCGGGCGAGGTGCGCTTCGATGTGTTCGCCGAGCAGGACGTCGCCTGTGAACAGCACGGCCTGTTCGCCGGGGGACAGCGCGGGCCACGCCGGGGCGGGCTCGACGCGGGCGCACCCGCCGAACAGGGCCAGGGCGAGGAGCGCGCCCCCCCAGGCCGAGGCGCGGCGACCCGGGGCGATGTCGGTGCGGCGGGCCGCCGCGGCGCGTCCGACGGGCGGTCTGGTGCATCTCATCGCCGCTGCATCGTGCCATGCAGGGGCGGGATGATCTCTGCTCCGCGGGGCCGCTGGACGGAATACGGGACCCCTGCCATGCTCGCACGTATGCCAAAGACCGGTCGCAACGATGCCTGCCCTTGCGGCAGCGGGAAGAAGTACAAGAACTGCCACCTGGGGCAGCCCCTCGTGAGCACGGCGGAGGGCGAGTTCGCTCCCCCCGAGGACCAGAGGGCGCGGCTCGCGCGAGCGGTGATCCCCGGTCTGGTCGCGGTGCTCGTGCTGGGTGGCCTGGGCGCCTGGCTCCGGGGTGGCGCGGGGCTCGCTGTCGGCGCGGCCATCGGCCTGTTCGTGGGCATCGGGCTGGTGCTCATGGGCAACCCGCCGCCGCCCGCGGACAACAGCGGCGGCAGCGCGATCAACTTCGGCAACTAGGAGCCTGGACAGGGACGCCCGGCCGGGGACCGCTACCCCAGGGCCGCCACCAGCTGGCGGACCGAGTCGGCGGCGTCGCCGAAGAGCATGGTCGTGTTGTTCTCGAAGAACAGGGGGTTCTCGACCCCCGCGTAGCCGGTGCCGAGGCCGCGCTTGAACACCACGACCTGTCCGGCCTTCCACGCCTCGAGCACGGGCATCCCGTAGATCGGCGAGTGGGCGTCGGTCTGGGCGGAGGGATTGACGATGTCGTTGGCGCCCACCACCAGCACGATGTCGGTGTCCGGCAGGTCGTCGTTGATCTCGTCCATCTCCATGACGATGTCGTAGGGCACGCCGGCCTCGGCCAGCAGCACGTTCATGTGGCCCGGCAGCCGACCCGCGACGGGGTGAATCGCATAGCGGACGGTCACTCCGCGGCTGCGCAGGAGCCGGGTCAGCTCCTCGACCGTGTGCTGTGCGCGCGCCACCGCCATGCCGTAGCCGGGCACGATCACCACGCTCTGCGCGTCGGCGAGATCGGCGGCGAGGTCCACGGCGGTCGTCCTGGTGACGAGCCTGGACAGGTCCACCTTCTCGCCGACGGGGGCCGGGCCCGCGTCCGCCGTCCCGAATCCTGCGAACACCACGTTCCAGATGGACCGGTTCATCGCGCGGCACATGATGTAGGACAGGATCGCGCCCGAGCTGCCCACCAGGGCTCCGGTCACGATCAGGGCGTCGTTGGCGAGCATGAAGCCGGCCGCCGCGGCGGTCCAACCCGAGTAGCTGTTGAGCAGGGACACCACCACGGGCATGTCGGCCCCGCCGATCGCCATCACCAGGTGCCAGCCCAGGAGCCCGCAGACCAGCGCCATCACCAGGAGCAGCCAGGTGCCGCCACCAGCGTGGCTGGCGCTCGCGTAGGGCAGGGCCAGCAGCAGCACGAAGGCGACCGCGCCAGCGTTCAGGGGGTGTCGCCCGGGAAGCAGCAGGGGGCGACCCGACAGGCGTCCGTCCAGCTTCGCCCAGGCCACCACCGAGCCGGTGAAGGTCACCGCGCCGATGCCGACCGCGGCCCAGATCTCCAGGGCGTGCACGACGTGGCTGCCCTCGGGGAAGGCCACGGTGGAGTGCAGGTGCGTGGAGATCCCCACCAGCACCGCCGCCAGCCCCACGAAGGAGTGCAGCAGCGCCACCATCTGGGGCATGGCGGTCATCACCACCCGGCTCGCCATGATGCCGCCGATGACGCCGCCGGCGGCCAGACCGCCCAGCAGGGCAGGGGACAGGGCGATGCGTTCGTCCAGGGCTGTCGCCACCACGGCGAGGAACATGCCCAGCATCCCGTACACGTTGCCCTTGCGGGCCGTCTCCTGGTGGGCGAGCCCGCCCAGGCTCATGATGAAGAGGACCCCGGCGACGAGGTAGACAACCGTAAGCATGGTGCTCGGCATCGAACTACCTCCCGTCCCGGCGGAACATCTTCAGCATCCTGTGCGTGACCAGAAACCCGCCGACGACGTTGATCGACGCGAACAGGATGGCGATGACCCCGAGGATCACCGCCCACCGCGCGTCGCCCGACCCCGCCTGAAGCATGCCGCCCACGATGATGATCCCGCTGATCGCGTTGGTGACGGCCATCAGGGGGGTGTGCAGGGCCGCAGTGACGTTCCAGATGAGCTGCCATCCCACGAAGCAGGCCAGCACGAAGACCGTGAGGTGCTGGAGCAGCTCGCTGGGGGCGGTCATGCCCAGGGTCATCAGCGCGATGGCCGCGCCGACGCTGAGCACCCCCTGGGTGACCTTGCTCTCCGCCTTCGCTGGCACCTCGGCCTGCACCACCGGCGCAGGCACGGCGGCGTCCTTGGTGGGCTCTGGCTTCGGCACCTCCGGCGGGTCCCCGCCATCGACCACGACGTACGCGGCCCCCACGGTGCGCTCGGTGGGGTCGAAGTCCAGGACGCTGTCTTCCTCGCCCGTCAGGTGCTTGATCAGCTGCACGATGTTGTTGGCGAAGAAGCGGGACGAGTCCGCCGCCATCCGACTCGCCAGGTCCGTGTATCCCAGGACCGCGACCCCGTTGTGCAGGACCCGCTCGCCGGGCCGGGTGACCTCGCAGTTGCCTCCCTGGATCGCCGCCATGTCCACGACCACCGAGCCGGGCTTCATGGACTCGACCATGCCCTGGTCCCACAGGCGCGGCGCCGGCCGTCCCGGGATGAGGGCGGTCGTGATGACGATATCGACCTCCTTGGCCTGCTCCCGGAACAGGGCCATCTCCGCGTCGATGAACTCCTTGCTCATCACCTTGGCGTATCCGCCGCTGCCGTCCCCGGCCTCGTCGAACTGCAGCTCCAGGAAGCGCGCTCCCAGGCTCTGGACCTGCTCCTTGGCCGCCGTGCGGGTGTCGAAGGCGCGCACATCAGCGCCCAGCGCCCGCGCCGCTCCGATGGCCGCGAGCCCCGCGACCCCCGCGCCGATGATCAGCACCCGGGCCGGTGGCTTCTTGCCCGCGGCCGTCATCTGCAGGCTCAGGAACTGGCCGTGCTCGTACGCGGCCTCGAGCACGGCCCGGTAGCCGGCGATGTTCGCCATGGAGCTGAGCACGTCGAACTTCTGGGCCAGCGTCGTGCGGGGGATCCGCTCGAGCCCGATGGCCGAGACCCCCTTGTCCCGCAGGACGGGCAGCAGGTCGCCGATCTCGTGGGCCCACAGGAGGCTGATCAGCCTTGCCCCGGGGGTGAATCGCGCCGCCTGGTCCGCCGTGGGCGGGTCGATCTTGACGACCAGCTCGGCACCCCAGGCGCTGTCGGCGTCGACGATGGCGGCGCCCGCTCTCTCGTAGTCCGCGTCGCTGGTCCCGGAGCCGAGCCCCGCGCCGGTCTCGACGACGACTTCGTGTCCGCGGGCGACGAGCTTCTCAGCCGCCGCTGGTGTCAGGGCGACCCGGCGTTCGCCGACCGCGGTTTCCCGTGGGATTCCGATGCGCATTCTGGCTCTCCTGGATAGCGGCGCAAGGGTACGGGGGCCCCGCCCGCGCATCAACCGGCAGGACCCGCTCAGATCGCGAACCGCGCCGGAGTCTGAGCCGGCTCAGGTCAATTCGCGTTGATCACCTGGAGGTGATGGGCGTCGTTGCAGACGAATCAGGACCAGCGATCAATCCGCACGCAGCGGATCGAGTCGGGATCGTCGCCGCCGATGAAGGGGTCAGAGGGCGACGCCCACGACCTCGATCTTCTTGATGTGGGCGGTTGACTTGGTCGCCGCGAGGCGATCCCGAGCCACCTGGGCGGCCGCCACCACGTCGACGCCGAAGGTCACGTACTCACGCTCGACGCCATCCACGTCGGCGGTGACCCGGAAGGCCCACCCGCGGGACGCGCTCGTCGTTCGCACCTGGGCTGCGGGCCGGGGCGCCGGCTCAGCCTTTGCGGGGGCCTTTGCGGGCGCCGGCGCGGCCTTCTTGGGGGCCGGCGCGGCCTTCTTGGGGGCCGGC
>CALAGR010000135.1 GCA_937891735.1 uncultured Pseudomonadota bacterium | reverse complement strand
CGGGGGCGCGGCGTGGCGCGGCTGGCCCGGGCGCGCTGCCTGCTCAAGGCCGGGGCCGCCGAGGAAGCCCTCGCTGCGTACGAGAGCCTCATCGTGGACCACCCCGGCGAGCGCGACCTGAACGACTTCCCCATGGACTGGCTGGCTCGGCTGCAGACGGCCCTCGCGCTGCGCCAGCTCGGGCGCCCGGTGGAGGCCGCCGCGGCGCTGACCGAGCTGCTCGACGTCATGCCCGGCACCGGCACCTACGGCGGCTACGGCGAGACGGCGATCGGCTGGCGCGCGGTCAACGCCCTCGAGGACGGGCTGCTCGCCTCGGTGCCCCAGAGCCGGCGCCCCGACATCGCCAGCTTGCGGCGACGGGTGCGCCAGAGCGCCGAACGCCAGGCCGAACAGGCCATGGTCCTGGAGCTCCTGCCGAGCCTGTCCACGGACTCGCTGGTGTCGGACGTGCGACCGCGCCACTTCCAGCTGCACTCCGCGAGCATCGGCGGGCGCACCCTGCTGTTCGCCCGAGCCTGGTGGGATCGCGGGGACGCAGCCCGTCGGATCATCGTGCACCTCGATGATCGCGCGCTGAAGTCGGAGATCGAGTCGGCCCTGACCACCGCCGCCCGGGCCAGCCCGGAGTTCGCGGTGGATCTGGTGCGCAGCGTGCCGGATCTGGGGGACTCGGCCTCCGTGGACTTCCGCGTCGTGCGCCCGCTGGATCCCTGGCTGCCCGGCTACTCCCTGGTGGTGTCGGGTTCGGACCAGGTGCTCGTGGGCCCGTCGCGGCAGCAGCAGCGCATCGTGCGCCTGGGGATGATCGGCGGGCTTCTGGTGATCATCATCGTGGGGATCCTCGTCATCGCCCGGGCGGTGAGCCGCGAGATGGAGATCGCGCGCCTCAAGAGCGACTTCGTGAGCAACGTCTCCCACGAGCTGAGGACCCCGCTGACGACCATCCGGATCATGGCCGAGATGCTCGCGCTGGGCGCCGTGCCCACCGAGGCCAAACAGCAGGAGTACTACCGCAACATCGTCAGCGAGTCGGAGCGCCTGTCCCGGCTCATCAACAACGTGCTCGACTTCGCCCGCATCGAAGAGGGACGCAAGAAGTTCGGCTTCGGCATGGGAGACATCGGTGACGCGGTCTACGAAGTGGAGCGGATCACGGGGGACTACGTGCGCAGCGAGGGCTTCGAGCTCACCTCGTTCGTGGACGACGATCTGCCTCCCACGGCCTTTGATCGCGACGCCATCATCCAGGCGCTGATCAACTTGATGAGCAACGCCGTCAAGTACAGCCAGGACGACCGGCGCATCGAAATGGGGGCACGAAACGAGCGTGATAGCATCGTCATCTGGGTTCGGGATCACGGTCCCGGCATCGATCCCAAAGAGACGCCCCATCTCTTCGAGAAGTTCTATCGCGGCGGCGATCACATGACGAGGGAGGTCCGCGGCGCGGGCCTCGGGCTGAGCATCGTGCACCACATCGTGTCGGCCCACCGCGGCGAGGTCACGGTGGACAGCAAGCCGGGTGAGGGAAGCGTCTTCGAGATCACGCTCCCCGTTTCCACCGTCGCGGACCTCGAAGGAACCGAGAGCAAACGATGAGCAAGCCGAAGAAGAAGCTCCTTATCGTCGAGGACGAGCGCCAGATCCGGGAGAGCCTCAAGGACTTCTTCCATCTGCAGGGATACGACGTCCTCGCGTCCAGCACCGGCGACGACGGGCTCGCCAAGGGTCTGCGGGAGAAGCCCGACCTGATCCTGCTCGACATCATGCTCCCCGGCATGCACGGCTACGACGTGTGTCGCAACCTGCGGGAAGACGGGTACTTCGGCCCGGTCCTGTTCCTGACCGCCAAGGGCGAGGAGGTCGACAAGCTCACGGGCTTCGACGTCGGCGGCGACGACTACGTCACCAAGCCCTTCTCCCTGCTGGAGCTGCACGCGCGGGTCCGGGCGCTGCTGCGGCGCGCCGAGAAGGAGGAACCCGACGAGGACGCGTACGCCTGGGGCGACGTCACGGTCAACTTCTCCACCTACGACCTGCAGGTCACGGGCAAGGCCGTCAAGCTCTCCGCCAAGGAGATGGAGCTGCTCCGCTTCCTCGTCAAGCACCGGGGCCAGGTCCTGTCCCGCGAGATCCTGCTCGACAAGGTGTGGAACTACGACGCCGAGGTCTCCACCCGGACCGTCGACACCCACATCCTCAACCTGCGTCGCAAGCTGAACGACAGGCCCCCCAACCGCTTCATCCAGACGGTGCACGGGGTCGGCTACAAGTTCATCGGCGGGGTCTGACCGGGGCGATGACTCGGCCCGCCGTCCTGCTGCTGGCGTCGCTCCTCCTGGCCGGGCCGGCTCACGCCCAGTCCCGGCCCGACGACACCGCGCGGGACATCATCGCGGATGGGCTGTACCTCGAATCGGGGATGGGCGACTTCCGCGCCGCCGCGGCCAGATACCGCGAGCTCACCCTTCGGGACGACGTGCCCGAGCACGTGCTCGCAGAGGCCTGGTTCCGACTCGGTCGCGCCGAGGAGCGGCTCGGCAACGTCGGGCCCGCCGAGCTCGCCTACAAGCACATCCTCGAGGAGATGTCGGTGTCCCGGTGGGCCGAGGACGCGCGCTCCCGGCTCCAGTCCATCGAGGAGGACCGCAAGCGGGTCCGGGTGCTGCCGGTCCAGTTCGAGTTCACCGAGGACACCGGCGGCCTGTTCCACGCCCGCACCCACAGCCACAAGGGCACCCTGGGCCACGAGGTGCTCGTGGACGACGAGGGGCCCCACGGCGTCGCGGTGTGGCGGACCTACGTCGCGGCCCGGGAAGACGACCTCACCCAGGTGGGCTTCGCCGCCGGGGTCACCGTGAAAGGCGAGCTGACGCTGCTGCTCCGGGCCGTCAACTTCCCCGCCCACTTCGTGTTCTTCCTGGTGAACGACGAAGGCCGCCGGTACGGCACCGCGACCCAGGTGGTGCGGCCCGAGGACGGGTGGAAGCGCCTGTCGTTTTCGGCTGACGACTTTCGCGACCGGGCCAGCGGCTCCGAGGATCCGTACGCCCCCGAGCCCATCACCAACCTGTGGATCCAGGACGTGACGGGCTACGCCTCGACGGATCGGGGCGAGAACATCATCTGGATCGACGAGCTCGGGCTGCGCTGAGGTCCCCTCGGCAGAGTGAGTGAGCGCTCATTTCCTTGTTGACGGACGAGCGGTCCGCCCCCTAACCTGCCGCGGTGGTCGGTCTCCCATGTGTGAAATCGACCGGCGGAGTCTCAATGAACCGCGTCCTGGCCTGTCTGCTCGCCACCACGTTCGTCCTGTCGGCCTTGCTGGGTGTGCCCCTGATCGGCTCCGCCGACGCGGCCGAGCTGCCGGCACCGACGTCCGGCGACGTCCCGCTGCCGCCGCCGCCCCCGCCCCCGCCGCCGACCCTCTGACGGCTCCTTCCGCGGGAACAGCCCGCGGCGACCGCGGGTTCGTGCTGCGATGAACTGCATCGTCCTGAAGTTCGGCGGCTCCTCGGTCGCGAGCCCCGAACAGATCTGCGCGGTCGCGGACCGTGTGGTGGCCGTGCGGGACGCGGGCCGCCTTCCGGTGGTCGTCGTGTCCGCCATGGGCAAGACCACCGACCGCTTGATGGGCCTCGCCCGGGAGGTGTCGGGGCGTCCGCACCGGCGGGAGCTGGACATGCTCCTGTCCACGGGAGAGCGGATCTCCATGGCGTTGCTGGCCATGGCCATTCGCGACCGCGGGCACGAGGCGCTGTCCCTGACGGGGTCCCAGGCCGGGATCATCACCACCACCGATCACAACCAGGCCCGGGTCATCGAGGTGCGGCCGATCCGCGTGCACGAGGCCGTGGAGCAAGGCCGCATCGTGATCGTCGGAGGGTTCGCGGGCGTGTCCACCGACAAGGAGGTCACCACGCTGGGTCGGGGCGGCTCGGACACCACCGCCATCTCGCTGGCCGCCGCCCTGGACGCGGAGGAGTGCTGGATCTGCAGCGACGTCGATGGGGTCTACACGGCGGATCCGCGGGTCGTGCCAGACGCCCGACGCATCGCCCAGATGGCCCACGGCGAGGTGCTGGAGCTGGGGCTGCGCGGCGCCCGGGTGCTGGCCCCCGAGGCCATCGACTACGCGCGGCGCAACGGCGTCACGCTGGTGGCCCGGGGCTCGTTCACCGAGGGACGGGGGACCGTCATCACCTCCCGGCCCCACCCCGGCACGGGCCGGGCGGTCGCCATCGCGGCGGATCCAAACGCGCTTCCGGCCACCGTCCGAGGCACCAACGCTGGCGTTCGCGCGCTGCTTCGGTGGTTGGAAGCGGAAGGGATCCGTTGGAAGGACGCGCGACGCACCCTGACCCCCCGCGGAGCGCGCTGCGACCTCGTGCTCGACACCCTCAACAGCCCCGACGCCGGCGCGCAGCTCACCGACTGGTGGTCCAGCCAGGCCGACGGCGAGCTGACCCTGCACGGCGGCTGGCGCACGGCCACCGTGGTCGGAGAGGGCATCGCCGAACAGCCCGCCGCCTGGGAGCTGGCGGTCAGCGCCCTCGAGGACCTCGGCATCGGGGCCCGGGTGGTGCACGGCTCGCCCTACGGGCTGACCGCCGAGGTGCCGATGGACCGCCTCGACGAGGTCGTTCGAGCCTGGCACGCGGCCCTGCCCGGGGCGCACCCGGCCTGATCCGGGCTACTTGTCGGGCTCCTGGTCCAGGAGCTCCCCGAGCATCTCCTGGATCATCGACAGCCTCTCGGCGGCCTCGTGGTCCCCCGGGTTGAGCTTCACCGCCTCCCGGTAGGACAACGCGGCCTTGAGCCACTGATCGCGCCGCTCGAACGCCTCGCCGAGGGTGAACAGGAACTGGCGGTGCTCCGCCGCGCTCTCGAACCGCCCGCGGTACAGCGGAGCCGGCCCGGTGCTGGCCATCAGCAGCATCTCGAAGTTGGCGTCCGCGGTGCGCCGGTGCAGGTAACGCGGCGCGCTGAACTCGATGCGCACGTTGTCGTCGGTGTTGACCGGCGCCCCTTCGGCGAGCTCGCGCACGGTCTCCTCGCCCATCAGCACGAACGTCAACAGATCGTAGGGATCCCGCACCCCGATCCGCAGCAGATCCGCGGCGACCGCGGGCACGGACATGGACTCCTGCACGTCTGCGGGATGGGCCAGCAGCGGCTCCTCGCTGCCGAGCAGGATCAGATCCGCCTCTTCGATGGTGCTCATCAGGACCATGTGCGGGAACACGCTGCTGAAGGTGGCCAGCAGGGAGCGCAGATCCTCGCTGCCCATCCCGTAGATCTGGGTCCACTGCACGAACACGCCGCCGGGGCTGAGCTTGCTCTTGCCGAGCTCCAGGAACTCCTGGGTGAACAGGTTGCTGACCCCGGAGATCCAGGGGTTGCTCGGCTCGTTGACGATCACGTCGTACGGCCGGTCCACGAGCACGAGGTGGTTGCGCGCGTCGTTGGCGATGCAGCGCACCCGGGGATCGTCCAGGGGGCGCCCGTTGACGTCGTCGAAGACGTGGCTCGCGGCGATGACCGCGGGCTCGATCTCGAGGATGTCGATGCGCTCCAGCTGTGGGTTGCTGGTCACCGATCCGGCCGTGATCCCCGAGGCCAGCCCGACCACCAGGGCCTCCCGGGCGGACGGGCGGAACAGGAACGGAAGGTGCCCCAGGAGCACCTGGGTGGGCAGGTCGTCGGACGTGCTCGCGTCCACCTTGCCGTTGTTCGCCAGCCACCGGTTGCCGCTCCCCACGCTCTGCGCGACGGTGACGACGGACGTGGTGCCCTCCTCGTAGAACAGGATCTCGAAGTCGGACAGCGCGTGGTTGCGGACCGCCTCGTGGCTGTAGTCCGACAGATCGCTGACGTACTTGTACATGCCCGCGGTCATCAGGAGCTGGTCCCACGGGGGGCGCATCGTCAGCACCACGACGATCAGCGCGGCGATGGGCGCCAGCATGCGGACCCGCGCCCCGCGCCCCAGGGCCAGGGCGGCCACCAGGGCTCCGGCGAGGACGAGCTCGGCGAGGATCGCCCACAGGATCGACTCCTGGATCCCCCGGAGCGGCAGCAGCACGAAGCCCGCCAGGAGCGAGCCGGCCACCGCGCCGATGGTGTTCCAGGCGTACAGCCGGGACACGTCCCGGGCCACCGCGCCGGGGGTGCGCGCCACCAGGCGGGCGGCGAAGGGAAACAGCAGGCCGATGCAGAACGTGGCGGGGGCCATGATGACCAGCGCCAGGCCCGCCTCGGCGACGTTGAACAGGTCGCTGCCGCGGAACGCCGCGAACAGATCGACGTACCAGAAGGGCATGTAGCGAAACAGGTGGTTGGACAGGAACGCCGCCGCGCCGGCCCCCACGAGGCCGCCCACCATCCACCGCGCGGGCCTCACCCCGGGCCGGTCCACCCAGGACGAGCCGAAGAACGCGCCCCCCGCGGTGCCCATGAGGAAGGCCACGAGCATGATCGTGAAGGCGTAGACCGAGCTGCCCAGGATCAGATGCAGGAAGCGTGACCAGGCCACCTCGTAGATCATCGTGCAGGCGCCGCTGACCGCCATGATCCACGGGATGATGCGCTCCAGGCGGGCGCGCACGACGGGATCGGCCTGGTCTGGATCCGGCTGGATGTCGAGCAGACGGTCGCGCTCGGCGCTGTCGTCGCGGTCGTCCAGGATCTCCAGCGCGCCGGAGCGCAGGTCGCGCTGCCCCCAGAGCACCGCGGTGATCCCGATGGCGATGTTCACGGCGGCGGCGCAGCGCTCGGTGGTGGTGACCCCCAGCATCGGCAGCAGCAGGAAGCCCGTGGCCCAGGTCCCCACCACGGCCCCCGCGGTGTTGGCGCCGTACAGCAGGCCCGCCCGGGTACCCAGGCCGCTCATGCGGTCGGTGGCCCAGCGCACCAGGACCGGCCAGGTCGCGCCCATCGCCATGGTCGGGAGCAGCACGAGCCCGCCCATCAGCACCAGGTGAGCCAGCTGGAACGACCAGAAGTGCACCGTTTCGGCGTCGAAGAAGACGCCGTACACCGCCGTGGCGCCGCCGATGAGGTGCGGGAAGAGCAGGGCGTACAGCCCGATGCAGATCTCCAGGACGCCGTAGATCCGCAGCAGGTCCCGTCGCCCATCGACCACGCGGCCGGCCCGTCCCGCCCCCAGCGCCAGCCCCAGCATGAACGCCGAGAGCACGGTGGCGATGGCGAGCTGGGTGGCGCCGAACACGAGCGTGAGGCGCCGCATCCACAGCACCTCGTACAGGAGCCCCGTGGCGCCCGACACGAAGAACAGGGCCAGGAGCGGCAGGAACGGCCGCGGCGCGGGTTCGGGATGCTCAGTCACGGCAGGGCCCGCCGGGTGCTACTCGGGGGCGGGGGCAGCCTCTTCGGCGGGGGCGGCCTCCTCGGCGGGGACAGCCTCCTCGACGGGCGCTGCCTCCTCGACAGGAGCGGCCTCCTCGACAGGAGCGGCCTCCTCGACAGGAGCGGCCTCCTCGACGGGCGCGGCCTCCTCGGCGGGCGCGGCCTCCTCGACGGGAACGGCCTCCTCAGCAGGAGCGGCCTCCTCGACGGGCGCGGCCTCCTCGGCGGGGACAGCCTCCTCGGCGGGGGCGCCCTCCTCAACGGGCGCCGCCTCCTCAGCAGGAGCGGCCTCCTCGACCGGCGCGGCCTCGACGACATCCGGGCAGCCATCGCTGTCGTCACCAACGCCGGGGTTCTCGGCCTGGTCGGGACACGCATCGGCACCGTCGAGCAGCCCGTCGCCGTCGTTGTCGGCGTCGGGGCAGCCGTCGTCGTCCTCCCAGCCGTCCCGGTCCTCCACCTCGTCGGTGCAGTCGTCGTCCTTGTCCGCGACGCCGTCGCCGTCGGTGTCCCGGGTGTCCGGCGCGGTGAAGCGCAGGGCGGCGAACGCCCGCACCCGGGGGGTGGTGAAGCCGCCCAGGCCGGTGCCGAAGCCCAGCTCCAGCTGCACGAAGTCCGCCGGAGTCATCGACACCGACGCCGCCCACTCCCCGGTGGCCTTGTCTGCGGTGCCCACGTACGACACGCTGCCCCACGCCTCGGCCCGCACGGCGAGCGAGTCGAGCATCTGGTAGCTGAGGCCGGCGCCCCAATCCATGCCGAACTGCCGCTGCATGTCGCCCAGCTCCACCTTCGGACGGATGTGGATGGGCGCGACGTTGGCGAGCACGCGCAGGCGCCAGAAGGCCACCTCCGCCAGCAGGTCCACCGAGAAGTTGAGTCCGCCATCCCCGAGGTAGCGGACGCCCTGCCCCGTCGGGATGCCGATGGGGAGCTGCACGCCGAAGCCGATGACCTTCGTCTTCGCCGGGTTGAGGATCTGGACCTTGGGCACCAGGTACAGGTCACCGATGCCCGGGCCGTCCGTGCCCAGCACCGGCACCGCTCCGCCGGCGCCCCACACCACCACCGGCGCGATGGGCAGCACGAAGCTGAGGTCGGCGATGCCGCCGAACCCGAAGCCACCGTGAAGCTCCGCGATCAACGTGGACTGCTGCACGATCTCGGTGGCCGTGCGCTTGCCGTTCTTCCGCGTGTACAGCGCGAACGGCGTGTCCGAGACGTGGAAGGTCAGTCCCCCGCCCCCCTTCCACGCGGGCAGCACGTTCGGGCTGGCCACCACGGCGAGCCCGGTGCCCGTCGCGTCGAAGCGCGCGTGCTGCGCGTTGTACTTGAAGACATCCTGGGCCGACGCGGTGCCCGGCAGGGCGAGCAGCGTGACGATCAAGGCGGAGAGCGCGGCGCGGTGAATCATCATTGGTCCGGTTGGCCGTTCGTGGCGGCGAAGATGCGCCTGCGAAATCCAGGCGGGGCGGGCCCCGAAGCGAGCGGAGGCTACCACGCGCTGATAGACTGGGGCACGTCGCCCTCGTACGGCCTGCGGGGAAGGAGCGACCTACCTGAGCATGACTCCCGAGTCCCGGCACGACTGGAAGATCCAGCGCCTCGAGAACCGAGGTGGCGGCGCCGACGTGGGCCCTGAGCCCCTCCTTGATCTGGCTGAGGCGTACTTCCAGAAGGGGTACTACTACGGCCGCGGTGAGGGCTGGTTCCGGCGCGGCATGGAGGTCGCCGAGCGGGTCGTCACGCGCTTCGGTGGCAGCGCCCGCGCCTTCAACATCCTCGCGAACGCGGCCTACGGCCTGGGCGACCTCGACGGCGCCGAGGGCTGGTACACCCGCGCCATCGACGACGAGCCCACCGATGCCCTCGCGCACGTGGGCCTGGGGAACCTGCACAAGCAGCGGGGCAACACGGGTCGCGCCGTCGATGCGTTCACCCGCGCCACCGAGCTCGACCCGGATCTGTGGCAGGCCCACTACAACCTCGGCGGTGCGCTGTACGCGGAGGCCCGGGAGCGGGACTTCCGCGGCGCCGACGAGACCATGGAGCGGGCGATCTACCACCTCGTCACGGCGCTCCGCCTGCGGCCCTTCGAGTCCTTCGTGGGCAACATCTACAAGGACCTGGGGGAGCTGTTCCTGCACACGCGGCAGTACAAGTACGCGCGGCGGTTCTTCACGAAGCTCCGGCAGCACCCGGAGTACGGCCCCCTCGCCCACTACTACCTGGGCCTGACCCACTTCTCGATGGGTCGATACACCAACTCGATCCAGCACTACCGCGAGTTCCTCAAGCACGAGCCCGACTCCTCCCTGGCGTGGTCCAAGACGGCCCTGGCGTGGCTCGAGCTCGGGAACTGGGATCGCGCCCGGGAAGCCTGCGACAAGGCCCTCGCCGCGGATCCAGAGCACCTGCTGGCGCGGTTCTCCCTGGGCTGCATCGACCTGGACCAGCGGCTGTACGGCGAGGCCGAGGAGCGCTTCGAGGCGATCCTGCAGACCGCCCCGGACTACTTCCCGGCTTACGTCGAGCTCGTCAAGTCCCACTACATCCGCGGCGACTTCGGCTGGATGTTCGACCAGCTCCGGCTCGAGGTGCGCACGTTCGAAGCGGACGAGTCCTTCGACGGCGGCCGCCAGTACTACCGCGGCACCCGGGGCCGCACCCGGCGCAAGATCGACGTGCTGCTCCAGCAGATCCAGGAGATGGGCATCAACGCCTTCCCCTCGCTGGCCGAGATCGTCGAGGACATCAAGACGGACTCGCTGCGCTTCCAGGTCTGGGAGCAGCTGTACGAGCTGTCGCGTCGGCACCGGGTGGAGCAGGTGCTGGGCCAGCTCGAGGATCCGTCGCGCTACTTCGGGCGCAAGCTCGGCCGCACGGCCCTGCTCCTCAGCCAGTACGTGCCCGAAGAGGCGATCCTCGACGCCTTCCACGTGGACGAGGAGGCCCTGAAGCGCCGCGCCCTCGCGAGCAAGCCCCCGAGCGACGACATCACCGAGTACATGGAAGCCCTGGAGGGCGCCCGGGCGCAGCTCCGCGAGTACCAGGCCTACCTGCTGCTGGCCCTGGCCGTGAAGGGCACGCCCACCGCCGAGGACTTCCTCGCCGACTTCCTGGAGAGCGAGCACCGGGAGCTCCAGGCGAGCTCAGCCATCGCCCTGCTCTTCTACGGGTCCGAGGACGCGATCCGCTACCTCGACGAGGAGGCGGGCGGCCTGGGGGAGGAACAGGCCAGCAAGCTCCGCGAGCTCGTCAGCATGGGCGTGGAGCGCAGCCAGGCGGACGAGAAGATCATCGAGCTGAGCGAAGCGGCGCGGGAGCGCACGCGCAAGGGGCGGTCCCTGCGCGGCAGCAAGGAGGCGTGCTCCATCTGCGGCCGCCACCACAGCGAGGTCGACCGCCTGATGAGCGGCAACCGCGTCTACATCTGCAACCTGTGCGTGTCCTACATCCACCAGCACCGCGACGATCAGGGCGTGCCGGACCGTGAGGACCACCTGTGTTCCTTCTGCGGCAGCTCGATCTTCGAGGTGGAGGGCATGTTCGAGGCCAACAAGCTGCTGATCTGCAACCGGTGCCTGGACACCTGCGTCAACGTGCTCGCCCGTGAAGAGGTGGAGCGGTTCCTCTCCACGTTCCACTGAGCAGGACGCGCCCGATCAGAGGCGAACGGTCTTGATCGCGTCCTCGTTGACCGCCTCGAGCACCGTGTCCGGGACCGCCAGCGCGCCGCCGCTCTCCTCACCGTCCGCGCTGAGCCGGTACCTGCCGCGGCCCACCTCGAACCCCGCCGAGTAGCAGCGCAGCTGCAGATCGATGGACTCGGACTCGCCCAGCACCAGCGGGAAGACCGCCTCGGCCTCGGTGTCGATGTCCGCCCTGATGGTCTGCCGGGGCTCGGGCAGCTCGACCCCCTCGCCTGCCAGCTCCAGCTCGATGGGGAACGGATCCCCGACGTAGCTGGCGTGGCCCGCCGGAGCGCCGCCCACCGCTGCGCCTTCGGCCCGCAGGAAGCGGATGGTCGCCTCCTGATCGGACACCTCCCACGTCAGCTTGCGGGCGAACCAGGACTGCGCGCCCTCGGGGGACGGAGCCTGTACGGGCACGCCGGCCGGTCGCGGCGCGGCGCCGTCGGCGGCCTCCGCCACCAACAGCAGCGGCGCTGGGGGCCGGAACGGCGCGACGTCCGCCTCCTGCGCTCCCGCGCCGACGAGGGCATCCAGGAGCGCAACCCTGCGATCCGCCTGCTCCGCCACGAGCACCAGCCCGGACAGCCGGGCGAAGAGGGGCTCGAAGCCACGCTGGGGTGGCAGCTCCAGCCCGGCCGCGGCGGCGAGAGCGGACGCGCGCCGTGGGTCCTGCAGACAGCCGGACAACACCGTGGTCAGCGCGTGGCGCTCTCGCCAGTTCAGCACGCTCATCGCTCGCCTCCTCCTGTGCTCGGGGCCTGGACTCCCGGGTGGGAGATGCGCGAAAGGTACTCCGCGTAGTCAAACCCCGGGCTGTTGGCCACATCGTGACAGGTCCGGCAGACCGCTTCGTCGACGGGCCGCCCCCCCGCGGGCCGGAGGCCCGGCCGCTTGGCGTCCTGCACGTGCTTGTCCAGGGGCCCGTGACAGGCCTCGCACTGCACGTTGAGCAAGCTGGCGTCGGCGGGATCCGCGAAACCACCAGGCACGCCGAACCCGGTGGTGTGGCAGCGGAGGCAGTCGGGGTTTCGATGCTCTCCCCGCTCATAGAGGTCCAGATAGGCGCGGGCGTGGGCCGACGCGGGCCAGCGCGCGTAGATCGCCGAGTGGCAGGTCACGCAGGAGTCCATGCCCGCGTACAGCCCCTCGGGGGTCGCGGGCGGTGCGGCCACGAGCTCCGCGGCGATCGCCTCGATCCACTTGCTGTTGTAGGTGTCGATCCTGGACGCGATCCACGGGTCCTCGGGCAGGTCCTCACCCAGCACCAGCAGGTCCGCCGCCGCGAGGTGCCGGTGGGTGCTGTCCGTAGTCAGCGCAGCGAGGCTGCGGCCCCGCTCGTAGACCACGCGGGCGAGGCTGAGCTGCACCTCCTGCGGATCCGTGGCGGGGTCTACCCGAACGACCTCGTCGAACCCCCGCGCCCGTTCCCGCGGATCGTCCCCCGCCGCGATCCGCGCGCGCAGCCCCTCCAACACCCGGGCCTGCCGGAGCCACTCCCCCTCTCGAGAGGCGATGTTGCGCACCTGCTGCATGCCCGCCGCTGGGTCCCGGGCCACTCCCCGGGTGCGCCCCGTCAGCGCGATGTCCACCCGGCGCAGCGCGCGTCCCAGCGGGTCCGCCCGGACCTCGTACAGGGTCCCGATCCAACGATCAGCCTGGTCCCCGGGCCGCTCGAAGGGCGCCAGGAGCACATGCACATCGTCCGCGAGTCCAGCGTCGAGCCAGGCGCGCCGCTCCCGCTCCCCCGCCGCCGTGAACGCCACCACCACGTCCGCCGGCCCCTGCTCGGCGAGCACGGACCGCACGCTGGCAACCACGTCGCTGGCGGGGGAGGTCTTGCGCTCCGAATCGCTGCGGGGTGTGCCCAGCAGCCCCAGCAGGAGCACCCGCTTGCCGCCCTGCTCCCACAGGCGGGACCGGGCGAAGGACGCCGGCCGGACCGACTCGTCCAGGTTCGTCACCACGATCGGCAGGGACGCGCTCCGCGCCACCTCGTCCAGCGCCGCGGGGCCCAGCACGGCGAAGTCCGCCTGACCCGGAAAGAACGCCGTCGTGCCGGAGTCGGCGAGGTAGGACACGATCTCCCGGGCCCGGGCCCGATCCCGGCTCTGGACCACCTCGGTCCCCCCCACCACCTTGGACAGGGTCGTGGGCCCCTCCACGATGAGGGCGTCGGGCAGCCACTCGCCCAGCTGCAGGTTGAGCGTGCGCCGTCGGGCATATCCCCCGCTCGGCGCTCCGGGGCAGCCGCACGGCTCCATCTCGGCCCGCGCGTCCTGGCCATAGATGAGCCGCAGCACCGGTGCATGCGCCGGCGGGGCCTCGGGTCCCGGCAGCCGCCAGGCGTCGATGTCCACCTCCGCTGCCACGGCCGCGGGGTTCCGCCCGGGCGCAACCGCCAGCGGCGCGGGCAGCTCGACAGGAGGCAGGTCCACCCGGCGGGGGGCTTCGGGACCCGCGGGAGGACACCCGGCGGTGAAAACCATCGCGGACAGGAGCGCGATGGTTTGTGCGGGAAACAGTCGATGCACGGGGCAACTCATCCTAACCTACGCGCCGGCCAACAGCACCCGCGGCCGCTGCCCCTCCAAGGAGACCTCGCATGCGCACTTCCATCCTCGCCGGCGCAACGCTCGCAGGACTGCTCGTCGGCGGATCGGTCGGGGCCCAGCCCACCGATCAGCCGGTTCGGGAGCTGGCCGGCGAGCGACTTGTGCGACTGCAGACCCCTGCCCGCCAGCGCGCCCTCAGCAGCGCCCCGGCCTGGCAGAGCTTCCTCGCCCGTCGGGGTGGACAGTGGGTCGCCCGCTGGGACGAAGCCACGAACACCCCCACGCGCTTTTACGGAACGGGCTGGCCCGTGGCCCCCGAACTGCTGGCTGAGGACAGCGGCGCCTTCCTGGCCGCCCGCCAGATCCTGACCGAGGAGCGCGCGCTGCTCGGCCGCGACGTGCGCGTTGAGGATCTGGTGCCCCTCGGCGTGGACCGCCGCGGCGGCATCATCACCGTCACGTTCCAGCAGACCTGGGAGGGCCTGCGCGTGGATGAGACCCGGGTGTCGCTGCGCTTCAAGGCGGACCGGTTCGTGATGGGGCAGTTCGAGACGGCGCCGTGGGTCAGCGTGGCCGCCGCGCCGCGCGTCGATGCCGACGCCGCCCTCGTCGGGGCCCTGTCCGGGCTGGGCTGGATGCAGCTGGCCACCGAGGTCGTCGCCGACGCGGAGCTGGTGGTGCTCCCGATCCGCGGACCGAGCAGCCTGCAGACCCGCGTGGCGTGGAAGCTGGAGCTGCGCGCCCCGACGATCCACTCGTACCGCCACGTCTGGGTGGACGCCGACACAGGGCGGCTCCTGGGCTTCGAGGAGCAGATCCGTTCTGCCTCGGGCACGGCCGTCGGGGTGCTCGACAACCGCTATCCCGAGAACGGCGACGCGCAGTTCCCGATGCCCAACGTCGATATGAGCAGCGACAGCGGCGCCACCACCGCCGACGCGAGCGGGACCTTCACCCTGGGCTCTGCGTCCCTGCCCGAGACCGTCTCCTTCGAGGTGGGGTCGGAGCACTTCGCCATCGACAGCGAAGGCGGCGAGACCGCCTTCGAAGGGGTGCTCAGCACGGACGGCGGCGACCTCCTCGTCAGCGCCGACGGGTCGGCCAGCGCAGGGGCCCAGCGGCGCCAGAAGGCCCAGCTCGACGCCCATGTCGCCGTCCACATCGTCCGGAACCGGGCCCTGACCATCAACCCCGGCTTCAGCATGGCCGGGGAGCGGATCGACGTGAACGTGAACCTGTCCGAGGACTCCTGCAACGCGTGGTTCGACCCGGCCAACTCGCCCAGCAACTCGAACCTCAACTTCCTCCGGCAGGGCAACGGCTGCAACAACACCGGGCGCGTGTGGGACGTCATTTATCACGAGTACGGCCACGGCTTTCACATCTGGAACATGATCCAGAGCGCCGGTGAGTACGACGGCGCCATCGGCGAGGGCTTCAGCGACTACCTCGCAGCGACGATCACCGACGACTCCGGCATGGCGCGCGGCTTCTACACCGGAAGCAGCCAGCCCCTGCGCGACGTGGGCCCGAACGCGAGCTGGCCCGACGACATCTCCCAGGACATCCACATCACGGGCCTCATCGCGGCCGGGGCCCTGTGGGACCTGCGCACCCTGCTCGTCGCCCAGGACGGCCAGGCGGCTGGGGTGGCGTACGCGGACTTCCTGTTCTGGAACGCGACGATGCGCGCCTCGGACACGCTGACCGTGTACGACGAGGTGCTGCTGGCGGACGACGACAACGGCAACCTCTCGGACGGCACGCCCAACCAGTGCCTGATCGACGAAGCGTTCGGCCCCCACGGCCTGGGCCCCGGCGGAGAGGGCGCGAGCCAGTACTTCGTGCAGTTCGAGCCCCTGAGCGCTGACCTGCCCGCGGGCGAGGGCATCGAACTCGTCGTGCAGGCCGCCTTGAGCAACCCCGAGTGCGCCGATGGCTCCATCGCCAGCGCCGAGCTGCGCTGGACGGTCGGTGACCCGCAGGCGCCCAACGCCTTCGACAGCCTCGCGTTCTCGTCCACGGGCGCCGACGAGTGGACCGCGAGCCTGCCCGCCCTGGAGGAGGGCAGCTACCTGCGCTACTGGATCGAGCTGGTCGACACGAACGGGACGGTGGCTCGTCGACTGCCCGAGGGCTCCCGGACCGATCCCTGGTACGGGGCCTGGGTCAGCGGTGGCGAGGTGCTCTTCTCGTCGGACTTCGAGGGCGGAGAGGCGGGCTGGACCCACAGCCTCATCGAGGGGCCGGACCAGGAGGGCGCCGACGACTGGATGCTCGACGAGCCCAAGGGCAGCTCCGGCGATCCCCTGGCGGCGTTCTCGGGCGACCAGGCCTGGGGCAACGACCTGACCCCCCTGGAGAACTGGAACGGCGCGTACCAGCCCAGCGTGCACAACGTGCTGCGCTCGCCGGCGCTGCCCGCCGACGGTGGGCGGGTGCACCTGCAGTTCCGCCGCTGGCTCACGGTGGAGGACGGGATCTGGGACCAGGCCTGGGTGGAAGTGAACGGCACCACGGTGTGGGAGAACTTCGCCGGCCCGAACCAGGACGACAGCTCAAACCACCATCAGGACGTCCACTGGGCGTTCCGAAGCTACGACATCACCGACCTCGTGCAGGGCGGCGAGGTCGAGGTGCAGTGGCACCTGCAGAGCGACCAGGGACTCGAGTTCGGCGGCTGGACCCTGGACGACGTGCGCATCGTGCAGAGCGAGGGCGGCGGCCTGGTGGGCGACGACGACGACGACGACGATGACGACGACGACGACGACGTCACGGGCCCGGGCGCAAACGCCAACGGCGGAGGGTTCGAGGGCCAGGGCTGCAACTGCGGCCACTCCCCGGATCCCTCCCCCGGCGCCCTGCCGCTGCTGCTCGGCCTGCTGGGTCTTCCCCTGGCGGCGCGGCGCCGACGCTGAGCCGGTCCCCATCGGGCCGCGCGGCGGCGTGCCTCCTGGTGGG
>CALAGR010000134.1 GCA_937891735.1 uncultured Pseudomonadota bacterium | reverse complement strand
TCCGATACGACGCCGCCGGTTTCTGCGGCCATGACCGGTCAGGCTCGCTGAGCTATCCCCACTTCGGGGGCACTTCGAGCCGCTGATCGCGCTCAGGGCCAGACCAGCGCCGCCTCGGACACCGTCGCGTACACGATGGGCCCGGCGTCGTCCGCCGCGAGGAACCCGTCGAAGTGCTCCGGCGCCCCCTCGATCCGCCGTCGGAGCCTCGAGCCCCCCGCCGTCCCAGTTCCGCTCGAGCATGTCGATCATCTCGTCCGCCTCGACATAGTCGGCCAGGATCCCGTTGTCCGGCACCTCCAGGATCCCCACCAGCGGCGTGCCGGCCACCAGGATGTCCTCGTCCGTCGGCCAGTAGGGCTGGCTGCGCTCGTCGATGGAGCTCCAGTTCTGCTGGTTCCAATCCCGCAGCGCGCCGTTGCCCTGGCCCTCCCACTCCTGCAGCCGCTCCCAGTCGTTGGCGGTCGTATCCACCAGGTGGCCCTTGGCGGCCAGCGCCCGCAGTGTGCCGAGATCGGCGATCCACCCCCCGGATCGGTACGGAGTGGGCTTGCCGAACCCGGCCTGCACGAACAGCGCGTCCGCGGCAGCCACGAGCTCGGTGTCCTCGGCCTGCGTGTAGCCGTTGGAGAACACGGTGTACCCGGTGTCGTCCCCGTCTCGTCCCAGAAGTCGATCTCGTTGGCCGCCAGCCAGTCGATGAGCTCCTGCTCCCGGGCCGCCCCGACGTCCGGATCCGTGAAGGTACAGGGCCCCACGAACTGCGTCAGGCGCAGCGGTGGGTGTTCCACGTGGAGCCCGGACTGCCGGTTCAGCTCGCCGTCGGTGGTGTTGGCCCGGTCCCAATCCACAGGCACGAACACGTACAACGGGTGGGACCGCGTGAAGCGATGGGCCGCGAAGGCCACGTCCGCTCCGGCAGCGCCAGCAGCAGCTCGTGCTCCCCGGTCACCACGTCCTGCAGGGGCACGCCCAGCTCGAATGCGCCGTCCCCGGGGATCAGCTCCCCTACCCGCACCCCGTCGAGCCAGGCCACCACACCCTCCACGTCCGGCGGGGGCGTGACACGCACCTGCATCGCGTCGGTGCCCTCGGTCCGGGCATCCCCGACCAGGGCCCAGGAAACGAGCCTCGACACCAAGTAGGCTGGTTCGTCCTCGCCGGGAGCCGCGGGGGCAGGAGCCGCGCACCCCGCGCCGGCCAGGAGGAGCACCATGAACAGCCTCAAGCCCGTACGTCCGCTGGGCGCCCAGGAGCCCTTCGACGTCCTGCTGCTGCTCGTTTCCTGCATCGCCATCGGGATCCTCGCGGGGTTGCTCGCCGCCGGAATCGGGCAGTTCATCTGGCTGATCATCCTGTTCCCCATCGGCATGGGCTTCGCCGTCGGCATGGGCGCCACGGTCGTGATCAAGGCCCGCAAGGTGCGCGCCCCCCTCATCGCCATGCTCTGCGCGGGCCTCGGGGGGCTCGTCGCCTACAGCATGGATCTGACCCTGGACTACGTGCGCACCCGGGCCGCGGTCGGAGGGAACCTGGAGGAGTACGCGGTCACCCTGAAGACCGACACGGGCATCCAGGCGACGGACGCGGCCGTCTCCGAGGCCGTGGACTTCCTCTTCGATGCCTGGGGCGCACAGCGCGAGGAGCCCGAGGTGGACGCGCAGATGGCGGCCATCCTCATCGGCGAGCCCATCACCGTCGGCGAGCTCCCGGAGCAGGCGCCGCCGCCTCCCGTGGGCACCGCAGCGGCGGTGGAGGGCTTCGTGCGCATGCGCATCAACGCCGGCACCAGCATCGGCAACGCCGGCTCCGACGGCGCCCCCATCGGACCCATCGGCACCATGATCCTGTGGTTCGTGGAGCTGTCGTTCACGGTGGGCTTCGCCGCCTTCGCCGCCCGGGCCGAGGCCAGCGAGCCGGCGTGCGGGACGTGCAAGAACTGGTACTCGGAGGAGGTCGCGGCCACCGTGCTGGGTGCGGAACCCACCAAGGCCGCCGCCGGCGCGGCCCTGGAGCGCGGCGACGTGGCGGCCCTGGTCGAGGGGCTGCCCGTACCCGACGACCAGAAGCGCTTCGCGGCGCTCATGGCGCGCCATTGCCCCGTCTGCGAGAGCGCGCCGGTCTACGTCGAAGCGAACCTGCTGTTCCTGGGTCCCAAGGGCACCGAGAGCAAGACCCTGAAGCGCGGCTTCATCGAGCCGGCGCTCTACACGCAGATCGTGGTGGCCGCCAACGCCAGCTACCCCCAGCCCGAGGTCGCACTCGAGCAGGGGTAAGCTGCCGGGCTCAGCCGCCTACGCAGAGCAGATCGTTCTCGACGAGGGTCCAGGTGTACTGGTCGCCCGACTGGAGCGGATCGGTCTGCCCGCCCACGTAGCAGCCGCCCCCCTGGGCCGCGAGGGCGAAGCAGCCGGGGGTGGGCAGGAGCCAGCGCCAGCTCGATCCCGTGGGGATCCCGTCCGGCGGCAGGGCCAGCTCGGACCAGTCCGCGTCGTCCGTCGACGGGCAGGGCCGCTGCTCCACCGTGTCCACGGCGACGCCAGAGTCGTTGACGATCTGAAGGGTCCAGTCCTCGGGAGCCGTCGCGTCGTCGTCGTCCTGGGCGGACGTGGGGCAGCCGACGAGCAGGGCCAGAGCGAGCAGGGTGAGGATGCGCATGGGCCGTTCTAACCCGAGCGACGGGGCCCCTGCCAGCCCACTGACCGGTCCACCGGCCTGTTGGCGACCGGACCGTGCGCCGCACTCCGGCGGACCTATACTCGCGGCCCAAGCACGGAGACTGACGTGGAGTTGAGCGGCAAGCGCATCCTGGTGACCGGCGCCGACGGGTTCATCGGCTCGCACCTCACCGAGGAACTGGTGCGGCGAGGGCACTCCGTCCGCGCCTTCTGCCTGTACAACTCCTTCGGACACCGCGGCTGGCTGGACGACGCGGATCCGCAGGTCCTGGCCTCGCTGCACGACGTGTTCGAGGGCGACATCCGCGATCCCAACGGCGTGCACACCGCGATGCAGGGCATCGACGTGGTCCTGCACCTCGCCGCCCTCATCGCCATCCCCTACAGCTACCACTCGCCCGACGCGTACGTGGACGTCAACATCAAGGGCACGCTGAACGTGGTGCAGGCGGCGCGCAAGCTGGGCACCGAGCGGGTCGTGCACACCTCCACCTCCGAGGTGTACGGCACCGCCCAGTTCGTGCCGATCCACGAAGACCACCCCCTGGTGGGCCAGTCGCCCTACAGCGCCACCAAGATCGGCGCCGACCAGCTCGCGCTCTCCTTCTTCCGCAGCTTCGACCTGCCGGTCACCGTGGTGCGGCCGTTCAACACCTACGGCCCCCGCCAGTCGGCCCGCGCGGTGATCCCCACGGTCATCACCCAGCTCGCCGCGGGCACCCGGGCGCTGCAACTCGGCGCCCTCACGCCCACGCGGGACTTCAGCTTCGTCGCCGACACGGCCCGCGGGTTCCTCGCCGTGGCAGAGGCCGACGCGGCCCTGGGCGAGGTCATCAACATCGGGTCCGGCTTCGAGATCTCCATCGGGGACATGGCCACCGCCGCGGCCGAGGCCATGGGCATCGACGGGGTCACCGTGGAGCTCGACCCGCGGCGCCTGCGCCCCCCGAAGAGCGAGGTGGACCGCCTGTTCTGCGACGCGAGCAAGGCGGAGCGGCTGTGCGGATGGACCCCCCAGTACGGCGGGCGCCAGGGCTTCCTGCGCGGCCTCGCCGAGACCGCCGAATGGTTCAGCGATCCCACGAACCTCGCCCGGTACCGACCGGGCCACTACCAGCTGTGAGCCCGATGGATCCGTCCCTCTTCATCAGCGCCCTGCGTCGCCTGCTCCCCGCCACCGACGCGGACGGCGCTCCCCAGCGCCACTACCTGCAGCTCCCCGAGATCGACGCCCACGAGGCCCAGGCCCTGACCGACGTGGTGGACGGCGCCGGGAACTGGGTGTCGAACGCGGCCCCGGGGGTCAAACACTTCGAGGCGCGGCTGGCGGAGTTCACGGGAGCGAAGCACGCCATCGCCTGCGTCAACGGCACCGCGGCGCTCCAGGTGGCGCTCGAGCTGGCGGGGGTGGGCCCCATGCACGGGCTGCCCGGACACGGCGACAAGGCCCAGCGGGACATGGTGATCTGCCCGTCGCTGACCTTCGTGGCGACGGCGAACGCCATCGTGCACCGCGGCGCCGTCCCCGCCTTCGTGGACGCCGAGCCCGACACCCTGGGCCTGGATCCCCTGGCCCTCGAGGCGTTCCTGGAGGACCAGTGCGAGCTGCGGGACGGCGGTCCGTTCCATCGGGCCACGGGGTACCGGATCGCGGCGCTCATGCCGGTGCACATCTTCGGCAACGCCTGCCAGATCGAGGAACTCGCGGCCATCGCCGAGGCCTGGGGGATCCCCGTCGTGGAGGACGTCGCAGAGTCGCTGGGCACCTGGGTCGGGGACCGGCACACGGGCCGATTCGGCGTCGCCGCGGGCACCTCGTTCAACGGCAACAAGCTCATCACCACCGGCGGCGGCGGCGCGATCTTCACCGACGACGACGAGCTCGCGGCCCGGGCCCGCCACGTCACTACCACCGCCAAGGATCCCAGCAAGCCGGGCTGGCACTACTGGCACACCGCGGTGGCCTACAACTACCGCATGCCGAACCTGAACGCGGCGTTCGGGCTGGCCCAGATGGACCGCCTGCCCAGCCTGCTCGAGCGCAAGGAGCGCCTGTTCGGTCGGTGGAAGGGGATCTTTGCGGAGCTCGGCCTGGAGATGGTCGAGCCCCGGGACGGCACCACGGCGAACCGCTGGCTGACGGCGGTGCGGCTGCCCGAGGGCACGACGATGGAGCAGCGGAACGCCCTCCTGGAGGCGGTGGACGCAGAGCTCCTGTTCTGCCGGCCCATCTGGGTGCCCATGCACCTGCTGCCGATGTACGACCGCTGCCCCCGGGGACCCATGACGGTGACCGAAGAGATGGAGCGCCGGATCATCAACGTGCCCAGCACCGCGCGTCTCGCCGACCTGGACGGCTGATTCCCCCTAGAATCGCCGGATGACTGACGGCGACCCCACGCCCCCGCCCGCCCCGCTCTCCTCCGAGGAACGCGAGACCGATCCGCCCGTGACGGTGCGCACCTTCGCCCGGGAGGACCTGCGCATGCCGGTGATCGCGTTCCTCCAGGCGGAGGGCGTGACCACGATCACCCCCGACGGCAACACGATGGCCATCGATCCCGGGATGTTCGTGGCCCTGGGCTTCTACAAGCTCCAGGTCCCCACCTCCCAGGCCGAGCGCGCGCTGGCGCTGCTCGCGGAGTGGGACGACGCCGATCCGCTGCCCGCCAACGTGGACACGGGGGAGTGGCAGGTGGACGGCGGCGTGCAGCCCAAGCCGGTCGATGCCATCGGTGAACCGAAGGGCGAGAGCTGGCGGTGGCCGCTGCTGATCGTCGGCGCGCTCGTCCTGGCCTACGTCGTGCTCAAGATGGCCAGCGGCTCCTGATCGATGGATGGATTCCTCTACCAGTACCTCGTAGGCGGCGGCGTCTTCGCCTTCGGCGTGGCGATCGCCTGGCGGCAGGGCTACGTCGGCCTGTCCGGCAAGCCGCTGCGCAACCTGCTCATGCTGCTCGGTGGCCTGTTCGTCATCGCCGGGTTCCAGGCGTGGCTGCAGTACGGCTCCATGACCGAGCGGCCTCAGATCGCCTACACGGGTGATCCGTACGTCAAGGACGGCGCCCTGGGCGCGCCCGTCGACTACGTGATCATGGTCGGCTACTTCGTGTCGATGCTCGTGATCGGCACGTGGTTCGGCAAGGGCACCGCGTCCACGAAGGACTTCTTCTTCGGGGGCCAGCGCTTCGCGTGGTGGCTGATCGCGTTCTCCATGGTCGCCACCACCATCGGCAGCTACAGCTTCGTCAAGTACAGCAAGGTGGCGTTCGGCTACGGGATCGCCTCGTCCCAGACGTACCTGAACGACTGGCTGTGGGCGCCGCTGCTGATCTTCGGGTGGCTGCCCCTGCTGTACTTCAGCCGGGTCGTGTCGATCCCCGAGTACTTCGCGCGGCGGTTCGGACCCGAGACCCGCAAGGTCGCGACGGCGCTGCTGCTCGTCTACCTCGTCGGCTACGTGGGCATCAACCTGTTCACGATGGGCAAGGCGCTGCACTACCTGCTGGGCTGGCCGGTGCTGCTGTCCGCGGTGATCGTGGGCGGGATCTCGGCGGTGTACGTCTCGGCCGGCGGCCAGACGTCGGTGATCATGACCGACCTCTTCCAGGGCGCGATGCTCCTGGTGGTGGGGCTGCTCCTGCTGTTCCTGGGCGTCGAGGCCCTGGGTGGGTTCGAGTCCTTCTGGGAGCACCTGCCCCGGGAGCACCGCCGCGCCTTCCCGGCGTTCAACGCCGACTCGAGCTATCCGGCCGTGGGGGTGTTCTGGCAGGACGGCATCGCCAACACCGCGATGTTCTATTTCCTCAACCAGGGCATGGTCATGCGCCTGCTCTCGGCCCGCTCGGTGGGGGACAGCCGCAAGGCCGTCATCGCGGTGTTCCTGATCCTGATGCCCATCGCCGCGATGGTGGTGGCCAGCGGGGGCTGGGTGGCCCGGGCGATGGTGCACGGCGGCGCGCTGGATCCGAGCGTCGGCGGCGACGAGGCGTTCTTCGTGGTGGCAGACCTGCTGGCCCGACCGGGGGTGTTCGGCCTGATCATGGCCGCCCTGACGGCGGCGCTGATGTCCACGGTGGACACGCTGGTGACGGCGGTCGCGGCCATCGTGGTCAACGACGTCTACATGCCGCTGCGCCCCAACGCGACCGACAAGCAGATGCTGTCGATGGCGCGGATCAGCTCGTGGGCGATCATGCTGATCGGCATCGCGCTGGTGCCGGTGTTCATGACGTTCGACTCGATCTACTCGGCGCACGGGGCGTTCACCGCGGCGGTCACTCCGCCGCTGGTGGTGGCGCTGCTGCTCGGGGTGTTCTGGCGGCGGTTCACGCCCCAGGCGGCCTGGTGGACGATGGTCGGCGGATCGGTGGCCATCGCGGCCTCGATCCTGTGGCCCGAGATCATCACGCCCTTCGCCCACGGCGTGCCCATGAAGGAGGTCGAGCCGGGCTTCCTGTCGGGAGCGAGCCAGTACAAGTTCATGCGGGCGTTCTTCGGGATGGTCGTGTGCACGGGCATCGGGATCAGCGTGGCGCTCGTGACGAAGCCGCGGCCCCTGGCCGACGTCAAGGGGCTGGTGTGGGGCACGGTCGCCGAAGCCCTGGCCGCCTACAAGGGCAAGCCGGGCACGGAGGAGACGAGCGACTTCGCGGACGCGCGGGCCCAGGCCAGCGACGACGATGAGCGGCAGGGCCCAGGCCAGCTCTGTGTGGTGACGCTCGCCGCCGATCTGGCCGCAGCGCTGGAGGCGGGCGAGGGTGACCTCGTGTTCGTGACGGACGCGCGGGCCTGGCTCGGCGGGCTTCGGGCGAGCCACGCCGTGGTCGGAGCGGTGGACGCGGGGCTCGAGGCCGGGGTGGTCACGGTGGGCCCGACGCTGCAGCGGGTCCTGGGGCTCGACGGCAACCTGGGCCGGCCGCTCAAGGTGCAGCGCCTGTACTGATCCCAGGGGGCGCCAACGCCGGGACTTCGCCGCACTCCGGCGCTTCATGCGCCATCCGTGGTGCGCCCCGCGACGGAATGGGCGAGGATCGTCCCCATGAGCACCCCGACCCGCGGCCGCATCGTCAAGATCCTCCAAGGCTCCCCCGTCCGGTGGGTCGTCAACCTCGGCGCGGAGCACATCGCCGCCGGCGACGAGCTCGTGATCTTCGAGGTCGGCGACGAGATCCTGGACCCCACCGATGGCACCAGCCTCGGCGAGCTCGAGCTGGTCAAGTGCCACGCCATCGTGGACCACGTCCAGGACCGGCTCTCGGTGGTGTCGCGCAAGGGCGCATCCCACGAAGTCGCCCCGCAGCCACGGGTGCTGTCGGCGGTGCTGGCGGACACCGGGCCGGCTGCTCGTGAAGGCGGCCGCCCTGACAACGCGACCATTCACGTGGGCGACGCCGTCCGCAAGCTGTAGCGGGTTCCCGCCGGGCGGCCCCGGGCGCCCATCTGGTCGTGGGGCGACGGCCGCTGCTCCCATGGGCCCTGCCCTCCGCAGATCCCTATACTCCGCTCGCACCCGGGGGTCCTCCTGAGTCACGAGCACACCAAGCGCATCGACCGACCTGTGATCCTGCTCGGCGGAGGTGGACACGCGGGCGTGCTGCTCGACGCCCTGCGGCTGCTCTCCGCGCAGGTGCTTGGGGTGACGGATCCGGATCCCGCGGCGGTGATGATGCGGGTGCTCGGCGTGCCCGTGCTGGGCCCCGACCAGGTGGTCCTGAGCCACGATCCGTCGGCGGTGCTGCTGGTCAACGGGCTGGGCAGCGTCGGCAGCACCATCGCCCGCATGCGCCTGTTCACCAGCTTCGTGTCGCGCGGCTATGCGTTCGCGACGGTCATCCACCCCACCGCCATCGTGGCCTCCACGGTCCTGCTGTCCGAAGGCGTCCAGGTGATGGCGGGGGCCGTGGTGCAGCCGGGGGCCACGCTGGGCGACAACGTCATCGTCAACACCCGCGCCTCGGTGGACCACGACTGCCAGATCGGGGCTCACGTGCACATCGCCCCCGGGGCGACGTTGAGCGGAGGCGTGGTGGTGGGCGAGGGCGCGCACATCGGCACCGGCGCCATCGTCATCGAGGGGGTCGAGATCGGCGCCCGCGCGATCCTCGGGGCGGGCACGGTGGTCCTGCGGAACGTGCCCGCGGACGCGACCGTGGTGGGCAACCCGGCGCGGATCCTGGAAGCGGACACCGGGAGCAGCCCGTGAGGGACAGCCAGACCATCGAAGTCCCGGCCAGCGCGAGCATCCGGGAAGCGCTCCGGGTCATCGACGCCGGCGCCTACCAGATCGCCCTGGTGGTGGGCCCCACCCGGGAGCTCGTCGGGACGGTCACCGACGGGGACGTGCGGCGCGGGATCCTCGCCGGGCGCGAGCTGTCCGAGCCGGTGACCTCGGTGATGAACACGAGCCCCCGCACCGCGACCCTCGCCGACGGGCGCGAGCGGATCCTGCAGCTGATGCGGCGGCGCCGGATCCACCAGGTCCCGGTGCTCGACGCGCACGGGATCGTGCTGGGCATCGAGATCCTCGACGAGCTCCTGCAGCCCGAGGCCCTGGACAACGTGGTGGTGCTGCTCGCGGGGGGCAAGGGCACGCGGCTGCGCCCCATCACCGAGGACATCCCCAAGCCGCTGGTCACGGTGGGCGACCGCCCGATCCTCGAGCGCATCGTGGAGACGCTGCGGGACCACGGCTTCCACAACTTCTGGATGGCCCTGAACTACAAGGGCCACATGATTCAGGAGCACTTCGGGGACGGGTCGGCGTTCGGGGTGTCCGTGAACTACCTCAACGAGAGCCGGCCCCTGGGCACCGCGGGGGCGCTGGGGCTGCTGCCCGAGGCGCCGACCAAGCCGTTCCTGGTGATGAACGGCGACCTGCTGACGGCGATCAACCCGCGCAACCTGCTCGACTTCCACGCCAGGCAGGGCGCGGCGGCGACGATGTGCGTGCGGGAGTTCGACTTCCAGGTGCCCTACGGCGTGGTGGACCTGGACGGGCACACGTTCCTGGGGGTGGAGGAGAAGCCGGTGCAGCGCTTCTTCGTCAACGCGGGGATCTACGCGCTGAGCCCGCGGATCCTGGATCTGGTGCCCCCCGACGAGCCCCTGAACATGACCGACCTGTTCGAGCGCATCAAGGCCCGGGGTGACGACGTGGCGGTGTTCCCGGTGCGGGAATACTGGCTCGACATCGGGCAGCTGAAGGACCTGGAGCAGGCCCGGGGCGAGGTCATCCGAGAGTTCGGGGACAAGCAGTGAGCGGTCGGTCCGAGCACGTCCGGGGCGCGGCGCTGGTGCTGGCGCTGCACGTCGGCTTCACCGCGCTGACGGTGCTGCTGGCCTACACGCTGCCGCTCCAGGAGTTCCAGCCGAGGGAGCTCATCGAGCCCTGGATGCTGTACCTGGGCCTGCTGCAGGGGATCTACGTGGTCCCTGCGGCCCTGACGGTGGCGCTGATGCAGCGCTGGCAGCTGCTCATCGGGATCGGGATCGCGGCCGGCCTGACCGCGGCGGCCACGCTGGTGGCGCTGGCCCTGGGGTAGGGGCCGCAGCCTGTCCGTCGTCACCCGCAGGCGGTCACCGCAGCGACCACTCGCGATCATTCACACCTCCTCAACATGTCGCCAACAGCGCGGTGTTGACGTGCCTCCGGCTCGCAGGAGGTCCCCATGCACGCTCGGTCTTCGACCCTTCTTCCCGGCGGCGCGCTCGCGCTGCTCGTCCTGTTGCTCGGCTGCAACGAGAACGCCCTGAACGCCCTGAACTCACCGCCCCAGCGCGGCGACGAGCAGGAGGGGGACGACGACGACAGCCAGGCCAGCGACGACGACGACGACGATCCCACCGGGGACAACCAGAACGAGGGGGACGACGACGTCAGCGATGACGACGATGCCGTCGGGGACGACGACGACGACACCCCGCCCCCCAAGGAGCTGGACGCCTGCCCCGACGGCGGCCTGACCCTGGCCGAGTTCTACGGCCCCGACGGCCAGGACGAGATCTACGTGCTCGCCTACAGCCCGACGGAGGCGACGGGCACCCTCGTGTCCCCCATCGCGGGCCTGTTCGACGTCTACGACACGTCCGTCGCCGAGAGCGGCTCCAGCCAGATGAACGAGACCGGCTTCGTCCGGATCCGCAACAGCCACAGCTCCCAGGGCGAGCCGGTGTTCGCCAACTGCGGCCTGGACTGGCTGGTCATGGACACGGACAACGACGGTCCGCCGCCCAACCTCGTGTACGTCGGCACCTTCGACCTCGACGAGGGCGACAACGAGCTGACGCTGTACCACTTCTGTCCGCTGTACCAGCAGGGCTACTGCACCGAGTTCCACACCGGTGACCCGAACGACAACGGCTGCAACGACGGCCCCCACTCCATCCACTTCAACGGGCAGGGGCTGTGCCTCGTCCCGCGGTAGGAGCGCTGATCGCGCGCTGAGGTCAGGCCGCGGCGGCGGCAGCGGCCTCGGCTTCGGCCTGCTCGATGGCCTCCTGGGGCTCCCATCCATCCGGGGCCGGGTTCCGCTCGTCCCGCGCTCCCAGGAGCACCCGCACGTCCTCCACCATCATGTAGAAGGCGGGCACGAGCAACAGGATGATGAAGGTCGCGAAGAGCACACCGAAGCCCAGCGAGACCGCCATGGGGATCAGGAACTTCGCCTGGACCGAGGTCTCGAAGATGATCGGCATCAGACCGAAGAACGTCGTCAGCGACGTCAGGAGGATCGGCCGGAACCTCCGGGCCCCGCCGTTGGTGATGGCGTCGTGCGCAGTCGCTCCCTCACCTCGGTAGCGGTTGGTCGTGTCGATCAGCACGAGCGAGTCGTTCACCACGACGCCGGCCAGCGCGATGATGCCCAGCGCGGACACGAAGCTCAGCTCGTAGCCCATGACCAGGTGGCCGAGGATCGCCCCCACGAAGCCGAAGGGGATCGCGCTCATGATCACCAGGGGCTGCACGTAGCTCTTCAGGGGGATCGCGAGGAGCGAGTAGATGACGAACAGCGCGAGGATGAAGTTCGGCCCGAGGGACTTGAACACCTCCCCCTGCTCCCGCTGCTCACCGACCATGCCCGCCTCGAGCCCCGGGTACTGCGCCTTGAGCCGCGGCACGATCTGCTCGTTGACCTCGGCCAGGACGTTGCTGGATGACTTGATGCCAGCAGCCAGCGCCGCCGTCACCGCGACGACGCGGCGGCCGTCCTCCCGGTCGATGGTCGTCGGGGCCCGGTTGCGCTCGAACTCCGCCACCTGCCCCAAGGGCACGAACCCGCCGGCTGGCGTGCGGATCTGGAGCGCCTCCAGATCGAACTCGCTTCGACGCTGCTCCTCCGGGAGCCGCACCATCACCTTGAGCTCGTTGCGACCGCGCTGCTCGCGCAGGGCCTCGGCGCCGTAGAACGCAGCGCGGATCTGGCTCGCGACCATCTGGGTGGTCAGGCCCAGGGCGACGGCGGGCGCCTCCTTCAAGGTGAAGTCGATCTGCTGCTTTCCGGATGCGTACCCGTTCTCGATGTTCGTGAGATCGCTGAATCCCCCGAGGGCCCCCGCGAGGTCGGCGCTGGCCCTGGCCAGCACGTCGTTGGACCGGTGGGACAGCTGGATCGCGACGGCGGAGCCGGCGGACGGACCCACGTTGGACGAGAAGATCACGGAGTTCGCTCCGAGGATCTCGGGGGTCGCGGTCTGCCACGCGTTCTTGAACGACTCCGACGTGAAGTCCCGCTGATCCGTGGGCACCAGGTTCACCTGCATGGCCAGGACGTGGCTGCCCTTGTCGCCCGTCGCCGGGCCGGGACCGCGGCGCTCGGGTCCGGAGCCGACCATCAGGTAGGTCCCCCGAAGGACCGCGCCGCCGCCGAACTCTTCGATGGTGCGCTGCGCGGCCGCCTGGATCAGCTCCCCCGCGGCCCCCGTGCGATCCACGTTGGTGCCGTACGGAAACCGGACCGTGGCGGTGATCACGTCGCCCTCGAGCACCGGGAAGAAGCTGAAGGGCACGGTGCCGCTGCCCACGAGGCCCACCGCGCCCATGAACATCGCCAGCGCGATGGCCACCGCCGCGTAGCGCCAGGAGATCGCCGCGTTGACCGCGGGCTTGTAGAGGAACTCGATGTTCCAGGCGAGGCCCTTCGCCACCCAGGCCTGCACGATCTTGAAGGGCGCCTCGAAGAAGGCGAACAGGCTGTGCGCTGCGCGTCCCAGGGGACCCTTGGGGGGGCTGTCCATGTGGGCGAGGTGGGCCGGCAGGATGAAGAACGACTCCAACAGGCTGAACAGCAGCACGGTGATCACCATCAGCGGGATGATGCGGAAGATCTTCCCGAACAGCCCCGGGATCATCAGCAACGGGCTGAAGGCAGCGATGGTGGTCAGGATCGCAAAGGTGACCGGGACGGCCATCTCCTTGGCGCCCTCGATGGCGGCGGCGAGCTTGCTCTTGCCCCCCAGCGCCTTCGAGAAGCCCGCCTCCCCGATGATGATCGCGTCGTCGACCACCATGCCCAGCGTCACGATGAGCGCGAACAGGCTCACCATGTTGACGGTGAGGTCCAGGCGCGGCATCAGCAGGAACGTGCCCAGGAACGACACGGGGATCCCCATCGCGACCCAGAACGCCAGCCTCAGGTTCAGGAACAGCGCCAGCACCACCAGGACGAGGACCAGCCCCATCTTCGCGTTGCGCACCAGCAGATCGATGCGCCCCCGCAGCATCTCCGAGTCGTCGTTCCACACGGCGATGGTGACGTTCTCGGGCACGTCCCCCCGCATCTGTTCGGCGAAGGCCAGGACGGCGTCGGCCACATCCTGGGGCGTCTCGGCGCCCACCCGGTACGCGGTCACCCGGACCGCGGGCTGGCCGTTGTAGTAGTTGCTCTGGTCCGTCTCGGCGTGGGCGTCGCGGATCGTGGCCACGTCCGACAGCCTCACGGACGCGCCCGAGGCCGTGGAGCGAAGGATCATCTCGCCAAACTCGGTGCCGGATCGCTTCCGATCCGACAGGCGCACGAGGATCTCGCCGCCTTCGGTCTTGATGCCGCCGCCGGGCAGCTCCAGGGACGCGAAGCGGACCTGGTTGGCGACGTCCTGGAGCGTCAGGCCGAACTCCTCGAGCTTCTCCCGGGACACCTCGATGGCGATCTCGAGCGCAGGCACGCCCTCGATCTCGACCTGGGTCACGTTCGGGCTCCCCAGCATCTCCTCCCGGGCCCGCTCCGCGAGCTCCTGCAGCGTCGCCAGGGTCTGGTCCCCGGCGATGACGAGGGAGATCACCCGCTGGGAGCGGGTGGCGATGGCGATCTCCGGATCCTCCGCCTCGACGGGGAAGCTGCGGATCCGGTCCACGGCGGACTTCACGTCGGCCAGCACCCGGTCCGGGTCTGCGTCGATCAGCAGCTCGACCGCGATGGTCCCGGCGCCCTCGCTCGCCCCGGACGTCACCCGCTTGACGCCGTCCACGCCGCGAACGGCCTCCTCGACGGCGAGGATGATCCCCTGCTCCACCTCGTCCGGGCTGGCGCCGGGGTACGGCACGGTGACCCGGATCAGGTCGAGATCGAAGGCCGGGAACACCTCCTGCTTGATGTTGACGACGCCGAACAGGCCGCCGATCAGCAGGATCGCCATCAGCAGGTTGGCGGCGACGCTGTTCTTGGCCATCCAGGCGATGGGCCCCCGATCAGGCAGCTCGGAGGACATGGCTCAGCCCTCCGTTCCGACCGGCGCGTCCACGCTGGCGGAGGGGGGAGGCGCGGTGTCCTCGGCGGCTTGACCCGCCGGGCGCGCATGGACCGTCGCCCCGTCGATGGGCAGCGATGGCGGCATGGTCACGACCCGCGCGCCGTCGTCGAGGCCACCGGTCACAAAGGCGGTCTCCGCGTCCCGCCAACCCACCAGGACCTGCCGGCGCGACAGGGTGTCCTCGGGGGTCACGACCCACAGGGAGTCGCCCTCGACGAGCACGTCCCGGGGCACCGCGATGGCGCCCTCCACCGGCTCCCCTTCGATGCTCACCTGCACGAAGGCGCCGGGCAGCATGGGCAGGCCGGGCCCGGACAGGGGGCTGTCGATGCTCACGTACAGGTCCGCCGTCCGCGTCTGCGGATCCAGCTGCCCCGCCAGGTGCATGACCCGGCCCTGGCGCTCGATGCGCTGTCCGTTTCCGAGGTCCTGCACGACGGCGACCGACGAGCCGCTCGGGCCGTTGACGCCGGGGATCCCGACGTTGCTCAGCTGCTCCACGGGGATGGAGACCTTGACCCGAAACCGGTCGGTGCCCACGAGCGTCACGACGGGCGCGCCGGGGGCCAGCAGCTGGCCCACCTCGACGGTCTCGGCGAGCACGAGGGCGTTGAAGGGCGCTGTCATCGTCGCGCGCTCGAGGTTCAGCTGCGCCCGCCGCAGGCCGGACTGCACGGCCACGAGGTTGCGCTTGACGGTCTCGAGCTGGGGCTTGCGCAGGGCGAGGGGCGCCTGACCCGGGTCCTCGCCGCCGCCGAGCAGCTCCCACTCCCGGCCCGCGGTGGCCGACCGCTGCTCCTCCATGCTCAGCTCCAGCTCCGCCTGCTGCACCCGGGACCGCTCCTGGGCGACGCCGATCTCGTAGTCGCGCGGATCCACCCGGAGGATGGTCTGCCCGCTCCTGAACCGGCCGCCGGGCACGAGGGAGTCGCTGACCGACACGACCTCGCCCCCGACGATGGCCGACATGGAGACCTGACGGTCCCCCTCGACGACGCCGGTGGCCCGGATCCGGGCGCGGGGCGAGCCGACCTCCACGACGACGAACTCCACGGTGGACACGAGGGCCACCACGGCCTTCTTCTCCGCTGGCTTCTTCATCGACATGAGCGTGCGGACGCCGACCACGCCGAACGCGAGGATCAAGATGGGCAAGAAGGCCTTGAGCAGCTTTGGGGCGTTCATCGGGGGGCTCCGTGGGCGTCCATTCGGTCGGCCCAGGGGGCGCCGAGCGCGGTGTGAAGGTCTACTCGGGCGCCCAGGAGATCCCGGTGCGCCTGGAGGTGGTTCAGCTCGGCCGCCTGAAGCGACGCGAGGGAGGTGAGCACGGTGAGGTAGCTGACGAGGCCGCCGGCGTACTGCCGCTGGGACTCCTCATAGGCCACGCGCGAGGTCGCGAGCTGCTCGCCGAGGGCCGCGAGGCGAGCGCCGTTGGTGTCTTCCCGAGCGAGGGCCGACTCGACCTCGGCCCGGGCCGCGAGCACGGCGCCGCTCAGGGTGGTGGCCGCCGCGTCCAGCTGGCCGTTGGCCTGCCGCATGGCTCCATGGCGCTGTCCGCCGCCGAAGATCGGCACGGAGAGCCCGGCGCCGAAGCCCCAGGTCTCGTCGCTGTCCCACTCGTCGAACCACCGCAGGTTCCAGCCCACCTTGCCGGTGAGGCGGAAGGTCGGGGCGAAGGCGAGGGCGGTGCTGACGAGGTGGGCGCGGGCGGCCTTGTAGCGAAGCTGGGACGAGCGCAGGTCCGGGCGCAGGTCCATGAGGTCGCGCGGCGTACCGACGCCCGGCGCCGGCGGAAGGCCGGGCAGGCTCGCCAGCTCGGGGGACGCCGGCAGCTGCGGATCGCTGGGGTCCCGCCCGAGCAGGGTGGCCAGCTGGATGGTGCGCAGCCGCAGGACCTGCTGGGCCTGGGGGAGCAGGGCCTTCGTGCCCGCGAGCTGCTGCTGCTGCTGGAGCACGTCCAGACCGCGGGAGTCGCCGCCCACGTAGCGGCGCCGGGTGATGTCCAGCAGGGCTTCGTTGGTGGCGATCTGCTGCTCGACCACGGCGATCCGGGCGCGGGCGGTGCGCACGTCCAGCCACGCGCCGACGACCTGCTGCACGAGGATCCGGGCCACGCCGTCGCGGTCGCCCACGGCGGCGGCGGCGTCGAGCTGGGACGCGCGCAAGGCGGCGGCGGAGCGGCCTATGTCGATGTTGAGGCCAAAGTTGAAGAGGGCCGAGCCGTTCCAGGTGACCTCGGGGTCGTCGTCGTCGTCGTCATCGGCGGGAGTGCCGCCGGGAACGCTCGCGGCGAGGGCGGCGAGATCTTCGAGCAGCTTGGTCAGCTGGGGGGACACCTGGAAGGCCGCGGCGGACGAGGGGCTCGCGTTGAGACCGACGTCGAAGCTCGCGGTGGGCAGGAGCGGCGCGAGGCGCTGCACAGTGACTCCCTCGGCCTGGTGCACGCGGGCCTGGGCGCCGAGGAGATCGAAGTTGCCCTCGATGGCCTCGCTGACGAGGGTGTCCAGGGCGGGGTCGCCGAACGTGGTCCACCACATGTCGGGCCCATCGGCACGCAGGGGGTTGCCGCTGGAGTAGCGCGCTTCGGGGGCCGGGGCGACGGGCGCGACCCGGGGTCCGCCGAGGGCGGTGGACGCCAGGAGCGCAGACAGCGCCGCGACAGCGCAGACGGAGCGAGCGAGGACGGAAGGGTGGGTCACTGAGACTGCTCCGTGGGCGCGAGGCCGTTCCAGAGGTTGTCGACCACGGAGTCCGCGTAGGTGCTGAGCGCTTCGTCGGACATGGGCTCGCTGGAGATGTGGCACATGAAGGAGCGCATGTGCAGCGCCCCCATGAAGGCCGCGGCGATGGGGTCTGCGTCGCCGGGGCGCAGGCGACCAGCGTTCATGGCCTGCTGGATCCACTCGATCATCGCGAGCTTCGCGAGCAGGGGCGGGGGCACGTCGAAGCGGGTCAAGAGCTGCTGGGGGGAGATGCCCGAGGCGCTCAGGACCATGAGGCAGGGCACCATCTCCTTGAAGAAGAGGGCCATGGCGCGGGCGATCTCCCGCAGCTGCTCCTGGATGGGCCGGCAGGGGTCGGGTCCTGCGGCGAGCAGCAGGGCGAAGGGCGGGATGCTGGGGGGTGCGAGGGCTGCCACCATCAGGTCGGCCTTGGTGGAGAACCGCTTGAACAGGCCGGCCTGGGAGAGGCCAACGCGGTCCGCGATGACGGCGGTCGAAGCGGACGGGCCCAGCTCCAGGAAGACGGAGCGGGCCGCAGCGAGGATCGCGTCATCGGAGACGGTGCGAGGTCGAGCCATGCGAACTCCGGGTGGTGACGCCGTCCTGGCATCGACGCAAAACGGCGACGAAGGCTCGCCGCCGTTCTATTAGTTAGTGACTGGTTACTTACTTAGCCTGTGGGAGAAGGAGCCGCAAGTGGTCGTGAGTGATTGGTCACAAATTGACCGCGAGGGGGGCCGCGAGGGGGCGGAGTTCGCCGCACTCCAGGCCTTCATGCACCCCAGGCGGTGCGCCAACGGGCGGACTTCGCCGCACTCCCGGCCTTCGTGAACTCCCAGGCCTGAGCAGCGGCCGCACCAGAGGCGCAGAGGCGCAAACGAGGCCCGCGCCCCTTTGCGTGAGGAATCGGATCTGCCCATCCACCAACATCCCAACGACCCCACCGCTCCCCCGGGGGGACGGCTTCGACCGGTCTACGGTGGCGGTCCGCCCGGCCCCGGCCGCTAGGCAGCTGTCGAACACGGCGATCACGCGCCCCGAGGTGACTCCGGATCGCACGTCGGTCCTCGCCCACAACGACCCGCTGCACATCGACGGCGAAGGGAGCAGCCGGGAGGAGATGGACCGCGGTCACCTCGCCCGGGCGCTGCGGGGTCGCCTGAACTGGGGGGCGTTCCCCCGACGGTCGGGCCGGGTCGGGGACTACTCGATCACGATGCAGACGGCGGATGCCCGGACTGCGTATTCTCGGTCATCGCTGTGCTGCAGCCCACACCTCCACCGGGCGGGCGCATCCTCGTTGTCGGCATCTCGCGGATAGTTGTCGAAGAAGAAGCCTCCTTCGTTGGCCGTGTTGCAGCCGCCCGAGAGCAGGACGTCGTTGTTGTCCAGGCAGAGGGCGTCCACCACGGTGAACCCTTCGAGGGCTATGGCGGACTCCAACACGACGTAGAGATCGGCCTTGCTCGTTGGCAACCCATCGGCCCCATCCGCACCCGACGCGCCATCCGCACCGCCCTCTCCGTCGACTCCATCCGACCCCGCAGGACCCGTCGCTCCGTCTGCGCCCGCGGCGCCGTCGCAGGCGGGGAGAGCGAACAGCAGAAAGCCAATGAAGAGCAGCTGAGAGAGACGCATGGCAGAAGCCTCCGGGCGCAAGTGGATGGTTCGGTGGAGCGGGGCGGACACGTGGGTCGCTTGCGCCATTGCACCGCGAACCTGCCGCGCCAAGCAGCCGCCGACTCTCCCCCGCGCGGGGGAGGCCCAGGACCTGTACTCAGCCGTCCCGTGGACGGCTCGGGTCGGTGTCTCCCAGTCACGCTGAGGACGACGGCGTGGCCATGCTCCCCATTCGGTGTTCAGCTACGGGACGTCGATGCAGACGGCGCGAGCAAACAACATCTGGGTGTCCGTGAGATCGGGATTGCCAACTGCGCACTCCCACCGCGCATTCTCAGCAGGATCGGTGGAGAACACCGGCCAGGAACGGTCCATCTGGCCATTCTCAAGGGTGTGCGAACAGCCACCAGTGAGGAGGACATCGTTCGCGTCATTGCACTCCGCGATCAGCAGTGGCGGCCACCGGCCGGAGAGGACGGCATTCTCCTCAACGAGGTACAAGCTACTCTTGGAAGAGACTCCATCTGCGCCAGTTTCGCCGTCCACACCGTCCCCTCCGTCGATTCCATCCAACCCCGCAGGACCCGTCTGTCCGTCTGCGCCCGCGGCGCCGTCGCAGGCAGGGAGAGCGAACAGCAGAAGACCAATGAAGAGCAGCTGAGAGAGACGCATGGCAGAAGCCTCCGGGCGCAAGTGAATGGTTCGTTGGAGCGGGCCGGACACGTGGGTCTCCTCCGCACCGCCAACTTGCCACGCCAGGCAGCCGCCGACGCTCCCCCGCGCGGGGGAGGCCCCCAGCTGTCAGCGCTAGAGCTCGATCGCAGTGAAGGTTGCCCGCGGTATCGGGTACTCAGGCCTGTCCCCTGACGCGCCTTGGACGAATCCACCGGTGCCGACGTAGGTGATCTCTCCGTCATCACCACGCGGGACGAAGACGACGCTGATGGTGTGTGTGCCGGGCGACACGTCCAGGATGGCGCGGCAGGGCATCCCGACGAAGGCGCTGGAGCCGACGTAGGGTCGCAAACACGGGTCCTGTACGACACCGTCAACCTCGAACGCGACGAGAGCGTCATGTGCGCTCGCCGCGCCCGTGCCCGACATCTCCGGGAGCATCGAGATGTGCATCGTCGCCGTCGCCACGACCGCGCCGCCCCGGGTCTCGATCTCCAGAGGTCCCAACTCCCCATCGAGCGTGATCCAGTCGCCGGCACCGGGCTCTTCGTTCGAGAGCGCGTTCGGCTCGAAACCCTCGAGGAAGTCAGAGCCTACCGAGTAGGCGTAGCCCTTCACGGCCCGGTCGAGCGACTCCTCCACCGCGCTCACCCGCTCCAGCAGATCGGCTGACGCTGCGTCTGCTTCGAGCGCGTCCAGCCGCACGAGCGCCTCATCAAGTGCCTGTTGAGTGCCCGCGAGATCGGAGCGCTCAGCTGCATCCGTAGCCAGGTCGCATGCAGGTACGACTGCGAGAAGCACGGAGAGCGCAATGAGGTTCGGGCCGGACTGGGACGACATGTCGACTCCTCGTAGAGGGTGTTCGTCTGGGCGGGGCTTGTGGGCGGGGCTTGTGGGCGGGACGAATCGCCCGCGCCTCGTCAGAGCCGCAAACCTAGGTGCCGCCCCGCGCTCTGGGCATCCCCCGCACGGGGGATGAGGTGCCACGCCTCGAGGCGACGCTGCCCGGCGAGCCGTGGAGCCCAGGCTGGCCGCCAAGAGGAGCGACGCCGACACGCTCCCCCCCTCCCCGGACGATGGCAGGAAGGAGCTACTGACAGCGGTCGATGACGTAGTCGCCGCTGGCTGAGCAGGCGGTGGAGGTGAAGCTGCAGCTCACGGAACAGCTGTGTGTCTGTCCGCCGATCCCTCCGACTCCCTCACATCGTGCCTCACTCCGCACGAGCACATAGTTGAGGTCTCCGGCGTTGCCTGCTTCCCCGCAATAGTCTCCGTCCTGCCACGAGTCCCCGTCTTGCGTCCCATCACAGTCGATGACGACGCAGCTCGCTCCGCCGGTTCCGCCGGTTCCGCCGGTGCCTCCCGTGCTGCCCCGCGAGCCGCAGTCGGAGCAGTCGGTCCCCGATGCGCAGACGTCGTAGAGGCTGCCCGCCCCGCCGTCGTCGCATTCGCCGTCGTCTGAGGTCGCGCATGTGTCGAGGCAGCCATCGGCCGAGCCCTCGCAACCCGGTGAGAAGGCGACGAGCAACGCGACCATGAGCCCCGCGCATGCCCAGGAATGTGCTGTGGTCATCTCGAATGCTCCTTGGATGGTGGCGCCACTGCGGAGCCGGGGGTCACTGCGGCCCCAGTTGGATGCGCGCGCCCAGGAGCACGCGGAGGCTTCCGATCCCACTCCAGACCCCGCTGTGAGGCCCGTAGCCCTCCGGAAACCCGTATGGGTACAGGACCATGGCCTGGTTGATCTGTTCTCTCCTGTAGAAGAGAACGCTGAAGCTGTGCGCGACCTCGAGCGTGATGCCCACCGGCTTCGTGTCGATCACGAGGCGTCCACCGAGGAGCGGGTGGAGCGCGCTCGGCTGGGTGAGGGTGGCCAGCTGCTTCGCCTCCTCGGCCTCCCGAGGGGTGTCGTAGAGCGCCTCATCCACCCGGGCGATGTACCCGATCCGTGTGTCGAGTCCGACCAGCGGGCCTCCGCGCAGAAGCCCGGCGCCCACCTCCAGATGCAGCATCATGAACGGCCCGAGCCAGGTGCTCGGGAGTGTGTACGGTTGGAGGTTCGCGGCGCGGACCATGGCGGCGGTGCCCGCAGACAGCTGCTGCTGTTCGACCTGAGCCCCCATCGTCACCTGAAACCGGGCGAGCCCCGTGGCCACATGCACCCCGAGCCCGAGGCGCGCCTGCATGAAGAGCCAGGTAGCGGGGACCCGCTGACCCTTCGTCTGCGCTGGCCAGTTGAGCGCGAACTGCGTCCAGTTCCCCACGTGATCGACACCCCCATGCGCGTCGAACCGCAGCACCAGGGGGCCTGCGATGTGCACAACCGCCCTGACCCCGCCCAAGAACCTGTTGCGGCACTCCCGGCTGACCAGCTCCACCGTCGCCTCGGTGGTGTGGCAGCGGCTCGGCTCGAAGAGGATCGAGGGCTCGAGCTCCAGGTAGGGACCCGTCGGCGTGATCGACGAGGCGGTGCGCTTGGTGACGACGAGGCTGGCGACCGAACCGTTGGGATCCGGCGCCGCGCTGGGGTCCGGTTCCGCGCTGGGCTCCGGCTCCGCGCTGCTGGCCGCCGGGGTCCTTGAGGCGGATGCCGGCTCGACAGCCGGCTCGACAGGCGCAGGGGGCGCGCTCTCCGACGCCCGCTCCACGCCGGCCATCAGCACGTCGACGACGTCTGCGCGAGGCACGCTCGCCACTTCACCGCTGGGGAGCTGCAGCACCGCGAACTCGTCGTCGTGGCCGAGCAGCGAGCCCGTCTGTTGGGCGCCGCTCGCCAGGATCAGCGTGATCTCCTTGCCGATCAGCGCCTCCCAGGCGGCGTCCGGCAGCGGCGCGCTCCGAGCGATCAGGGGCAGCCCGACCAGGCTGACGAGCAACGCGAGCACGAGGCCGCGCATGCCTGCTGTCCATCGACGGCCGGTCCCACTGCCCGTCACCGGAGGAGCTTCGCGGCGAGCCGAGCGGCCTTCTTCGACCCACGGCTCGCGAGCTCGCTGAGGGCTTCGGACTCCGCAGAGGTGATCCGACCGTTCGTGGCGTTGTGCTCGACCCCGGCCAGGATGCTCAGCTGAACGGCTTCGTCCCCCGCTCTGAGGGCCCGCTCGAGGAGCTCGTCCACGCCGGGGAGTCGGTGTCGAGCGAGGAGCTCGGCGAGCGTCGGGCGGGCTGCTTCGGGGACGTCCGACCCGCTCGCCCAGGCCTGGACCAGCGCTTCCCAAAGACCCTGGTTGGGCAGCTGACGATCGAACCGCGCGCTCAGGATCTCGAAGACCCACATCCAGATCCCCTCGTCCCCATGCTCGATGAGGACCTCCTGGAGCGCCTTCACGTGCGCAGCCGTCACCTGCGAGAGCGCTGCATCGGGGATGCGCACCCGGTGCTCGTCCTCGCCGATGAAGAGCCCGCCGTCTACGGTCACGAGCTCCCAGTCCTGGAGCAGGAGGACGATGACGCGCTTGAGGTGGACCGGGACGTTCTCCATCAGGAAGGCGATCCCGTCCGGCTCGAAGACGGGCAACCGATCACGCAACGCCTTGTCGAGCAGCTTGACGCCGAGCTCCCCGGCCCCCCCGAGCACGGCGACCCCGACGTGGAAGGGGTCTCCCTCACCGCAGCGCGCGACCCAGGCCGCAGCGAGCAACACGTCGACCTCACCAGCGAGAGGAGACGGACCACGGGTGCCCAGCACGGTCGTCTTCAGGAGCCCGGCGATGGCCTCGGTCCCGGCGGGACCATGGTCCCGGGAGTCCTTCCAGGCGTCATTCCACTCGCCTGCGGTCCACAAGGCCTCCAGGTCGGCGAGGGGGACCCGCGGCTCCTCGATGCCCTGGCACCGCGGAAGCCACGGGGGCGCCCCGGGCACGACCAGGACCGGCACCTCGTAGGGCCCGCTCGGTACGCGTGGCGAACGACGGTCGCGGCCCTGAGACGAACCGCGGCCTTCTCTGGTGCGCTCCGCCGGCGAGCGGGTCGCCCGGGGAGGAGGCTCGACCTGCCGGAGCTCGACGGACTCGACCTCGGCGCGCGCGACGGTCACCAGCTGGCCGTCGGCCTTGGCGACCACCACCCACTGGGCGTCGAAGCTCATGAGGTGGCCTGGCAGGGTCGTCCCGTTGCTCAGCTCGATGGTCACGTCCTTGTCGGCCAGCGAGGTCCAGACCAGATCCGGGAGCGGCCCCGCGATGGCGAGCGCCGGAGCCGCCAGCAAGGCGACGGTGAACAGGAGCGCAGGCAACAAATGGGGACGTGGTCGCATCCGGATCCTCGGTCCCGCCGACCGGGACACCCGCCTGTAGGGACGACCCAGTGCTCAGCGACAATTACATCTCGGCGTGACGACAACTACATCTCGGCATCC
>CALAGR010000133.1 GCA_937891735.1 uncultured Pseudomonadota bacterium | reverse complement strand
GTGGCGGACGACGACGACGTGGCGGACGACGACGACGTGGCGGACGACGACGATGTGGCGGACGACGACGATGTCGCTGATGACGACGACGTGGCTGACGACGACGACGTGGCTGACGACGACGACGTGGCTGACGACGACGATGTGGCGGACGACGACGACTCGGGCGACGACGACACGACGGGGGACGACGACGACTCCGCCGCCCCCACCACCTGCGCGGGGTGGTCCGACGCCGCGATCCTGTCGGTCGTGTACGGCGGGCCCAAGGTGCCGCCGGGCTACTTCGTGGACGCCTACCCGCCCAACGAGTTCCCCCAGTGGGGCTCGACGGGGTGCTCCACGGCCCTGAGCAACACCCAGGGGGTCGCGTCCTCGCTCTTCACCACCGGCACCCTGACCGGAGCCACCCGCACCACCACGGAGTTCTACGAGGTGGACGTGTCGCTCAACGGCGGCGCGAACACCGTGCACTTCCGTGAGCACCGCTGCGACTACTGGGACGGCTCCACCCTCGGCGGCACGGTCCCCTTTGGCTGGTCCGACCTGCAGGGGCTGGCGGGCTACCTCTGGTACGGCCAGAACCACAACATCGGCGGCCACCACATCCTGGGGGGCTTCGGCACCATCGGGAACGCCACCGACTGGTTCGACCTGTGCCACGTGAGCACGGTCTACGGCGACTTCGGCCTGTACGACGAGATCACCTTGAAGAGCACCGGATACTCGATCCTGCAGTTCGGGGGCGAGGTGACCATCGCGGCCCCGGTGGTGCACCGCACGATCCAGGGCAACTACAACTGAGCGCGGATCCGGCTCCCCCTCGGGGATGCGCCCCCGCTTGCACTATCCTGGGCCAATGCGGCTCATGCACCTCCTGTCCCTGTCGGCCCTCGTCCTCCTCCTCGGCTGCCCGCGCACCGGAGGCGGCGACGACGACGACGACGACTCGGCCGGCTCCACCTCCAACCTCGTGGTGATGGAGACGACGATGGGCACCGTCGAGATCGAGGTGTACGTGGACGAATCCCCGATCACCGCCGAGAACTTCCTGGCGTATGTGGACTCGGGGTTCTACGACGGCCGGGACGACCTCGGCGCGACCGTGTTCCACCGGGTGGTCACGGACTTCGTGGTGCAGGGCGGCGGGTTCACCGCGGGCGGCGCGATGAAGGACACCGCCGCGGCCATCGAGAACGAGGCGATCGTCAGCGGCCTGTCCAACACCAGGGGCACCCTGTCCATGGCCCGCCTCAGCGCGCCGGACACGGCCACCAGCCAGTTCTTCGTCAACCTCGTGGACAACCTGTTCCTGGACCCCCAGGGCAGCACCCCGGACGGGTACGCGGTGTTCGCCGAGGTGACGACCGGAATGGACGTGATCGACGCGATGGGGGCGGTGAGCGTGGACGGCTCGGACGCTCCCCTGACCGCGGTGGTCATCAACTCGATGCAGCGTCAGTAGCCCGCTGGCCCGTGCGCGGACCCGGGTCGGGGTACCCTGCGCCCATGGCAACTCTTGACGACCTCGACTGGATTCCGACTCGCCGCGAGGCGATCCCTGCTGGCGCAGCCGGCAACACCCTGTGGGTCAAGCTCGGCTGGGCCGCCTACGAGTGGGTATGGCACTCCGAAGCGGAGCTGTGGGGGCCCTCCAACTGGCGCCAGGGCAGCGAGGCCGAGACCGTGTCCCCCGGGGATGCCCGCGGCGACATGAGCTGGGCGAGCCCGGCGGGAGAGGGCGATGGTTGAGAGTCACGGGGCGGGAGCCAGTGACACCGGCAAGGTGCGCACGAACAACGAAGACAGCTTCCTGGCCGATGACTCCATCGGTCTGTACGTGGTCGCCGACGGGATCGGGGGACACGCCGGGGGGGAGGTCGCGTCCCGCCTGGCAGTGGACGTGGTCGCGGCCACCGTGCACGCGGGGCTCGCGGTCGCTCAGGGCACGCCCACCACCGATGCGCTGATCCGGCTCGCCCGGACGGCGGTGGAGAGCGCGGCGGAGGCCGTGTTCAGCGCCGCGGGCGAGAACGCGCGGCTGCACGGCATGGGCACGACCTTGACTGCGCTGCTGATCCACGGCGACTCGGGGATCATGGCCCACGTGGGCGACAGCCGCCTGTACCTGCTGCGGGACGGCGTGGCGAAGCAGATGACCCACGACCACACCGTGGTTCAGGGCCTCGTGGAGAGCGGACTCCTCAACGCCCAGGACGCCCGGCGCAGCCCCTTCGGGCACGCCCTGGCGCGCAGCGTGGGCACGGAAGCGACCGTGGAGCCGGACGTGGTGCCCCTGCTCCTGAAGGCCGGAGACCGGTTCATGCTCTGCTCCGACGGTCTGAGCGATCACCTCACCGCGGCCGCGGACCTGATCGAGCCCCTGTCGTTGCCCCTGAACGAGGCCCCGGCGGCCCTGGTGCGGTTCGCCAACGAGGCGGGAGGCACCGACAACATCACGGTGATCGTCGTGGAGGTCCGCGGCGCCGACGACGACAGCGTCCTGCGCCGTGAGTCGGGCGTGCACTTCGTCAAGAGGTAGAGGAGCCCCCCTTCTCCGGGGCCTGCATCTCCTCATCCAGCGTGAACATGCCGAACAGGGAGTCCCCCGAGTCGGCCATGGGCACCTCCGCCTCGTCGCCGTCCTCCCGCATCTCCGGGCTCGGGCCGACCACGGTCTCCATGGTCACGTCCAAGCTCCAGCGCCACGCCACCTCCTCGAGCACCGCGACCACCTGCCGGGCGGTGGGTCGCTGGGACGGCTCCTTGTTGAGCATGCGCAGCACGAGGTCGGACAGGTCCCGGGGAACGGCGGGGTTGAGCTTGCGCGGGGCCACCGGAGGCGCCTTCGCGATCCGGCCCAGGAGCTGCTGCACCGTGCGTCCCCGGAACGGGCGGCGCCCTGCGAGCACCTCGTAGAACACCACGCCCAGGGCGAAGATGTCCGACGCGGGCGTGCCCGGGGTCATGCCCTGGAGCTGCTCGGGGCTGACGTAGGCCGGGGTGCCGAGCACCGTGCCCTTCTTGTCGGGCGGGGTGATGCCGGGCGCCAGGGCCACGCCGAAGTCGATCAGCTTGAGCTGCGCCGTCTTGCTGTCCAGGAACAGGTTCCCCGGCTTGACGTCCCGATGCACCACGCCCGCTGCATGCATCGCGGCGAGGCCCCGCGCGGCGCTTACGAGCAGCGGAGGGAGCAGCTGCGGCGCCGGGATCCCGTACTCCGCGATGTGCTCTTCGAGGGACGTGCCCTGCAGCAGCTCCAGCACGATGAAGGGCCGGCCGAACGCGATCCCCTCGGAGTGCGCCCGGAGCACGTTCGGGTGCCCGATCTGGGCTCCGATGGCGTACTCGATGTGCAGCTGCTCCGCAGCGTTGATGACCGACGGGCTGGGCAGGAGCCACTTCAGGGCCAGCTCCTCGCCCGAGGTCTGGTCCAGGACGTGGTGCACGGTCGCGCAGTTGCCGCGCCCCAGCCAGCCCATGACGTAGTACCGGTCCGCGATGATCGTGCCCACTTCGAGCTGCTCGTCTTCGCGGGGGGCGTTCCGCTCCCGCCGGGCCACGTTGACCGCGTCCACCAGCTCGCGGGGCACCGCCTCGCCGGTGGCCTGCAGGATCCCCTCGGCGAGGGAGGCGGCCGTCATGCGCTCGGGCACCACGGCCCGCACGCCCAGGGCCATCAGCTCGTTGCCGATGGCGCTGCTGGCGCCGCCCGGGACCCGGGCGATGACCCGGGCCGGCAGACCCGGGTGGTAGTGGGCGACCACCTGGAGCAGCGACAGGCCCCCCAGGCGCGACTCCCAGCAGTCCAGGAAGACCAGGTCCGGGGGCGCGTTGCCCTGCAGCTGGGACAGACCCTGCTCGCCGCCAACGGACAGGGTGGACTGAAACCCCAGCTGCCGCAGAAGGGCCACCGCGGCCTGTCCCTCTTCGAACAGATCGGCCACCACCACCGCCGACCTCGCCGGGGCTGCGGGCTGGGTCTCCACCTTGTGCTTGCCGGTGATCCGGGCCCAGAGAGACTGCTTGTCGGGAGACTTTGGCGGCACGGCGCAGAGCGTACTCCGGGGGCACCGCTCCGTCTTCGGCGGACGGCCCGGGACGGGGCCGGCGCGCGCGCGGCGCCCGGATCGGGCGACAATGGGCCCAGACCCGCTGGAGACCAAGATGACCGAGTCGACCGACTCCTTCGATCTCGTCGTGCGTGCCCTGAGCTTCGCCGCCGGGATGCACCGGGACCAGCGCCGAAAGAACGTCGCGCGCACGCCCTACATCGAGCACCCCATCGAGGTCATGCGCCTGCTGTGGGCTGCCGGCGTGCGCGATCCCCTGGTGCTGGCCGCGGCGCTCCTTCACGACACCCTGGAGGACACGCCGGCGACGCCGGAGGACCTGGCGGCGGAGTTCGGCGCCGACGTGGCTGCGATCGTGGGGCACGTCACGGACGACAAGGGGATCCCCAAGCACGACCGCAAGCGTCTGGCCATCGCCCACGCGCCCTTTGCGCCGCCCCAGGCGCAGCTGGTCAAGCTCGCGGATCGCATCGCCAACTGCGCCGGGATGAGCACGGAGCCGCCGGCGGGCTGGAGCGCCCAGCGGATCGGGCAGTACTACGACTGGAGCCGGCAGGTGGTGGACGGACTCCGCGGGGTGCACGGCGGCCTGGAGGCGCGCTTCGACGCGATCCTGGCGGGCGTCGAGGTGATCCCGTGGGCTCCGGTGGACTCGCAGCGAGACGCCGCGGCCGCGGGCGAGGCCTGACTTGACCGCTCAGAGGTGCCGGGCGAGGTCCGACATGCGCCGCGTCGGCGTGCTCACGGCCTCACGGATCCGCGCCTCGCTGCCCACCACGAGCACCGAGCGGCGGGCCCGGCTCACCGCGGTGTAGAGCAGCTCCCGCGTGAGCAGGGGGGAGGGGCCCTCGGGCAGCACGACGACCACGCGCTCGCGGTCCTGGGCCTCGTGCACCGTCGTCGCGAAGACCGGCTCGTCCGGACCGGCGTCGCGCAGCAGGCCCTCGATCACGGCGCTCACGCCCTGCACTCCGCGGTCCCCGCGTCGATGCACGCACAGCACCGGTCCGAACCCCTGCCGCACCGGCTCCGCCAGGGCCTGGGCGAGGCCCCGGCGACCGTCGCCCGGGTCGAGGAGGGCGAGGTCCGGCTCCTCGTCGAGGGCGCGCAGGGCCTCGTCGGCGTCCCCGGCGTTGATCGCGCGAGTGAGCCGGGCGATCCCCGCCGGAAGGCGCCCGGACCCGGTCAGGGTCACGCGGCCGGGCCCCAGGGCAGGGGCGGCGGCGAGGTCCCCGAACACCCCCCCCGTCTCGACACTCGCCAGCTGGTGGGGATCCCCGAGCAGCACCACGCGGGCGCCGGGCGGCGTCGCCGCGAAGAGCCGCGCCATCAGCGGCAGGTCCACCATGGATGCCTCATCGACGATCAGCAGGTCGACGTCGAGGGGGTGGACGGCGTGAACGCGCGGGCGCCCGGTGTGTGTGGCGCGATCTGCAGGGCCCGGTGGATGCCGCTCGCCGGGGCCTCGCCGGTGGGGGACAGGAGCAGCGTCCGGGGCCGCCCGCCGGTCTCATCGAGCTCTTGCCACGCCGCGAGCAGACCCACCACGACGGCGGTCCTTCCGGCCCGGGGGCCGCCCAGGATCACCGTGAGCCGCCGCGTGAGCGCGGTCCTCACGGCCTCACGCTGCGCTCGGGCGGCCGCCTCGTCCCCGTCGAAGAGGCGATCCAGGATCCCGTCGAGGGCCGGGCCGTCCACGTCGGGAGCCGCTGCCGTGCTGCGCGCCCGAACCGCCTGCACGAGGACCTGCTGGTGGGCCCAGGTGCGGTCCAGGTACAGCGCGTCCACGTCGAGCACCAGGGGGGTGGCATGGCGACCAGCCGGGCTGCGCACCAGCTCGGTGGCGCCAGCGAGGGCGGCGATCCAGGCGTCCGGATCCGGCAGGGTGGGGAACGCACCGTCCCCGCCGCCGTCCGCGCGCCGCGCCCCGGCCTCGCGCTCCAGGACTGATGCCACCTCCCGCAGCCGCACACAGACGTGGCCGCGGTCGAACAGGCTGCCCACCAGCGCGGCCCCCGCAAGCACGGCCTCGTCGGTGATCCCGGCGCGGCGCCCGAGCATCTGCGCGAACCGGTGATCCAGGGGGCTCACGGCGCCCGACTCACGCAGCGCGTCCAGCAGGCTCACGGTGTGGCCCCGCACAGCAGTTCCTCGAGGCCCGTGATCAGCTCCCTGCTCGGTCGCTGCGCCCAGATCCCGCAGCGAGGCCCCAGATCCGGGTGCATGCCCCGCAAGAAGAGGTAGAAGCAGCCCCCCACGTGGGTGTCGTAGTCGTACCCGGGCAGCCGCGCCGCCAGGAAGCGGTGCAGCGCCAGCGTGTACAGGTGGGCCTGCAGGAAGTAGGCGCTGCCTACCATGTGGCCCGGTAGCTGCTCGGCGGCGTAGTCGGCCCACGTGGCCCCGAGCCGGTTGCTCTTGTAGTCGGCGAGGTACCAGCGGCCGCCGTGCTCGAACACGAGATCGATGGCGCCGCTCAGGAACCCGCGCACCGGCTCGAAGCCCAGCCTCGCCGCCGCGTCGATCTGGTCCGCAGGGGCGCCGGTGGAGCGATACACTTCGGCCAGGGCGGCCGGGGTCACCTGCCCGGACGGCTCGAAGCCGCCCCGCAGGGGGAGCGTGAACTCGACCTCGTCCAGCCGGCGTGAGGGGGCGATGTCCGCCAGGCGCAGCCCCTCGGAGTCCAGCGGCGTGGCCAGGGCCAGATCGAGCGCTTCGGCGACGATGTCTGCATCGGCCTGCACCCCGAACACCGCGAGCTCACGCCGGATGCGCTCCGGGAGACCGGAACGATCCGCGAAGTCCTGGTGCTCCAGCACCGCGTGCAGCGCCGAACCGAAGCGCGCGCCGCCGGCCACGTCGGCCAGGGGCACGTCGTTCCCAGCCCACGCAGGCAGCGTCTGGGGGATCCCCGGCTCCACCACCGCGGGCAACCGGTCGCGGGACAGGCCCGAGTAGCTGGTGCGCCGCCAGCAGGGATCGGGTCCCTGCGCCCGCGTGAACCCCCGCACAGAGCAGGTGGGGTCGCCCTGGGCCAGGGCCGTCCAGGCCGGGGCGCGCAGGTCCAGGGCCCAGCTCACCGGGGACACCTCGAGCCCGGGGATCCCGTTGGCGAGGGCCGCCAGATCTCCGAGCAGGGCCGGATCCGGCCGGCGCACCACGTCCCGGGCCGTGAAGGGCCGGTACTCCTGCAGCCGCACCTTGTGGAACAGGAGGTAGGCGAGGGGAGACGTGTCCGAGGCGGGCCCCCAGTACACCACGCAGCGATGCCGGGCCCGGGTCAGCGACACGTACACCATGCGCAGGTACTCCTCGAGCTGCTCCGCGAGCACCCTGCGCTGGTGTCGGTCCCGGTCCGCGGAGCCCAGATCGAGCGTGCGCCGGTGTTCGTTGTGTTCGTCGTGAAAGATCAGGTGCTGCTTGTCCTGCCCCCCCAGCCACACGCCGTCCCACAGGTAGGGGCACCACACCAGCCCCCACTCCAGGCCCTTGGCGCTGTGCATCGTGATGATGCGCACCGCGTCAGCGTCGTCCTCCAGCCGCACCCGGGCGGCGTCTTCGTCGATCCCCGGGCCGCCGTCCTGCATCCACCGCAGCAGCCCCGCGGGGCCGAGCCCCCGGGTGGTGGCGACCTCGGGGAGCAGCTCGCACAGGTGCAGCAGGTCGGTGACGAAGCGCTGGCCGTCGGCCTGCCGGAGCACGCGGGGCACCGCGCCGTCGTCGTCGAGCACGGCGGCGAGCATGGAGCCCACGCCCTCCTCCCACCAGATCCCCCCCCAGCGGACGAAGCGCTCGACCTCGTCGCCGAGCGCGTCCGGGTCCTGGGCGAGGCCCGCGATCTGCGTCGCGGTGCGCCCCATCAGCCGGCCCGCCAGCGCCCGCCGGATCGCTCCGCCGTCCGACGGGTCC
>CALAGR010000132.1 GCA_937891735.1 uncultured Pseudomonadota bacterium | reverse complement strand
GGCGCAGCACGTCGGCGAACAGGTCAGCGGCGGCCCCCGTGACGGGCTGGATCCGCGCGGCGGCGAAGGGCCGGCCCCGGCCGAGGACCTGCTGGGCCCCGATCCCGATCCGCCGGGCCAGCTGCCCCGCGGTGGGCCGGTCGCATCGGCACACGAGCCGCACGAAGGGCCCGTCGGCGCGCCACCACAGCAGGCCGGCGTCGCTCCCGATCCTGGTGACGAGCCGGGAGAGGTAGCAGCGCTCGGCTTCGGTCCGGGCGAGGGGGTCCGCGCCGGTGATCTGCAACGTGACTCGATGGCCAGGGTTCATGGTCGTCCTCCATGGGCCCAGACGAAAGATCCGGCCGGTGAGGGCCAGCCTTTCTTCCAGGTGCTCGCGAACCGGCCCTGCGGGGGTCACACTGCGGCCCCACCTCGGGCTGGAGATCAGGCATGGGCATGCTCGTCGACGGGGTCTGGCAGACCCAGAATCAGTTCCCCACGGACGCCTCGGGCGCGTTCCTGCGCACCGCCACGACGTTTCGGGATCGCGTGACGGCGGACGGATCCTCCGGCTTCCGGGCGGAGTCGGGCCGCTATCACCTGTACGTGTCGTACGCGTGCCCGTGGGCGCACCGCACGCTGATCGTGCGCTCGCTTCGAGGCCTGCAGGACGCGATCTCGGTGTCGGTCGTGGATCCGCTGATGGGCGAGGACGGCTGGCACTTCAGCGACGGACCCGGCTGCAGCCCTGATCCCGTGCACGGCGCGGCGCTGCTCCGGGAGGTCTACCTGGCCGCCGATCCGCGGTTCACCGGGCGGATCACGGTTCCGGTGCTGTGGGACAAGAAGACCGGCACCATCGTCAACAACGAGTCCACCGAGATCATCCGCATGCTGAACACCGAGTTCGGCGTGGGGCTCGCGGCGAACCCGGAGGTGGACTTCTGGCCCGAGGGGCTGCGCGAGGCGAGCGACGCCGTCCGCGACAGCATCTACGAGCGGTTCAACAACGGCGTGTACCGGGCGGGCTTCGCCAGGGCCCAGGGGGCCTACGAGCACGCGGTCGTCGAGGTCTTCGCGGTGCTCGACGAGCTCGAGGCGCGGCTGGGGGAGCGGCGCTACCTCTGCTCGGACACGCGGATCGTGGAGGCCGACATCTGCGCCTTCACCACCCTGCTGCGGTTCGATCCGGTCTACGTGGGGCACTTCAAGTGCAACCTGCGGCGGGTCGTGGACCACCCCAACGTGTGGGGCTATCTGCGGGACCTGTACCAGAGCCCGGGCGTCGCGCAGACCTGCCGGATGGACCACATCAAGCAGCACTACTACCGCTCGCACCTCAGCGTGAACCCGAGCGGTGTCGTGCCCCTGGGTCCCGAGATCGACTTGCAGGGGCCCCACGGCCGGGGCTGATCACCCACGGCGCAGTCTCACTCGATCCCCAGGCGCCGGATCCGCTGGTAGAGCGTGGAGCGCGCGATCCCCAGGCTCTGGGCTGCCTCCTTGCGGTTCCCGCCGCTGTCGTGCAGGGCGCGCACGAGCCGTCGCCGATCCGTCAGCGCCGTCGGGTACCGCAGGGGCGGCTCGTGGGTGGTGCCGAGGGTGGGCCCCAGCTCGAAGTGCTCGGTCAGCAGTCGGCCGTCCTCCGCGGCGAGCAGCGCCCGGAGCGTGGCGTTGCGCAGCTCCCGCACGTTGCCGGGCCACGGGTAGGCGGTCAGGGCGGCGACGATCCACGGGTCCAGCGTCTTGCGGCGACCCACCGCGAGCGTGTCCAGGAAGTGCCGGGTGAGCAGCTCGATGTCCTCGGGGCGCTCGCGCAGCGCCGGCACCCGCAGGGTCGCGACGTTGAGCCGGAACAGCAGATCCGGGCGGAAGTGGCCCGCGTCCATCATCGCCTCCAGGTCGCAGTGGGTCGCCGCGAGCAGCCGGAAGTCCACCGCGACCGGCTTGCTGGAGCCCAGGGGCACCACCTCGTGGGTCTCGAGCGCGCGCAGCAGGGCGGCTTGGAGGCCCCGGGGCAGCTCGCCCAGCTCATCGAGGAACAGGGTTCCGCCCGACGCCTCCCGGAACGCGCCAGGGCTGGCCGTCACCGCCCCCGTGAAAGCGCCGCGGGCGTGTCCGAACAGGCGGGACGACGCGGTGGCTTCGTGGATCCCGCCGCAGTTCACGGCCACGAAGGGGCCCCGGGCCCGGGCGGAGCGGTCGTGCACGGAGCGCGCGACGAGCTCCTTGCCGGTGCCCGTCTCGCCCCGAATGAGGACCGGCACGTCGTGGCGGGCGACCCGGTGGATGGCCTCGAACAGCGCCTGCATCGGAGGGGAGTCGCCGATCATCCCGTCCTGGCTGATGGCGTCCTGGGGTCCGGTCCGGGCCGCGCGCAGGCCCGAGGAGGGGCGGTAGCTGCAGTCCGACGTGTCGTCGTCGTCGCCGCGGCGCTCCCCCTCCCGCAGGTCCGCGTGCCAGCCCGGGATCTGCAGGCTCTGGCCCGGGGGCCAGGGGCGGGAGGCGCCCTCCTCCACCCGCTCCCCGCCGATCCAGGTGCCGTTGGCGGAGCGATCCCGGACCAGGACGGCGCTCCCGCGACGCAGGATCTCCAGGTGCACGCGGGACAGGTGCCGGTCCGGATCCGGCAGACACACGCTGCACTCCTCACCGCGGCCGACGCTGACGATGGAGTGGCGCAGGGGGAGCACGAACGCGGCCCCTCCTCGCTGGTTGAACTGGATGGTTCGGTGGCTCATTGCGGTCCTCCAGGCCTTGGGTTCAGGGCCCCGGACGAGATCCCGCGAAAGAGAGGGCCAGCTTTGTGGCGAGAACGGGCGTTGGAGGCCGCGATGCCCCATCGCCCCCGCCCGGCGCTCGCCCTGGAGCCTGGTGCGGTGCGATGCTGCCGCCTCCTCCGGAGTGCCCATGACCCTGCCGCCTGCCGCCCCCGCCTGTCGGATCGCCTCGCTGCTCCTGGCCATCGCGGCCCTTCCGGCCTGCCAGTCGCCGGTGATCGAGCCGCCCGCGACCACCATCACCGACCCCCTCGACCTCCCCGTGGGTCCGTACGACGCGAGCGTGCGTTGGACGTCCTGGGGGATCCCCCATGTGCTGGCCGACGACTGGGGCTCGGCGGGGTACGCCACCGGGTGGGCCCACGCGCGGGACCACGTCTGCACGCTGGCCATCCAGATCGTGAAGGTCCGGTCGGAGCGGGCGCGTTACTTCGGCCGCGGCGACGGCGACGCCCACGTGGACTCGGACTTCGGGTGGCTCGCGCTGGACGTGATGGGGCAGGCCACGCGGGGGTTCCTGACGCTCGATGCGAACGTGCAGGAGACCCTCGTGGGCTACGCCGCGGGCTATGACCGCTACCTGGAGGAGGTCGGTCCGTCGGGCTTGCCGGAGCCGTGTCGCGACGCGGAGTGGGTCAAGCCCATGACCCACGTCGATCTGCTCGCCTACTACCTGTCGCTGGGGCTGCTGGCCTCGGGGGAGGTGTTCGTGCCCAACATCGCCCAGGCGGCGCCCCCCGATGGATCGAGGGAGCCCCGGTTCTCCAACGATCCTGAGGATCCCGAGGCGTTGGCGGCGTTCCGCAGGATGTTGGCGCCGCTGCGGGAGCCGGGCTGGGGCAGCAACGGGTGGGGTATCGGCGGAGATCGGAGCGCGGACGGGGGCGGTCTGCTCCTGTCGAACACCCACTTCCCCTACGAAGGGAGCCTGCGCTGGTGGGAGTTCCAGATGACGATCCCGCCCGAGGACGTCAACGTGTATGGATCCGCGCTGGTGGGAATCGCGGCCGTGAACGTGGGCTTCAACGAGCACGTCGCCTGGACCCACACCGTGTCGAGCACGTCGCGGTTCACGGGCTACGCGCTGGAGCTCGAGCCCGGGGATCCCACGTCGTACCTGTACGACGGCGCGTACGAGGCGATGGAGTCGAAGGACTACTCGGTGCAGGTGCTGAGCTTCGGATCCCTGGCGACCGAGAGCCGCACCCTGTGGTCCAGCCGCTACGGGCCGATGGTGAACGCTCCCCTGGTGGGATGGACCGAGAGCGTCGCGTTCACGTTCCGGGACGGAAACGCGAACAACCTGGAGATGTTGGGCACCTGGTTCGGCATGAACCGGGCCACGGATCTGGACAGCTTTCGGGCTGCGCACCGGGACATCAACGGGATCCCCTGGGTGCACACGATGTACGCGGACGACGCGGGCGACGCGTGGTTCACCGACTCCGCGTCGGCGCCGCTGCTGAGCGAGGAGGCGTGGGACGGCTGGCGGCAGTACGTGCAGGAGGACACGTTCGCGTCGCTGTTCGCCGACAACGGCGCGATCCTGCTGCCCGGCGGGGATCCGCTGTACGAGTGGGTGGTCGAGGAAGGAGCGCGGGCGCCGGGCCTGGTGCCGTTCGACGACGCGCCCCAGCTGCAACGGCGGGACTTCGTGGCCAACGCCAACGACAACCACTGGCTGAGCAACCCCGCCGAGCCGCTGGAGGGCCTGTCAGAGGTCTACGGCAGCGAGCGCACGGCGCGCAGCCCCCGCACGCGCATGAACCTGATGTACCTGCTGGGGGAGGGGGCCGAGCCGGCGGCGGGCCCGGACGGGCTGTGGACGCTGCCCGAGGTCGAGGCGGCGGCGCTGGGGGGCCGCGCATCCGTGGCCGAGCTGCTGCTCCCGGGGGTCGTGCAGCGCTGCGCCTCGGTGGACGCGGCGGAGCTGGCGGACTGGCCGCTGGGGGCGGGCACGGTCGATCTGACCGAGGCGTGCGGGTTGCTGGCGGCCTGGGACGGCACGGTGAGCATCGACTCGGTGGGGGCGGTGGTCTGGAGGGAGCTGTTGTCGGCCGACGCGTGGACGGGGGGGGACTTCCGGCGCGCGGGGCGGCTGTTCGCGACGGGGTTCGACGCCGACGATCCGGTGGCCACGCCGAACACCTTGGCGCCCGCGCCGGACGGGGAGCCGGATCCCATCCTGACGGCGCTGGCGCAGGGGGTGCGAAGGCTCGAGCAGACGGGGATCGCGCTGGACGCGCGGCTGGGCGACGTGCAGTTCCAGATGAAGGGCGGCGCGCACCTGGCGGTGCCCGGAGGCCTGGGCCGGGAGGGGGCCATCGCGATCAGTGACTGGAGCGGGGGAGGCGAGGACAAGCTGCTGCCCCTGGAGGTGAGGCCGCCGGTGGTCAACGGCCGCAGCGGGCTGACGGAGCAGGGCTATGCCGTGAACCGAGGCAACAGCTGGATCATGGCGATGCAGTTCACCGACGAGGGGCCGGTGGCGCGGGCCGCGATGACCTATTCGCAGAGCCAGGACCCCGAGCGCGCCTCGTACGACGACCAGTCGGCGCAGGTGTATGGGCAGGGGACGCTGCGGGACGTGCTCTTCACCGAGGAGGCGATCGCCGCGGATCCGGAGCTGGTGATCGACGAGCTGCACCTGGACGCGCCAGAGTAGGGGGGACGCAGCGTCCCGATTCCTGGACTACCCTGCTGGCCCCTTCATCCCCCGGAGTCTCATGTCCCGCTTCCTGTTCGCCCTGCTCGCCCTCTCGCTCCTCGCCCTGCCGGCCTTCGCCGGCGACGCCGCCAAGACCGCCGACTCCGACAAGACCGTCGAGGCCCCCGCCGTGCCCGAGACCTCGATGGACGACCTCGAGCGGAAGCTCGCTGCCGGTGAGTGCCACCTGTACGACGCCAACAACGCGGCCACCCGCGACGAGCACGGCGTCATCGCCGGCGCGACCCTGCTCGACAGCTACCGCGAGTACGACCTCGCCCTGCTCCCCGCCGACAAGGCCAGCGACCTGGTCTTCTACTGCGGCAGCACGATGTGCACCGCCTCGGACAAGGCCGCGGGCCGCGCCCAGCAGGCCGGCTACAGCAACGTGTCCGTCCTGCGCGAGGGCATCAAGGGCTGGAAGGAGGCGGGCAAGACCGCCGTGCCCGTCGCCAAGACCGACAAGAAGGGCTGATCCCGCCGGTCAGCGCCGCGAACCCAGCCGCTCCAGCGCCCCGATCAGCAGATCGAGGTCCGCCTCGGTGTGGCTGGCGCTCACCGTGACCCGCAGGCGACAGGTCCCGGCCGGCACCGTCGGCGGTCGGATGGCCTTCGCGTAGACCCCCGCGTCCAGCAGCGCCGCCGCCGAGTCGAGCGCCACCTGGGCCTCACCGAGCAGGATCGGGACGATGGGGCCCGGGTCGTCCAGGTCCGTGCCCGACAGCCCGAAGCCCAGCCCCGACGCCGCCTGCGCCACCCGGCGGGCGTTGTGCACCGCCCGCGCCCGGAGCGCGTCGCCCTCGTCCGACCGCGCGATCCGCAGCGCCTCCAGCGCCGCCCCCATCGACGCCGGCGGCAGCGCCGTGGTGAAGATGTAGGTGCGCCCCGCGTTCACCAGCAGCGCCCGGGTCTCGGCGTCGGTGGCGATGAACGCCCCGTGGCTGCCGAGCGCCTTGCCGAACGTGCCCACCCGCGCCAGGGGCGACACCCCCCGCTCGGCGCACACCCCGCGCCCCCCTGGGCCCAACACCCCGATGGCGTGGGCCTCGTCCACCAACAGCCACGCCCCGTGGCGCTGCGCCGTGTCCGCCTGCGCCGCCACCGGCCCGCGGTCGCCGTCCATCGAATACAGCCCCTCGCTGAGCACGAAGCGCTCCCCGTCCCGCCCCGCGTCGTCCGCCAGCGCCGCGTCCAGCGCCGCCACGTCCCCGTGCGGCACCTTGCGCACCCGCGCGGGGGAGAGCCGGCAGCCGTCGATGAGCGAGGCGTGGTTGAGGGCGTCGCTGTACACCCGGTCGTGGCGTGACGGCAGGGCCTGCAGCAGCGCGATGTTCGCCTGGTACCCCGAGCTGCACACCAGCGCGGACCCGGTGCCCATCCAGTCCGCGACGGCCTCCTCGAGCTCCCGATGCAGCGGCAGGCTGCCCGCGATCAACCGGGAGCTGCCGCTGCCCGCTCCGTACCGGTTCGCCGCCTCTCCGGCGGCGCGCCGCACCCGCGCATCGAGCCGCAGACCCAGGTAGTCGTTGCTGCAGAACAGCGTCGCCGGCCGGCCGCCCACCGTTCCGTGCACGCCGTCGTCCGTCTGGACCTCCGGCGGGTCCCGGAACAGGGACGCGGCGCGCAGCGCAGCGAGACGGCGTCGGACGAAGGGAGCGGGCATCCGCAGCAAGCTACCCTCTGTTCCATGCCCCGCCTCCTGCTCCTGCTCCTCGCCCTGCTCGTGCTCGCCTGCCCTGCGGAGCCCATCGACGACGACGACAGCGCGGACGACGACGACACCGTGGACGACGACGACAGCGCGGACGACGACGACAGCGGGGACGACGACGACAG